>WYBB01000219.1 GCA_011526585.1 Deltaproteobacteria bacterium
ACGCCGGTCGCCATCGGGATCCAGCCGCCGGTCGGGATCTTCGGCACGTTCGAGATGAAGAGGGTCGCATCCATCACCAGGAAGAGCCCCGCCAGGAGTCCCGCGCGCGAGGTGCCCCAGCGACTCTTCATCGCGTAGAAGAAGAGGATGGAGGTGACCATCATCGTGCCGGTGACCGCGATGCCGTAGGCCGAGGCGAGGTTTCCGCTCTCGCGGAAGAAGAGCACGAGCCCGATGCAGGCGAGCGCCAGGAGCCAGTTGGCCTGCGGCACGTAGACCTGGCCCTCCATGTCGCTCGAGGTGTGCACGACCGTGAGCCGCGGCAGATAGCCGAGCTGGATCCCCTGGTGCGTGACCGAGAAGACCCCGCTGATGAGCGCCTGCGAGGCGACGATCGTCGCGAGCGTCGCGATGATGACGAGCGGGATCAGGACCGGCTCGGGCGCCATCTCGAAGAAGGGGTTGCCGACGTCGAGGAGCGGCACGCCGGCGAGCGCGGCGAGCTCGAGCTGCTCGAGCACGTAGGCGCCCTGGCCGGCGTAGCTCGCGAACAGCGCCGGAAAGGCGATGAAGAACCAGGCCTTGCGGATGGGGTTCTTGCCGAAGTGGCCGAGGTCGGCACAGAGCGCCTCGGCGCCGGTGATCGTCAGGACCACCGAGCCGAGCACCAGGAAGCCCGACCAATCCGAGGCGAGCAGCTCGACGGCGTAGACCGGGTTGATGGCGGCGAAGATCTGCGGCGCCTCGAGGATCCACGGCAGCGCGACCAGCGCGATCGACGAGAACCAGATCAGCGTCACCGGCCCGAAGAGCGCGGCCAGACCGGCGGTGCCGCGGCGCTGCACCGAGAAGAGCACGAGCAGGATCGCGATGGCGATCGGCACGATGTACGGCGTGAACGCGTCGGAGACGACCGAGAGCCCCTCGACCGCGCCGAGCACCGAGATCGCCGGCGTCAGCATGCCCTCGGAGTAGAAGAGCGCCGTACCGAAGAGGCCGACGACGAGGAGGGTGCGCGGCAGGCGTGAGGTCCTGCTCCTGCGCGCGGCCAGCGCCATCAGCGCGAGCACGCCGCCCTCGCCGCGGTTGTCGGCACGCAAGACGAAGGTGCAGTACTTGACGCCGACGACCAGCACGAGCGCCCAGAAGACACACGACACGATGCCGAGCGTGTGGGCCTCGGTCGGGCTCGTGTGGTGGAAGCACTCGCGGAACGAGTAGAGCGGTGAGGTGCCGATGTCGCCGTAGACGACGCCGATCGCGCCGAGCATCAGCTTCCAGGCCCCGTTCTTCCGGGGTTCGCCCGGTGGCGGGGTCGTCTCCGTTCGAGGCGAGCTCGAATCGGGAGGCTCCGTGTCAGGAGCTGACGAGTCTTCGGGTGACATTTCGCTGGCTTGGGATTCGCCGCGCGACCCTGGGCGGTCACGCGAGGAACGGGGCACCTAACCCCGCGGCGGGCGTGATGCAAGCGATTGCTGCCTGAACCAGCCGACCGATGCACGGATCGCTTCGTCGATCGGGCGCGGGCTGTAACCCAGCTCGCGCTCGGCGCGCGCCGTCGAGAACCAGCGCCACTGTCCGGCGAGGTAGGCGACCGAGCGGCGCGTCATCATCGGCGCACGCCGCGTGATGCGGTCGGCGACGAGCTCGGCGACGCGACCGGCGCCGATGAGCACGGCCGGCGGCACGTTGAGGCGCGGCGGGGCGAGGCCGGCGATCTCGGCGACCATGCGCCCGAAGTCGCGGTGGGTGACGTTGGCGCCGCCCAGGATGTAGCGCCGGCCGCTCTGGCCGTGGAGCGCGGCGAGCAGGTGGCCCTCGGCGACGTCGCGCACATCGACGGCGTTGAAGCCGCCGTCGGTGAAAAACGGCATGCGCCCGGCGAGCGTGTCGCGCACGATCTTGCCGGTCGGCGTCGGGCCGGTGTCGTTCGGGCCGAAGGGGAAGGCCGGGTTGACGACGACCACGTCGAGGCCAGGGGTGGCGGCGGCGGCGAGCGCCTCCAGCTCGGAGACGTACTTCGAGACGACGTAGTCGTCGCCGCCCCAGTCGTCGAAGCCGTCGTCCTCGTCGGCGGGCTCGCGGTCGTCGCGGCGGCCGACGGCGGCGATCGACGAGGTGTGCACGACGCGGTCGATCCCGGCGTCGCGCGCGGCGCGCATGACGTTGCGCGTGCCGGTGACGTTGACCTCCCACATCGCGCGCGGGCGCGGCAGCCAGATCGCGTAGATCGCGGCGAGGTGGATGACGAGGTCGGCGCCCTGCATGGCGTGGGCGAGCGCGGCCGGATCGGAGAGATCGCCGGTGACGCGTGTCAGGCTCGCGGCGGGCAGATCGGCGAGCGCGGGGGCCGGGTCGTTCGGCAGGACCAGCGCGGTGACGTGCGCGCCCTCGTCGACGAGGCGGCGGGTGACGTGGCTGCCGATGAAGCCCGCCGCGCCGGTGACGAAGACGCGCGGGAAACGGCGGGCGAGCTCGGGGTAACGCGGGTCAGAAGCCATAGCACGCGTCGACGCGGCCGTCGGCGCGCAGGCGGACGAGGATGTGATCGTCGTCGTGCTCGGTGCCGGAGGACTTGAGGGTGTCGTCGTTTTCGGTCGAGAGGATGTGGCCCTCGAGGAGGACCTCCTTGAGGTTGCGGATCGTCTCGTCGGTCGGCAGGGTCACGCCGTTGAAGCTGCGGCGGCCCGACGAGATCACCGCCCAGTTCTGGTCGCTCTCGGGCGGCGGGAAGACGCGGGCGAGGAAGCCGAGCGTCGACGAGCTCGACGAGCCGTGGTGAGCGACCTTGAGCACGCGCGAGGCGAGCGAGATCTCGTTGGCGTCGTGGGCGGCGACGAGCGCGGCCTCGACCTCCTTTTCGAGATCGCCGAGCAAGAGGACCTGGTTGAGCCCCCAGCGCAGGGCGAAGGCGACCGAGGTGTTGTTGATGTCGGTGCCCGACGGGCTCGAGACGTTGCCGGATGGCGGGGTCACGGCGGCCCAGAGGAGCTGCGCCTCGACGTACTCGCCGAAGAGATCGGTGGCGGCGTAGAGGCGGGGCACGAGGCTTCCGACCGCGGGCACGCCGATGTCGCCGCCGAGGCGGCGCACGTCGGACTCGGCCGCCGAGCGCACCGAGAGGAAGCCCTGGGAGTCGGCGGTGAAGCCGGGGTCGACGTAGCGCTCGATCTCGAAGGTCGAGGCGATGGTGGCGGCGCCTCCGTAGTGGTCTTCGTGGGCGTGGGTGATGACGAGCGCGTGCAGGACGTCGCCGACGACGAGGCCGTGGGTGAGCATGTAGGCGACGACGATGCCGCCGCCGGGCGAGGTGCCGGGCACGTTGCCGGAGGGGCCGGCGTCGATGAGGATGTTGCGCGACTCGAGGAGCTCGTTCTCGTAGTAGGGGGTCTGGATCCAGATCGCGTCGCCCTGGCCGACGTCGATGATGTGCATGCGCAGCTCCTCCGGGGGGAAGAACTCGAGCTCGGTCGGGGAGCACGGGGGGCCCGCGGTGCGGCCGTCGCCGAAGTCGAGCGTGATCTCCGGCACGGAGGTGTCGACGCAGGCTGGCGCGAGGAGCATGGAGAGCGACAACGCGAAGAGAGCCGGGGGGCGGGAGCGCATCGCGTGCTTGATACCATAGTTGAGTCGCGTTAGACCACCGGCGCCGTGGGAATGCGGCGCCGCGGGCGCAGGTTCCCGCCGCCGGTCCACGCTCCCGAAGAGCTCGCCCCAGGGGATCTCGCGCATGCGCCCATCGCTCACTGGTCTTGGTCTGATCGTCGCCGTGCTGCTCGCGTCCGGGTGCGGCACGAGCATGATCGGCAACACCGAGATCCCCGACACCGAGGAAAACCGCGAGGTGTGGGATCGCGTGATGGAGTACCGCAAGGCGGTCGAGACGCGCGACGCCGATCGGCTGCTGGCGATGGTGAGCCGCAAGTACTACGAGAACAGTGAGACGACCGACGACTCGACCGACGACTACGGCTACGACGAGCTCAAGGAGCTCGTGCTGGCGGACTTCCGCGACAACGTGCTCGAAGTGCAGATGCGCCTCTTGATGCGGCGCATCGAGGTCGACGGCGACCGCGCCTTCGCGGACTACGAGTACTACTACAGCTTCAAGTATGTCGAAGGCGGCGTCACCGGGTGGAAGCCGAAGAACGACTTCAACCGGCTCGAGTTCGTGCGCGAGGACGACGCCTGGATGATCTCGGGCGGCCTGTGACTCGGGGGGCGCTGACGCGGCGGGCGCTGTGCTTCGCCCTCGTCGGCGCGCTCTGGGCGGGCGCGGCGCGGGCGGGCGAGCCGGCGGCCGAGGCGGTGGTGCGCGCGGCGCTGGACGGGTGGCGCCTGGATGACGCCGCGGCCGGGCTCGCGAAGGTGAAGGACAAGGACGCGCGGGCGGTGCTCGAGGGACGGCTCGCGCTCATGCGCTCGGAGCACGCGCGGGCGGCGGCGCTGCTCGCGCCCATCGTGAAGGCGACGCCGGGGCAGGACGGCTACGAGGCGCGCGTCTTGTATGGCCGGGCGCTCATCGCCGCGGGGGACAAGGCCGAGGGCCATCGCGTGCTCGACCAGATGGCCGACGACTACAACGACGATCGCGTGACGACGGCCGAGGGGCTCATGTGGCTCGGGGTCGGGCTGATGCTGACCGACTACCCGAAGAACGCGCACCGGGTGTTCCGCGAGGCGCTGGACAAGGACCCCAAGCTCACGCTGGCGAAGCGCCTGTGGGCCGATCTGCACGCGTCCAAGTACGACTATCGCAAGGCCGATCCGCTCTACAAGGCGTGCGGCGCGGACGTGATGGCGACGGTCGGGCGGGCGAAGGTGGCGATCGAGAGCGACCGGGCCTTCGCCGAGGCGGTGGAGCTGATGACGCCGCTCCTGGCGGCGAGCCCGCAGTGCGTGCCGTGCCACAACGTGCTGGCGCTGGTCGATCTGCACAACGAGCGGCCCGAGGCGGCGGTGAAGCGACTCGAGGAGGAGGCGCTGAAGGTGGCGCCGCGTGACGGCGAGGCGCTGGCGCTGCTCGGGGCGGCGTACTACCTGCTCGACGACGCCGAGCGCTTCGCGGCGGTCGAGGCGCGCGCGCTCGAGGCGAACCCGAAGGCGGCGCGCTTCCATGCGACCGCGGCCGAGCACGCCGAGCGTGAGCACCGCTACCCCGAGGCGATCACGCTCCTGGAAAAGGCGCTGGCGCTGGACCCGGACGACTGGGACGCGCTCGGCATGCTGGGCACGGGCTACTCGCGGATCGGCGAGGACGACAAGGCCCGGGCAACGCTGGAGCGGGCCTTCGATGGGGACCCGTTCAACGTGCGGGTCTACAACCTGCTGGCGCACTTCTACGACAAGGCCGACAAGCGCTACTCCTGGTTCGAGGCGGCGCCGATGCGGGTGAGGGCGGACCGGGACGAGGCGGCGCTCCTGGAAAAGGTCGTGCCGTCGCTCCTGCAGGAGGCCGAGCGCGCTCTCACGAAGAAGTACGGGGTCGCGCCGAAGCCGCCCTTGCACATCGAGATCTTCAAGAACCCCGAGACCTTCGCGGTGCGGTCGACCGGGCTGCCGGGCCTGGCGGCGCACGGGATCTGCTTCGGGCACGTGATCACGGCGCGCTCGCCGTCGGCCGGGGACTTCAACTGGGCCGAGGTGCTGTGGCACGAGCTGGCGCACGTCTACCACATCCAGATGACCGATGGGCGCGTGCCGCGGTGGTTCACCGAGGGGCTGGCGGTGCTGGAGTCGCTGGAGGCGCGGCCGGCGTGGGAGCGCGAGCAGGACCGTGAGCTCAGGGCGGCGCTGATCGCGGGCAAGCTGCGCGGGGTGGCCGACTTCAACCTGGCGTTCACGCAGGCCAAGACGCTCCAGGAGATCCTGGTCGCGTACTACCAGGCCTACCAGGTGACGCGCTTCATCCGCGACACCTGGGGCTTTGCGGCGATGCGCGAGATGCTGGTGCTCTGGGGCAAGAGGAAGGGCATCGACGAGGTCTTCGCGGGCGCGCTCGGGGTCGCGCCCGGGACCTTCGACGCGCGCTTCTTCGTGTGGCTCGAGGCGGAGCTCGCTTATCTGGAGGCGGCCTACCCGATCGACCTCGAGCGCTATCGGGCGCTGGCGCCCGAGGCGGCGGTGGCGATCGAGGCGGCCGCGGGCGCCGGGGTGAAGGAAAAGGGCGAGGCGGCGATCCTGGCGCTGGCGCGCGGGCAGCGCGAGGCGGCGGCGAGGCTGGCCGAAGAGGCGCTGGCCGCGGGCGAGGCGGAGACCGCGCGCTACGTGAGGGCGATCCTCGGCATGCGCGACAAGGCGACGCGGGCGCAGGCCAAGGCGGACTGGGAGGCGCTCAGAGCGGCCGGCAAGGCCGGGGTCGAGGGGCTGGCGGCGCTGGCGGCGCTGGCGACCGACGCGGCCGAGCACGCGCAGGCGGCGAAGCTCTGGGGCGAGGCGGCGGCGCTCGACCCGAAGAACCCATGGCCGCTGGCGGAGTGGGCGGCGGCGCTGGAGGCGGCGGGCGAGCGCGCCGAGGCACACGCGGTGAGGATGAAGCTGCTCGGAGTCGAGCAGGCCGACCCGAGCCTGGCGGTGAAGGTGCTGGAGGGGTTCGGCCCGAAGGCCAGGGCCGAGGAGGTGCGCGAGGTGGCCGAGCAGGCGCTGCACATCGCGCCGTTTTCGATCGACGTGCTGCTCGCGCGGGCGCGGGCGCTGGCCGCGGCGGGCCTCCAGAAGGAGGCGCGCGAGGCGGCCCGGCTCGCGCTGATCGTCGAGCCGGACAACGCCGAGGCGAGAGCGATCGCCGGCGAGTGAGCGCGGCGGTGGCGCACGTCGCGACGTGGGGCCGCCCCTTCCATGATGCGTCTCCTGTCAACACGTGATTGGCGATGCCGACCCGAGCCTGCCTCGATAGGAGTCCGGTCCTCGTTCCGCGCTGCTGCGCGACCTTCCATCCGTTGGGCGGAGCG
>WYBB01000220.1 GCA_011526585.1 Deltaproteobacteria bacterium
CGCCGCGCCCCCTCCTCGCTGCGGAGTACCGAACGTACACCTCACTCGTCGGGGCGCGGCTCCTTGCATCCATCGCGGCTCGCTATTCGACACCAGCCACCTGGAGGGATGCCTTCATAGCGAGTTCGACAGGATGAAGAACGCGGCGCCGCGCTTCTCGAGGGTGATCGGCACCGCGGCGCGCGACGGGTGCGCGACGTCCTTCAGGTAGAGCTTGACCTTGCCGCCGCCGAGCTCCTCGCGTCGCTCGACCTGGAAGCTGTCGGGGTCCTTGCCCGCGATGTACCAGGAGGCCTGCCGCACGAAGCGCGCGAAGGTGTACTTCTCGAGCTGGCCGACCTGCTGCGGGTTGGCCTTCTCGTCGGGGTGCACGACCGCGAGGTAGGCCTGGAAGTCGTTGCCCAGGGCGGCGCGGAAGGCGGTCGCCACCGCGGCCTCCGCCGGATCGGTGCGCGGGGCGGCGAGCGCGCGCTCGTCGCTCGTGACGTTCAGCGCCAGCGCGGCGAGCGCGAGGAGCGCCACGACCGCGAGGCGTTGGATGACGGGCACCTGTCGCATGGTCCACCTCCGTGGGTTTTCGAGCACGCAGCTTAGAACGCGATCGCCGTCAGCGCTATTCATCGCCCGTCGGCGCCGCCTCCGGAGCGGCCGCGACGGCCGACAGCGGCTTGACGAGCGGCCCGCGGCGGCGCATGGTGCCGCTCCGAGCGGAGGAGGGAGACGTGGACGCGAGCGACATCGGTTACAGCGGCACATCCCTCGACAACGGCGAGCTCCGGCACCGTTACGGCGATCGGGTGCACATCCTGGCCGATGCCTATCACCTCTCGCTCCTGGCGACGCTCTCCTCCGACGCGACCACGCAGCCGGAGATCAACCACCTCGTCACCGCGCTCTATCGGGATCTGGTCGCGATCGTGCTCGCGCGCGAGCTGCCGACGGTCGAGGTCGCCTCGCCCACGCGCATGATCGCGCACACGCCTCAAGGGGTCTACCGCGGGCGCGTCGTCGATCCGAAGACGCGCGTCGTCTGCGTCGACATCGCGCGCGCCGGCATGCTGCCCGCGCAGGTCTGCTTCGACGCGCTCAACCACGTGCTCGACCCGGCGGGCGTGCGCCAGGACCACCTGATCATGAACCGCGTGACCGACGCGCAGGGGCAGGTCGTCGGGGCGCGCATCTTCGGCGAGAAGGCCGGCGGCGCCGTCGCCGATCAGATCCTGATGTTCCCCGACCCGATGGGCGCGACCGGCTCGTCCTTCCTGAAGGCGGTCGGGTACTACAAGAACCTGCCCGGCGGGCCGCCGAGGAAGCTCATCACCATGAACCTCATCGTCACGCCCGAGTTCGTCAGGAACGTGCGCGCGGCCGAGCCCGACGCGGTGATCTACGCGTTCAGGCTGGACCGCGGGCTCTCGCCGGACCACGTGCTCGCAACCGAGCCGGGCACCCACCCCGAGCTCGAGCGCGGCCTCAACGACCATCAATACATCGTGCCGGGGGCGGGCGGCCTCGGCGAGGTGATCAACAACGTCTTCGTCTGAACGGGTGAGCGATGAAGCGCAGCGACCTCGAAGTCCTGATCGACCAGGCGGTGCTCCACCGGCGCATCGCCGAGCTCGGTGAGGAGATCAGCCACGACTATCGCGACAAGGACCTGGCCCTGGTCGGGATCCTCAAGGGATCGTTCGTCTTTCTCGCCGATCTGAGCCGCGCGCTCTCGGTCGAGTGCACGATCGACTTCCTCGGTCTGTCGAGCTACGGCTCGAGCACCACCTCCAGCGGCGTCGTGCAGATCACCAGCGATCTGAGCGCGCCGATCGAAGGGCGCGACGTGCTGGTCGTCGAGGACATCATCGATACCGGGCTGACGATGCGCTACCTGCTCGACAACCTGACGACGCGTCACCCGCGCTCGCTCAGGATCTGCACGCTCCTGCACAAGCCGGCGCGCACCAAGGTCGAGGTGCCGATCCACTACACGGGCTTCACGATCGAGGACAAGTTCGTGATCGGCTACGGCCTCGACTACGACAACCGCTTCCGCAACGTGCCCTACATCGGCCACAAGGTGACCTGAGCCGGGAGCACGCCCTGGAGGTGACCCCAATGCACGAGGATCCGCGCATCCAGACCTACCAGGGCACGGCGCCGACCTTCGGCGTCGACGTCTTCGTCGCCGACACGGCGCGCGTCATCGGTGACGTGCACCTCGGCGACGGCAGCTCGGTCTGGTATGGTACCGTCGTGCGCGGCGACGTCTTCCATATCCGCGTAGGCCGGCGCGTGAACCTGCAGGACATGACGGTCGTGCACGTCACCACCGGGCGCCACGCCACCCTCATCGAGGACGACGTCACCGTCGGCCACCGCGCGGTGATCCACGGCGCCACCGTGCGCGCGGGCGCGCTGATCGGCATGGGCGCCATCGTCATGGACGGCGCGGAGATCGGGCCCGGCGCCATGGTCGGCGCGGGCGCGCTGGTCACGCCGGGCACGGCGATCCCCGGCGGCATGCTCGCGCTCGGTGCGCCGGCTCGCCCTGTGCGCCCGCTCAGCGCCGACGAGACAGCGATGCTCGCGGCGAGCGCGCCGCACTACGTCGCGATCGCCAGGACCTACCTCGCCGCCGGCGTCGGCCTCGTGCGCCCGCGCGTCGGAGGCGCGTCGTGAAGCCCGCGCTCGCCGCCCTGGCGCTCGTCGCGGCGCTGGCCGGTCATGCGCGCGCCGAGGAGTCGGCCGCCCTCGCGATCGGCCTCGAGGTCCACCTCGGCGGCGGCAGCGTGCTCGCCTGGGACGGCCCCGACGAGACCGGCAACGCCTTCGGAGGGGTGGTGCTGGTCGCGCTCGACGACTTCTCGGTCGGCCTCGGCGCCGCCGCGGCCATGCCCGACTCGCGCCTGCAGGGCCAGCTCGAGGCGTTCTGGGCGGAGGGTCGCTGGGCCTTCCTCGGGCGCGAGTGGCTCTTCACGCCCTACGGCGTGCTCGGGCTCGGCTTCGCGACCGCCGACGGCTTCGAGCGCAGCGGGACCGGCTTTTCCCCCGCGCGCTGGTCGAGCTCCGCCGGCTTCCTCGGCATGTTCGGGGCGGGCGTGCGCTTCGGCGAGGCCACGGGCATGTCGCTCTCGGTCGATGTGCGTTCCTGGAACGTCTCGCACCTCGGATTCCAGCTCATCGCCGGTTATCGTTTCTTCTGAGATCGCAGTTTTGCCAGGCGGTGCCGGTCGGCAGCGGCGGTCTTGCATGCCGCATCGATCTATGACCATCTTGGAGTGTCCAAGGGTCGGTCTGGCATGCTCTCCAACGCGAAGGATCTCGCTCACCTCACCCTGGTGCCTCGCCCCGTCGTCGACGGGCTGGCGCCGGGCCCGGCGGGTCTGTTCCTCTGGGCCACCGACGACCGCGCCGTGCCGCCGCGCCTGCGCTCGGCGTTCGCGCGCGGGCACTGGCTCTCCGGCGTGCGCCTGCTCTTCCCCGATCCGCATGGCGTGCCCCGGCTGACCCTGCGCGACGGCTGGTGGCTCGACGCCGGCAGCGCCGCGACCGAGCTCGCGAGCATCCCGCTCTCTCACCTGACGCGGCTCTCGCCCTCGGTCGGGGTCTGGGCCCTGGCCGCCAAGCTCACGGTCGAGCTCGTCGAGCGCCAGCAGGTCGTGCCCTCGCTCCTCAAGGTCGGCGACTCGTCCGAGACGCACGCGCGCTGGCGCGTCGCGCCGGTCCGCGTCGAGGATCGCAACCGCCTGCAGGCCCTGGCGCAGGCGATGCCCGGCGTGGCGCGCGCCTTCCCGCTCGACCTCGGGCTGCCGACGCTCGCCAAGCCGCAGCACCCTCCCGGCGCGGCGCGTGCGCCCGGCGCGGAGCGAGGCCAGCGCCGCGCCGACGGCAAGCGCGGCGCCGACAAGGACGTGAAGGTCGCCGACCGCCAGGGCACACCCAACGCCGTCGTGCACTCCGCCGCCGCGGCGCTGCAGGAGTTCGCCGACGCCGCCGCCGACGGGCTCCTGCGCGCGGCGACCCGAGCCGAGGCGCCTTGCCACCCGCCGGGCACCCTCGAGACCTGGCCGATCCGCCTCGAGCACGCGCTGGCCGGCCCCGATCCACGCTTCGAGCTGCACGGCGTGCTCGAGGAGCACATCCCCGACAACCTCCGCCAGTGGGTCGCGCCGGCGACCACCGTCGGCGTGACCGGGCGGCCGGTGATCGGCTTCCGCATCGCCGAGCCGAAGAACGCGCGCGGACCGTGGCTCTTGTCCTTCCACCTGCACCCCGACGGCGGCGTCGAGCGCATCCCCGCCTCGGAGCTCGCCAGCCCGTCGGCGGGCGTGCGCGAGGTGATCGCGCGCATGGCCTTCCCCGAGGAGACCCTGCTCGAGGCGCTCGGCCGGTGCGCCGCGGTCTTCCAGCCGATCGCGCGCGCGCTCGCGCAGAAGCAGCCGGCGTCGGTGTCGGTCTCGCCGACCGAGGCGTGGGAGTTCATCACCTCCAAGGGCGTGCAGCTCGAGCGCGCCGGCTACGTGGTCGAGATGCCGGCGGCGCTCTCGCGCGTCGGCCATCGCCGCGTGCGCGCGCGCATGCGCCTCGGCGTCGACGACGGCGAGGTCGGGGGCGCGCCCGGCACCGGGCTCTTCGCCGGCATGGTCAACTACCGCTGGGAGGCCTGCCTCGGGGAGGACACCCTGACCGAGGCCGAGTTCCACGAGCTGGTGAAGTCCAAGGCGCCGCTGGTGCATCACCGCGGCCAGTGGGTCGCGATCGATCCCGCCGACGTCGCGCGCCTGCAGGCGCTCATCGGCGACGACAAGGAGGGCCACGGCCAGATGGAGGTCGCCGAGGCGCTGCGCCTGGCGCTGACCGGCTCCGTCGGCATGGACGAGTCGCCCGAGGCGGTGGCCGAGGTGATCTGCGAGGGTGACGTGCAGCGCGCGCTCTTCGCGCTGCGCGGCGGGATGGACCAGGGCCCGCAGGAGATCGCGCCGCCGGCGACCCTGCGCGCCGAGCTCAGGCCCTATCAGCGGCGCGGCTTCTCGTGGCTCGCCAGCGTGACCGACCTCGGCTTCGGGGCGTGCCTCGCCGACGACATGGGCCTCGGCAAGACCGTGCAGCTGCTCGCGCTCTTCGCCGAGCTCGCGCGCCGCGCGCCGAAGACCGTCGGCGGCGCACCGCGCTTCCTCGTCGTGTGCCCGACCAGCGTGCTCGGCAACTGGCGCCGCGAGATCCGGCGCTTCTTCCCGACGCTCGGCGTGGTGATGCACCACGGGCCGGCGCGCGCGCACACGCTGCAGCAGCTCGCCGAGCGCATCCGCCAGGCCAGCCCCGACGGCGCGCCGGCGTGCGTGCTCACCTCGTATGCGCTCGGCCGGCGCGACCGCGAGCTCCTCGCCCGCATCGTCTTCGAGTGTGTCGTGCTCGACGAGGCGCAGAACATCAAGAACCCCGAGGCCGCGCAGTCACAGGCGGTGCGGCAGCTCTCCGCGCGGCGGCGCGTGGCGCTCACCGGCACGCCCGTCGAGAACCGCCTGACCGAGCTCTGGTCGATCGTCGACTTCCTGAACCCGGGCCTGCTCGGCGGGCAGACCGCCTTCAAGCGGCAGTTCGCGATCCCGATCGAGCGCTACGCCGACGAGACCGCGGCCGAGCTCCTCAAGAAGGTGACGGCGCCCTTCATCCTGCGGCGCATGAAGGCCGATCCCGCGATCGCGCCCGAGCTGCCCGACAAGGTCGAGACGACGCGCTACTGCCCGCTGACGCGCGAGCAGGCGGCGCTCTACCAGAGCACCATCGACAAGGGCTTCGAGGAGATCGGCGCGCTCGACCAGGGCATCGAGCGGCGCGGTCGCATCCTGGCGATGCTGACGCACATCAAGCAAATCTGTAATCATCCCGCACAGTTCCTTCGCGACAACACCGTCGCGCCGCGCCGCTCCGGCAAGCTCACGCGCCTCTTGCAGCTCATCGACGAGGTCTTCGAGAACGACTCGGCCGCGCTCGTCTTCACGCAATATCGCGAGATGGGCTTCATCCTCGAGCGCGTGCTCTCGGAGCGCATCGGGCGCGCGATCCCATTCCTGCACGGCGGGCTCTCGCGCCAGCAGCGCGACGAGATGGTGGCGGGCTTCCAACAGCCGAGCGGGCCGCCGCTGATGATCGTCTCGCTGCGCGCCGGCGGCACCGGGCTCAACCTCACGCGCGCCAACCACGTCTTCCACTACGATCGATGGTGGAACCCGGCGGTCGAGGACCAGGCGACCGACCGCGCGTTCCGGATCGGCCAGACCCGCGACGTCACCGTGCACCGCCTGGTCTCCCAGGGCACGCTCGAGGAGCAGATCCACCAGCTGCTCGAGGACAAGCGCCAGCTCGCCGACAAGGTCGTCGGCGAAGGCGAGACCTGGCTCGGCGAGCTCGACGACGAGGCGCTCCGCTCGCTCATCGCGCTGGGTCAGGACGCCGTGCTCGACGACGTGGCCGACGGCAGGGGCGGGGCCGATGGCGACGGCGACGAGGCCGCGCCATGAAGGGCCGGCATGTCGATGGCGCGCCGCGCGGCGAAGGGCACGCGGTCTCGGAGGACAACTGGATCCAGGAGCGCTGGTTGGCGCCGCTCCTCGAGACCTCGGAGCTCAGGCCGATCATCCGGCGCGGCAGAAACCTCGCGCGCAAGTCGATCCGTGAGCTCAAGATCCGCCCGGGGCTCCTCCTGGCCGAGGTCGCGAGCGATTCGGGCGAGCTCCACAGCGTCAAGATCCGCATGGAGACGATCGACTCACCGACCTGGGTCGCCGTCGTCGACGCGATCTCCGACGAGGCCGCGCTGGCGGCCGATCTGATCCGCGGGCGCATGTCCGAGCGGCTCGCCGAGATCTTCGAGGAGGCGGGCCACGACCTCTTCCCCTTCGATCTGCGCGACGTGTCGAGCTACTGCTCGTGCCGCGAGGACACCAAGGTCTGCACCGGCGCGGTGGCGACACACTTCCACTTCGCCGAGGTGATCCAGGCCGATCCGATGAAGCTGCTCGCCTTCCGCGGGCGCGACAAGGCGTGGCTCGAGGAGGAGGTGCGCGAGCGCCGTGGCGGTGCGCCCGCGCCCGGGTCGCGCGCCAAGGAGCGCGGGTCGGCCGAAGGCGCCGCGCGTGAGCCGACCCCCGGCAAGACCGGCAAGTCGGCGCGCCCCGGGGACCGGCCCGTCGAGGCGACCGAGCTCGCGACGGCGTTGCGCGACGGCTTCTGGACCAAGGGCGAGCTGCCGACGCTCGCGTTCCACCTCGAGCGCGAGCGCCTGGGCGAAGAGGACGCCTTCCCGATCGTGCGTGCGCTCGGGCCCGGGCCCGGCGGCATGCGCCCCGAGGAGGTGGCGCACGCGCTCTTCCCGGTCTTGCGCACGCTGCGCCTCAAGCTCGAGCACATCCGCGATCGGGTCGAGCACGAGCTCGAGGCGCCGCTGCCGGAGGTCGCGGAGGTGCCCGAGGTGGAGCCGCTCGATCAGGTGCTGCTCGACGCGGCCAAGCGGCAGGGGCACCTCACGACGACGACGGTGGCGCAGGCGCTGGGCGTGTCGGCGCGCGAGGCCCGCGAGTACCTGCTCTTCCTCGTCAACGCGGGCAAGCTGGCGATCGTCGGGCGCGCGCGTGGCACCCGTTACGTGCCGGTGGCCGCCGGCGCGAGCGCCGTGCGGCGGAGCGAGGGGGACGAGTCGGCGTGAGCCGAGTGTCGCTCGCTCGCGGTCGCGGGCCCGCTCCTGGCCGAAGAGATCGGCGCTCTAAGCCTCGGCAGCGGCGGTGAGAAAACCGAGGAGGTCGCGCTCGTCGTGGACCAGCGTACCGCCGAGGCGCGGGTTGATCTCGAAGATGCGTGCGCCGCCCGCGTCGTCGATCTTGAAGTCGACACAGGCGAAGCCGGTGTAGTCGATCGCCGCGAAGACGTCTTCGATCTCGGCGGCCTGGTCGATGGTCTCGAAGCGCTCGTAGCGACCCATGCGACCGCGCTGGATGTGCACCGAGGGGTCGCGCGTGCCGAGGTAGTAGAGCGACTTGCGAACGCTGCCGTGCTCGACGTAGAGGTGGCCGCCGAGCTCGCTGGAGCCAGGGATGTAGGCCTGCACGATGTAGCTCAGCTGCGGTGGGACCTGGGAGAGATCGAGCGGGCGCGACGGGTCGAGGTGCACCGACGAGCCGGTGCCACCGAAGGCGAGCGCGTGCTTGAAGATGCAGGGGTAACGGATCTCGGCGTAGTCGGTACGCTCGCCTTCGTGATTCACGACGTAGACCTCGGGCAGGAGGTGCTGGTGCCCGTAGTCCTCCATGAAGCGGATGAAGCGCACCTTGTCGTCGAAGGTGTCGACCAGGTCGTGGCTGCGCGAGCACACGAGCTTGCAGCCGAAGGCCGCGAAGTCGTCGTGGTGGCGGTGCAGGCGACGCATCTGCTCGTAGGTCGTGGGGATGATGGCGCTCAGCCGGAAGCGGCGCGCGTAGCTGATGAGCTCGCCGGGGTCGTCGTCGAGCGCGTGCAGCTGGATCGCGCCGCGTGAGTTGGCGGCGAGGCGGTCCAGGGCGCGCGCCCAGTCGTTGAACTGAGGACGCCCGAGCAGGATCTTGTGCATGGTGTGACGCTTCCGTGCCAGGAATGACCCTTCATCGCGCGGCGCGATTGGATCGTCAACGGACGGGGCGACGAACGCCCTTCACGGCGGGCAGGGCGGGTTGGCGCGGCGCGGGCTGCCGAGGTTGGTGCCGTCGCCGTAGCGGGTCGGCGCATCGCACCAGACGGCGGGGCCGTCGTTGCCGGCGGCGGTCGGCGGGCTCTGGCCGAGGCTCATGGTGCGGCCGGCGAGCCGCGGCCAGGCGTCGGTCCAGGCGACGCGCTCGATGACGAGGCCGCCACAGCTCACGACGAGCTCGTCGCGGTCGTTGGCGAGCACGAGGCCCTCGTAGCGGTAGTCGGGCACGAAGCCGCCGTTGGGCTCGGGGTCGAGGCTCGAGCCGAGCACGAGGTGGCCGCCGGCCGGCACGATCACGTCGGCCCCGATCGCGTGCGACTCGCCGCCTTCGTCGGCGATGGTGCAACCGTCGAGCCGGAGCGCGGCGTCGGTGGGGTTGAAGAGCTCGAACCACTCGGCCTCGTCGCCGGCCGAGGCCGGGTTCTTCGAGACCTCGGTGATGACGAGCTCGCCCGCGGCGGCCGGCGCGCGCAGCGTCGTGGCGCAGCGCCCGAGCCAGCACTCGCCGGTCGGGGCCGGGCAGGCCGGCTGCACGGCGGTCGCGTAGCTGCACTCGGCGACCGGGCGGTTGTTCACGGTGCGCTCGGTGCAGGTGCCGATCGGCTCGAAGGCGGTCGGGATGTTGCCGCTGCAGGTGCCCTGTGGCGGCACATCGCACGGGTTGGGGGTGCAGGGCACGTCGGCGGGATCGACGCAGCCGCCGTCGATGCAGGCCTTCTCCGAGAGCGAGCAGTCGAGCGCCGCCTCGAAGCCGTAGACGCAGGCGCCGGCCGGTGGGATCGCCGGATCGCAGGCGCCGGTGGCGGCGTAGATCCGCGCGATGTGGCCATCGCAGTCGGGGTCGGGGCGCTGGTTGCAGACGACGCCCTCGCAGGGCACGACCGGCTCGTCGATGCACTGGCCGGCCTGACAGATCTTGCCGTCGAGGAGCGCGCAGTCCTGCTGCTGCGCGACCGGGTAGTCGCAGCGCGGCGTGCCGGTCGGATCGGTCGAGCAGGTGCCGAGCGCCTGGAAGACGATCTTGATCGTGCCGTCGCAGACCGGCGGCGGCGCGCTGACGCAGCGGTGACTCAGGCACGGGTCGGCCGGCGCCGGGTCAGCGTCGTCGCAACTCGCCGTCGCGACGCCGAGCGCGGCGCAGAGGGCGAGCGGCACGAGCGCGGGCAGGCGATGAATCGTCATTCAGGGCGCGGCTTGTTCTTGAGGTCGATGAACGAGACGCGGTCGACGACCCCGAGCAGGAGGTCGAGCGCGAGCCCACCGGGCACGCCGAGCCGCGAGAGGTCGGCGCCGTCGGCGAAGTCGAGGCAGTTGACGAGCACGGACTCGAGGTCGTCCCTGACGAAGCGATCGGCCTCGACGCCGAAGGTGGTCGGATCGGGCACGACGAGATCGCCCGTGGCGGGCACGCCGTAGAAGGTCCAGTGGGCGCCGCGCTTGCCCTTCATCAGGACGCGCAGGAGATCGGTGCCCGGCGCCGAGGCGACGGTGATGGTGCGCGTCTCGAAGTCGGCGCCGATCGCGTCCCAGTCGGGGAAGCCGAGGAACGGGGGCAGCGCGTGGTCGGCCGGCGGGCGCTCGCCCGGGGCCCAGCGCGCGAGCGTGGCGGCGCCGGCCGAGGGGCGCGGGTCGCCGCTGGTCGGGATCGAGGCGGCGACCGCAGCGACGACGTAGCGGGTCGTGTCGCCCTGGAGGCCGGCGTGCAGCGGGGCGGCGGGCAACGCGAACGGGTCCTTGACCGCCGTCTTCTCGTCGCCGTCGGCGAGGCCGTCGGGCGGGTTGTTCTCCTTGTCGGAGGTGTCGGCGCCGCCCGAGAGGCCGAGCGGGACCATGAAGCCGTCGAGGGTCTGCGCGCCCGAGAGCAGGAAGAGACCGTCGGCGTAGCCGAGCTCGCCGATCATGGGCAGCGCCGGGATGTCGAGCATGATCTCGAAGCCCATCGGGGTCGTCAGGCGTGAGGTGAAGGCGACCGGATCGGAGCCGAGGCCGACCTCGGGGACCTCGACCTCGGCGGCGTAGCCCGACCAGAAGTTGCGGAAGAGCGGGAAGACCGCGCCGACGATCTTGGTGAAGTCGAGGTCGCCGCCGCCGACGGCGTCGAAGATCACGCCCGAGTACTCGGCGATGTCGTTGAGGTTGAGCTTGCCGCCGAGCGACCAGACGCGATGGGTGCCGAGCGGGGCGGTGAGCACGTAGCTCGGGATGGCGGGGCCGAGCAGGTTGAAGACGATGCCGCCGGGCACGGAGATCGGCTCGTTCTTGTCGACGCGCGGGATCTGCGAGTCGGGGTGGAGGAAGCGCTTGACGTCGGAGCCGAGGAGCACCGAGAGGTTGAAGTCGAAGAGCGCCGAGGACAGGCCGGTCGTGGTCAGCACGATCTCGAGCGTGCCTTCGTACGAGTAGGTGGTGTAGTCGGGCACGCCGGTGATGATGCCGACCTGGTCCATGACGGTGTCCTCGGTGAGCGCGCCGGACTGGTCGTAGACGATGCGGCCCCAGGCGGTCTTGGGGATCGGCAGGTAGCGCGTCTCGCCGGCGGTGAGGCCGACCCAGGAGACCCAGTCGTTGTCCTCGCCGAAGACGTGCACGGTCCAGGGGCCCTCGCCGTCGGTGGTCGCGATGCGCACGACGCCGTCGGCGGGCAGGTCCTCGGCCACGGCGGCGCCGCTGGCCTGGTCGATGACGGCGTAGCGGCCGACGACCGGCTCCCAGGTGAGCTCGGTGCGCACGACCAGGGTGATGTCGTCGCCGGCGGGCACGACGTTTTCGAGCACGAGGCTCGCGCTCGTCTCGCCGTTGTGCGCGGTGATGGTGACGAGGCCGGCGCTCGCGCCGCCGGTGACGAGGCCGTCGGCGTCGACGGTCGCGATGGCGTCGTCGGAGGAGGACCAGGTCGCCTCGACGGGCGCGACGCGCGAGGCGTCCGCCGGGTCGAAGGCCTCGGCGTGGAGTCGGTAGGTCGCGCCCGGGGTCAAGACGGTCGGGCGATCGAGGATGCGCACGGCGAGACCCTTGGCGTCGGGCGCGGGGATGCAGGCGCCGCCCGCGCAGAGCTCGCCGTCGGCGCACTCGGCGGAGACGGCGCAGAGCCAGGTGAAGCAGGCGCCGACCTCGACGCCCTCGGGCGCGGCGGTGGCGCCGGCGGTCGCGCCGGTGTTGCAGAGGCAGGCGAAGCGCTCGTCGTCGCACTGCTCTTCGACGAAGCCCTGGGTGGTGCAGTCGGCGTCGGTCTCGCACGCGAAGACCGGCACGCAGCAGCCGGCGGTGCAGACCCACTCGCTCTGCGGGGCGGGGCAGAGGCTCTTGTCGTTCTTGCCGAACTCGTCGAGGCAGGGGTGCTCGCAGCTGGTCGTGTCGTCGTCGACCTCGGGCGTGGTCTCCTCGACGGTGTCCTCGCCGGAGGTGTCCGGGGTCGTGCCGTCGGGCGTGGTGGTCTCGGCGGTGGTCTCCGCGTCGGGGGTGCTCGCCGGGTCGTCGCCGCAGGCGGCGAGGGACGAGGAGAGGAGGGCGATGATGGCGAGACGGCGCATGAGACCTCGGGGGAGGGCGAAGAGCGCGCGCACTATAATGATGGGTCGCCGCCACTTCAACGTGGATCGTCGCGCGCGAGCGCGTCGTGCGCGGGGCGGCCGCCGGGGGTGACGATTGGGTGGTCGGGGGGATCGCGGGCGGGTATCTTCGCGGCGTGAAGCACGCATGCGTATCGTTTCTGGTGGTGGTCTTCGGGGCTTGTGGTTCGGACGATGGAGGCGGGGCTCGGGACACGACGGCCGAGACGACCGCCGACGCGGCGGCCGAGACGATCGGCGACACGGCGGACGTCGTAGAGATCGCTGATGACGTCGTGGACGACGCCGCGAGCGATGCGCCGGGTGAGGTGAGCGACGCGGGCGGCGACGTAGGCTCGAGCCCCGAGGAGGCGCTCGAGGCGCTCGTCGCGGCGTTCTGTCCGGGGTATGCCGAGCGCTGGTGCGACAACGCCGCCGGCGAATGCGGCTGTGACGCGGCGCCGGGCTTTCCGGAGCCCGAGGCCTGCAAGGCGAGCTTTCGCGCGCGCTGCCGGACCGAGCTGGGCTCGTACCTGGAGGTCGTGCGCGGCGGGCAGGCGAACTACCGGCCGGAGGCGGCGGCGAGCTGCCTCGAGGTGCTCGGTGGGCTGCTCGATCGCTGCATGCTGATGCCGAATGATCTGTTCTTCGTGAGCTGCCCGATCCTGAGCCCGCCGGGTGGGTGGGGCGAGCTCCTGCCGGGATCGGGCGAGCCTTGTGAGGGTCCCTGCGCAAGCGGCTATCGCTGCGGGAGCGACGGGATCTGCCGCGTGCCGGGCGCGGCCTCGGCGTCGTGCGAGGACCTGCGAGACTGCGCGGCCGAGCTCGTGTGCGCCGCGAGCGACGGTGGCGCCTCGAGCTGCCGCGCACCCGAGCTCGACGCGACCGGTCGGGCCTGCACGGGGCCGGACGCGTGTGATGGCGACACGAGCTGCATGGCGTCGGTGCGCAAGGAATGTGTCGCGCCCGAGGCCGGACAGGTGTGTCGCTACGACGACGACTGCATCGATGGCGAGTACTGCGTGCTCGATGGCGAGACGGGCAGCTGCACGCCTGCGCCGGGCGAGGGGCTGGCCTGTGGCAACGGAGCCGTCTGTGCCGCCGGGCTCGCGTGCGACCTCGAGAGCTCGCTGTGCGGCCCGCTGCCCGAGACGGGGGAGCCGTGTGGGCTCGGACCGCTCGGCCCGTTCTTGTGCGCCGACGGGCTCGGGTGCCTCGATGGGCTCTGCGGCACGCTGCCCGGGCTCGGCGAGCCGTGCGCCATCGGCACGCCGGGCTGCGCGCCGGGGCTTGGCTGTGCGTTCGAGGCCGAGGGCAGCTTCTGTCGCGAGCCGGCCGCCGAGGGGGCCGAGTGCCAAAACGACGTCACCTGCGCGGACGGGCTCTACTGCGAGTTCTCGGAGAACCGCTGCCGCGCGGATCGCGCCGTCGGCGAGCCCTGCGCCAACGGCAACGAGTGTGGCGAGGGTGCGTGCCTGCCTGACGAGAGCTTTGCCTTCCGGTGCGCCGAGAGGCCGGGGCTCGGGCAGGCGTGCTTCCTCGACGAGTGTGCCGAGGGGCTGCGCTGCCGTACACCGTATGAGGCCGGGGCGTGTGTGCCGACGGTCTTCTGTCGCGCGCTGACCTTCTGAGAGGTTCGGAAGAACGGCTGCGGCGGAGGGGCTCAGTCGCTTTCGGGCGCGGTGAGCGTGGCGCTGGCGTGAAGGAGCACGACCGGATGGTCGGCGGAGGCGGTCGCGGTGAGCTCGAGCGAGCGCACGGCGGGGAGCGTCATCGCGACGCGCGACAGCGCGATGACGAGCGGTGTGAGCGCGCCGAGCGGCTCGAGGTCGGTGACGCGCGGGGGCAGGGCGAGCTCGTGCGCGGGCGAGGTGATGGCGACGATTGGCAGCGGGTGCGCGCGATAGCGGAGCGTCGTCACATCGGCGGGCGCAGGCGTGACGGAGAGGGCGAGGTGCGGGTCGATGGTCGAGAGCGCGGCGATGATCGAGTGCCAGCGGGACTCGAGCGCGCGCTCGTCGGCGATGGGCGTCGGGTCGTCGCCGAGGCGGACGGGGTAGCCGAGCTGGCGCGCGGCGGCGAGCGCGCCTGCGAGGTTGGCGGTCGCGATCGCGGGCGCGCGGGTGAGCGACGGGTCGAAGGCGGTGAGGAGCGCGAGGGTGGCGTCGCGGTCGAGCGTGCGCTTGCGCATGAGCAGCGCGGCGGCGACGAGGGCCTCGGCGCGCGGGCTCGGGGGCTCGGCGAGCGCGGCGGTTAGCGGCGAGGGCGGGTGGGCGAGCGCGGCGGTGGCGGCGGCGAGCGCGGCGAGGTGGCGCGCCTCGATCGACGGGTCGCGCGCGGGGTGGCCGGGCAGGTCGAAGGCGAGCACGTGATCGACACGCAGGTCGGCGGCGAGGCTCTCGCGCGCGAGCTCGGCGTGGCGGCGGGTGGGGTCGGGGATCTGGATGAACGGCGTGAAGCGTGTGCGCTCGGGAAGCTCGCTCGCGAGGTGATCGATCGTCGCGCGCGAAGGTGCGGCCAGGGTGAGGCCGGCGGCGCTCAGCGCCGGTGCGACGAGCGCGCCGAGCGGGGTGGTCGAGGTGACGACGGCGACGCGTGGGCCGCGTGGGCGATCGGCGGGTGGGGTGGCGAGCGCGCGGGCGAGCGCGCCGAGGTCGTCGAGGCAGGCGACGCCGTAGGCGGCGAGCGCGCGGGCGAGCGCGCCGTCGGCGGAGGGCGCGTGGGCCATGAGCGCGAGGCGGCCCTGCAGGCGGCGCAGCGCGGGCGCAAGGGCAGGCCAGGCGCCGGGCGGGAGCGCGAGGCCCAGCGTGTGCAAGGTGTCGAGGCGCGGGTCGTCGGCGAGCGCGGCGACGAGCTCGGCGGCGTCGAGGTCCCAGGCGTGGCCGAGGTCGACGGCGAGGGCGAGCTCCGGGCCGACCGCCTGGGCGATGCGCGCGGCGAGCGGGCCGATGGCGGTGACGAGGAGCGCGCCGCCGGGGCCGGTGGAGACGCCGCCGGAGGCGGGGCCGAGCACGCGCGTGCGCGCGGCGTCGTCGGGATCGTCGAAGGTCTCGATGAAGGCGGCGTGGGGATCGTCGAGGGCGCGGTCGGCCTGGAGGTCGGTCGTGACGACGACGAGAGGCGCGGTGGAGCGGATGGCGGCGCGCAGGTCGAGGAGCGCCTGGGCCGGCGTCGAGGTGATGGTCGGGAGGGCGGGGGAGCCGAGCGTGTCGAGCGAGAGCGCGTGCATCGAGACCGAGTGGCAGAGCGCGGCGGTGAGGTCAATCGGCGAAGCGCGCGGAGCCCCGATGGGGTCACCTCGCGAAGCGCGCCCAGAGCCCGGGTTCGAGGGCCACGGCCAGTTCGACCGCGAGGTCCTCGACGTCGAGCTCGTAACGGTCGACCTGGACCGAGCTCTTTCCCTCGATGTAGCTCTTGCGCCAGCCAAGGCCGGCGCGCTCATGGATGTCGCGCGCGACGTCGGCGAAGACCTTCCTCGCCTCCTTCGTGGTCTTCGCGACGAAGACGCGATGCACACGCCCGTCGAGGAGCTCGGTCTTTCCATCGGGAGCGCCCAGGAGCAACATCTCGAGGAGGCCGATCCGTGGCACGTCGACCTTGTGACGCCCTTCACCCACAGGCGGTGGATCGGGCATCGGAGCGACCTCGAGGATCGCCTCGATGCCCTCGTCCTCGAGCCAGCGCCTCGCCATGGCGAGGATCACGTCACGATGGAACGCGTGCCACGCGTTGTCGATGTCCGGCCAGCGACGCACCGCGTCCCTGAACCGCCGAAAGGCGCCCTTTCCTTCGAGCGCAGTCTCCAGGACGTCGCGGACCTCGGCGTCCTGCACCTCCGCCGCGAAGTCCTGCATGATTCGAAAAGCCTTGCGAGTCTCGATGGTTGGTACGTGGACCCGCAAACCGGTCGCGAGCGCCTCCTCTCCGTCCTCGTCGCCCTCGTCCTCGTCGAAGAACGACGGTTCGACGCTCCCCGTCTCGATGTCGAGAGACCAACGGAGATCATCGCTGCTCGTCATCGCCGTGACGATGCTTTCCGCATCGATCCGAATCGCCATGCACCACCTCCGCTTGCCTCGCCGAATCTGGTCGTCGCCGGTCGGGTCGTCAACCTCGACGCGTGCGCCGCGGTGGCAAAAGGGCGCGCTCTTCGCCGAGGCCCTCGGATGGTGGAACAGCGGCGGCGCTCTTCCGGGGCTCTGGCGGACGCGCTGAATCGGTGGTAATGCTGCGAATATCCGTCAGTTGTCGCTCAAGACCTCGCGAGGAGGCGCTCATGCAAGGCAAGCTCTTGAAGTGTCTCGGAGTCTGCCTCCTCGGCTGCGGCGCGGCGCTCGTCGCCGGGATCGGCGCCTGCGGCGACGAGGACCAGGGTGTGGCCGACAGCTCCGACCTCGATGCGAGCGGGGAGGAGAACGCGGGGGCGGACTCGGTGAATGTGGAGACCTCGGACGACGACACGGCGACCGCCGAGACGTCGGTCGCGGACACGGTGCCGGCGGACACCGGGGTCGAGGACGCAGAGGTCGAGGACAGCGCGATCGAGACGGTCGCCCCCGCGGACACGACGGCCGGGGACGGGATCGCCGAGGACGTGATGGTCGAGATCGACGACACGTCACCGGTCGAGACCGATGGCGCCGCCGAGGACGTGCTCGAGCCGCGGCCGGTCAGGCTGGGTGCCGCGTGCGTCGACGTCGCCGATTGCGGCGGCGATCCGGCCACGACCTTCTGCATCCGCGACGCGTTCTGGACCGACGGCTACTGCATCAGCTTCGGCTGCCGCGTCGACGCCGACTGCCCGCAGGGCGGGCGCTGTGGTTTTTTCAACACCGCGGGAGAGCTCGGGACCTGCGTGCGCGCGTGTGACGCCGCGCTCGGGTGCGAGCGCGCCGAGTACGCCTGCCAGGACCTCGACCGCGACGGCAAGTCGGAGTGCGGGCCACGCGGGATCGGCCCCGGCGCGGTCGGCGACCCGTGCGAGACCCTCGCCGAGTGCGGGGGCGGGGTCGGCGCGCGCTGCCTCACCGTCGAAGGGTTCGGCGTGCCGGGCGGGTACTGCAGCCTCGAGTGCGTGAGCGATGCCAGCTGCGCGGCGGGTTCGCGCTGCCAGGGCCGTGGGCCCAACGGCGTCGGCGTGTGCCTGCGCGCCTGCGCGACCGACGGGGACTGCGGATCGGGACAGGCCTGCGCGGATCGCGACTTCGACGGACTCCTGGAGTGTGGGCGCGTGGGCGACGGCCCGCTTGCGCAGAACGCGCCGTGCGTCGCCGTCGCCGAGTGCGGCACCGGGCCGCTGGGGTTGTGCCTGGGAGGCGCCAACTTCGGCGGGCACTGCAGCGCGGTCTGCACCTCGGACGGCGAGTGCGGCGCCGCGTCGCATTGCGCCTCGCTCGAGGGGCGGGGCTTCGGCTACTGCCTGCCGGACTGCGACCCGCTCGCGGTCGAGTGCCCGGGCGCGTCGGGGTGCATCGACTTCGACGGCGACGGCCGCCACGAGTGCGGTCCCGCCGCGGTCGGGTTCGTGCCGATGGGCGGGCGTTGCCAGGTCGCGACCGATTGTGTGGGTGACGAGGGCACCTTCTGCGGCTATCCGGATCTGCTCTGCACCCGCTTCTGCGTCGCTGACGAGGACTGTGGCGCCGGGGCGGGCTGCGTCGACTTCGGCTACGGCCCGAGCAGGCAGTGTCGCGAGCGCTGCACCCTGGACACGGACTGCGAGCCGCTCCTGGCGTGCGTCGACGCCGATGCCGACGGTGCGCGCGAATGTGTCGCGGTCGGACAGGGCAATACCCCGCTCGGCGGCTCGTGCTCGAACGGGGGCGGCTGCGCGCGCGGGCAGCGCCTCGGCTGTCGCGACGACATGCCGGGCGGGCTCTGCACGCGGGCGTGCCGCGCCGGGCTCGCCTGCCCCGCCGGGAGCCACTGCGCGACGGTGATCGCCGGGCGCCCGACGGTCTGCCTCCTGGACTGCGAGACCGACGACGCGTGTCGCCAGGACGAGGGCTGGAGGTGCCATGACGTCGACGACGACGGCGTGCGCGAGTGCGCGCCGTCCGGGGTGGGCGAGCGGTCGGTCGGCGAGGCGTGCGTCAACGTGAGCGACTGCAGCGGCGGTGAGGACGCGCGCTGCCTGACGGCGCCGGCCGCGTTCGGCGGCGTGTGCTCGCTCGCGTGCGCCGAGGACCATCCCGACGCCTGCGGACAGAGCGCGAGCTGCGTCGCGCTGCCCGGGGAGCCTGGCGCGACCTGTTTGCCGAGCTGCGAGTCCGACGACGCTTGCCGCGCGGCGTACGCCTGCGACGCGATCGCCGAGGCGAGCGTCTGCGCCTATCGCTGCGCCAGCGACGCGGACTGCTTCCAATTCCGGGGCACGACGACCTGCGACCAGGACGGCTTCTGCGTGCCCTGAACGACGCGCGTTGCCCGAGGCCGAGCGCCGCGATATGAACCGGCAATGCCGGAGCTGCCCGAGGTCGAAGCGACGCGTGACAACCTCGAGCGGTGGTCGGCGGGTCGGCGCGTGGTGCGGGTCGAGCGGCGCGATCCCGCGCTGGAGGAGTCGCTGGAGCGGCTCGTCGGCGCGCGCTTCGTCGGGTGGTCGCGGCGTGGCAAGGCGCTCGCGGCGAAGACCGATCGCGCCGACGGCGCGGTGCTGCACGTGCACCTCGGCATGACCGGGCGCTGGGTGCGGGACCCGGAGCCGGAGCGCGCACACCAGCGGCTGGTGATCGAGCTCGCGGGTCCGGGACCGCGGTGCCTGGCGTACCTCGACGTGCGCCGGCTCGGCACGGCGCGGCTCGTCGGCGACGAGGTGGAGGCGTTCGAGGGCCTGGGGATCGACGCGCGCGACGCGCGGCCGAGTGCCGAAGTTCTGGCGCGTGTGCTGGGCGAAGGCGCGGGGGCGGCGAGCGCGACGCTCAAGGCGCGGCTCCTCGATCAGAAGCGGCTCGCGGGCCTTGGCAACATCGCGGTCAGCGAGTGCTGCTTCTTCGCGGGCGTGCACCCCCACGAGCGCGTGCGGGCGCTCGGGATGAAGGCGTGGGCGCGACTCGCGGCGGGGATCGCCGAGCACCTCGAGCGCACGCTCGCCACGACGATCGGGCGCGACGAGATCGCCTACGTCAGCGAAGGTGGCGACAACCCCTTTGTCGTCTATGCGCGCGAGGGTGAGCCGTGCCCGCGCTGCGGCGCGCCGATCGTGCGCGCGGTCGCCGGCGGGCGCGTATCCTTCTTCTGTGTGCGGTGCCAACCGGAGGTGAGCGGATGATCGAGATGCGCAAGCAGGCGGCGATGGGCGCGCTGCATGGTGGGCTCGCGGTGGCGGCCGGCGCCTTCGGCGCGCACGGCTTGAAGGGCGTGCTCTCCGCCGAGGCGCTCGGCTGGTGGAACACCGGGGCGAGCTATCACCTGGCGCACGCACTCGCGCTCCTGGCGACCGCGCTCTACGCGAGCCGGCTCGAGGCGCCGGGCCGCGCGTTCGGCGTGGCGGTCGCCGCCTTCCAGGTCGGGATCCTGCTCTTCTCGGGAAGCCTCTACGCGATGGCGGCGAGCGACGTGCGCGCGCTCGGCGCGGTGACGCCGCTGGGGGGGACGGCCTTCCTGGTCGCGTGGGGGGCGCTCTGCTGGGGGCTCTGGCGCCAGCGCTGAGTCGCGATTCAGTCGCCGCTCGTGGCCAGGGAGTGGCCGAGCCTGCGCCCATAGTCGGCCTCGATCTCGATGACGTGGGTGGCGCCGATGGCTGCGAGGATCTTGGCCTGGCGGGCGTCGTGGGCGCGTGCGTGGATCTGCTTGATGCCGAGCTCCTTGAGGGCGTGCACGCACAGGACCGAGGACTCGAAGCTCTCGCCCATGGCGACCACGGCGATGTCGCAGTTCTTCGCCTCGATGCCGCGGAGCGCCTTGAGATCGGTGGCGTCGAGGCAGACCGCGTGCGCGATGCGATCCTTGATCACGTCGATCGGATCCATGCGGTTGTCGACGCCGATGACCTCGAGGCCGTCGGCCTGCGCGCTCTCCGCGAGCGCCATGCCGAAGCGACCGAGCCCGACGACCAATAGCCTGCTTGTCATGGATGCAACTCCTGATTGACGAGGTCAGCCCACCACGAGCTCTTCGGTGGCGAGGCGGTGATGCTTGTCCTCGACCTCGCGCCCGACCGCGTTGGCGACGGTGAGCGGCCCGATGCGCCCGACGAACATCGCGAGCGTCACGACCAGCTTGGCCGCGTCGGAGAGCGACGCGGTGATGCCGGTCGAGAGGCCGGTGGTGGCCACCGCCGAGACCGCCTCGAAGGTGAGGTTGAGGAAGGGGAGCTCGGGCTCGAGCGCGACGAGGAAGAAGAGCACGACGACGATGAAGATCAGCGTGAGCGCGGAGACCGCGACGGCGCGGCGGATGGTGCGCGGGGCGATGGCGCGGCCGTAGAGCTCGGGCTCGCGACCGCGCAGCTCGGCGCGCAGCGTGGCGAGGAGCACGAGGAAGGTCGTGGTCTTGATGCCGCCGGCGGTCGAGCCGGGCGAGCCGCCGATGAACATCAGCACGATGAGCACGAGCAGGGTCGGATCGGCCAGGCGCGTCATGTCGAGGGTGTTGAAGCCGGCGCTGCGCGGCATCGCCGAGGTGAAGGTTGCGTTGAGCGCCTGCTCGCCCGCGGACAGCGGCGCGAGCTCGCCGGCGTGCTCGGTGGCGCCGATGAGGAGGGCGCCGGCGAGGAGCAGCACGAGGTGGGTGACGACGGCGACCTTGATGCCGACCGGCGTGCGGCGCCAGGGGAGGGGGCGGCGCAGGACGCGGCGCAGGAAGAGGCGCTTGGCGCGAATGTAGAGCTCGCGCAGCACCGAGAAGCCGATGCCGCCCGTGAAGACGAGCGTGACGATGATCGCCTGGGTGGTCCCGTCGGACGAAAAGCGCGAGAAGCTGTCGGAGAAGAGCGAGAAGCCGGCGTTGCAGAAAGCGGAGACCGCGTGGAAGGCGGCGAGCCAGAGCGCGCTCTCGTCGCCGAGCCAGGGAGCGTCGCGCCAGTGCATCCACAGCGCGAAGGTGCCGATCGCCTCGATCGAGAAGGTGTAGATGATGACGGCGCGCACGAGGTGGCGGAGGTCGGCGAGGCTCTTGGCCTCGAGCGCGGCGGAGAAGCCCGACTGGCGCTCGAGCGAGCCCCTGCCGAAGGTGGCTGCGAGGGCGGCGATGGTCATGATGCCGAGACCGCCGAGCTGGATGCCGATGAGGGTGAAGACGTGACCGAAGTCGGTGTAGACGGCGGCGAAGTCGTTGGCGACGAGTCCGTTGACGCAGACGGCCGAGGTCATGGTGAAGACGGCGTCGACGAAGGAGATGTGGCTCGGGTCGCTGACCGCGATCGGCAAGAGGAGCAGCATGGCGCCGACGGCGATCAGGGCGGCGAAGGTCGTGAGCAGGAGGAGGCCGGGCCGGTGGGCGAGGAAGAGGGCGAGCTTGCCGAGGCGGTGCAGCTCTTCGTGCAGCACGGCGAGGAGCAGGCCGGTGACGGCGAGCGCGGCGTCGTAGAGGCGGATGGCGGTCTCGAAGGCGGCCTGGGTGGCGTCGTCGGCGCCGAGCTCGATGACGAGCGCGACGAGACGCAGGGCGAAGAAGAGGATGAAGAGCACCAGCAGGTAGCGGCGCACGCGCGAGAGCGTGCCGAGGGCGGCGGGGATGCGCTTGAGCGTGTCGAGCGAGGGTAGCTTGCGGCGGTCGTCGGGGGTGGCCGAGGGCGCGCTCTCGTCGTCCTCGCGGGCGAGGAAGAGCGGCTCGAGCAGGACGAGGGCGCCGATGAGCGCGAGCACGCCCGACCAGCTCGTCACGAAGATCATGTCGACGATGACGAGCAGGACGGCGATGGCCGGCAGGACGGGGAGGGCGAGCACGGGTGGGACCTTCCCCGATGCGCGGAGGCGTGGCAATGGGGGTGGCTCGGGTAGCGCGGCAAGCGGCTTGGGGCTTGACGCGGCGCCATCCGCTATGACATTCGGGGCTGCCTATTAGGACCTCCGAGGTCCTATTAGGGCTGAGGCCGCGGTGGGCATGCCGCGGCGCGGTTTCTGCGAGAGTCGAGGTGCGTGATGTCGACGACGACGATCGACACGGTCCAGGAGCGGATGCGCAAGGGCTACGACGCCGGCTTCGTCACCGAGGTCGAGGCCGACGTGGTGCCGCCGGGGCTCGACGAAGACACGATCCGCCTCATCTCGGCGAAGAAGGGCGAGCCGCAGTGGCTGCTCGAGTATCGGCTCAAGGCCTTTGGCGCGTGGCGCGAGATGGTCGAGCCGAAGTGGGCGCACGTCGCCTATCCGCCGATCGACTTCCAGGCGATCTCGTATTACGCCGCGCCCAAGCCGAAGAAGAAGCTGGGCTCGCTCGACGAGGTCGATCCCGAGGTCTTGAGGGCGTACGAGAAGCTGGGGATCCCGCTGCAGGAGCAGATGCAGCTCGCGGGCGTCGCGGTCGACGCGGTCTTCGACTCGGTCTCGGTGGTCACGACCTTCAAGGAGAAGCTCGCGGAGGCGGGGGTGCTCTTCATGAGCTTCTCGGACGCGGTGCGCGAACACCCGGAGCTCGTCAGGAAGTACCTCGGCTCGGTGGTGCCGCACACCGACAACTTCTATGCGGCGCTGAACGCGGCGGTCTTCACCGACGGCTCGTTCGTGTACGTGCCGAAGAACACGCGCTGCCCGATGGAGCTCTCGACGTATTTCCGGATCAACGCCAAGGGCACCGGGCAGTTCGAGCGCACGCTGATCGTCTGCGAGGAGGGCAGCTACGTGTCCTACCTCGAAGGGTGCACGGCGCCGATGCGCGACGAGAACCAGCTGCACGCGGCGGTGGTCGAGCTGGTGGCGCTGGACCGGGCGGAGATCAAGTACTCGACGGTGCAGAACTGGTACCCGGGCGACGCCGAGGGGCGCGGCGGGATCTACAACTTCGTGACCAAGCGTGGGCTCTGCAAAGGCCGCGGATCGAAGATCTCGTGGACGCAGGTCGAGACCGGCAGCGCCATCACCTGGAAGTACCCGTCGTGCATCCTGCAGGGCGACGACTCGGTCGGCGAGTTCTACTCGGTCGCGTTGACGACCAACGCGCAGCAGGCCGACACCGGCACCAAGATGATCCACATCGGCAAGAACACGCGCTCGACGATCGTGTCGAAGGGGATCGCGGCCGGGCGCGGGCGCCAGACCTATCGTGGGCGCGTGAGGATCCTGAAGTCGGCCGAAGGCGCGCGCAACCACACCCAGTGCGACTCGCTGCTGATCGGGCACCGCTGCAAGGCCGACACGGTGCCGTACATCGACGTCAAGAACGCCAGCGCGCAGGTCGAGCACGAGGCGACGACCTCGAAGATCAGCGACGACCAGCTCTTCTATTGTCAGAGCCGCGGGCTCGCGCCGGAGGTGGCGGTCTCGCTCATCGTCAACGGCTTCTGCCGCGAGGTCTTCCGAGTGCTGCCGATGGAGTTCGCGGTCGAGGCGCAGAAGCTGCTCGAGCTCTCGCTCGAGGGCGCGGTGGGTTGAGCGGTTGGGGTCGTGAGGGCGAAGGAAACGAGATGCTGAAGATCGAAGACCTGCATGTCTCCGTCGGCGACAAGCCGATCCTGAAGGGGCTGAGCCTCGACGTGAGCGCGGGCGAGGTGCACGCGATCATGGGGCCGAACGGCTCGGGCAAGTCGACGCTGGCGCACGTGCTGGCAGGCCGACCGGGCTACGCGGTGACCCAGGGCCGGGTGAGCTACGAGGGGCGTGACCTGCTGGCGCTGGAGGCGCACGAGCGCGCGCACGCCGGCGTCTTCCTCGCGTTCCAGTACCCGGTGGAGATCCCCGGGGTGCAGAACCGCTACTTCCTGCGCGAGGCGCTCAACGCGCATCGCAAGGCGCGGGGTGAGGCGCCGCTCGACGCGGTGCAGTTCATGCGTGCGCTCAAGGAAAAGCTCGCGCTCGTCAAGATGGACCCCGAGCTGACCAAGCGCGAGGTCAACGCCGGGTTCTCGGGTGGCGAGAAAAAACGTAATGAGATCTTGCAGATGGCGCTGCTGGCGCCGAGGCTCGCGCTGCTCGACGAGACCGACTCGGGCCTCGACATCGACGCGCTCAAGGCGGTGGCCGACGGGGTCAACGCGCTGAGGAGCCCGGAGCGCGCGATGGTGCTGGTGACGCACTATCAGCGCTTGCTCGACCACATCGTGCCCGACGTGGTGCACGTCCTGATCGACGGCCGCATCGTGCTGACAGGCGGGCGCGAGCTGGCGCTCGAGCTCGAGAAGCGCGGCTACGACTGGGTGCGCGAGCCGAAGGCGGCGTGACGATGCAGGCGGGTGAACAGGACCTGAAGGCGCGCGCGTGGGCGCGTTGGAAGGCGCTCGGCTGGCCGACGACGCGGCTCGAGGCGTGGCGGAACTTCTCGACCCGGACGCTGACGGAGCGCGAGCTGCGGGGCGGGATCACGCCGGCCGAGGCGGGCGCGGCGCTGGCGGCGGAGGCCGTTGTGGCGCTGCCGAAGCCGCGCGTGGTGCTCGTCGATGGGCGGCGTGCGCCGGCGCTCGATGACCTGCAAGGGCTGGCGGTCGGCGTCGAGGTCGGCGGGATCGACGGGCGTGTGCCGATCGACCGGCTCACGCCCGAAGACGGCGCGCTGGAGGCGCTGAACACGGCGCTGCTCGGCGATGGGGTGGCGGTGCGCGTGCCGGTCGCGGTCGCGGGTGGGGTCCTGCACGTCGTGCACCTGGTGACCGGGCACGGCACGGCGCACGTGCGAACGCTGGTCGAGGTCGAGCGCGGGGCGACGCTGACGCTGGTCTCGCATCATCGCGGGCTCGGCGGCGCGGGGCCGAGCTTCGTCAACGCCGTCACCGAGTGCCTGCTGCACGAGGAGGCGGCGCTGGCGCTCGGCAAGTGTGTGCGCGAAGGCGCGAGCGGATCGCACCTCGAGGCGGTGCACGCCGAGGTGCGCGCGGGCGGGCGCTTGTCGAGCTTCACCCTGGTCGCGGGCGGTGAGCGCGCGCGGACCGGCGTGACGGTGACCCTCGCGGGCGAGGGCGCGAGCGCGGACGTCGACGGGCTCTACCTCGGGCGCGGGCAGGACAAGCTCGATCACGTGACCGCGATCCGGCACGCGGTCGGGGGCACGCGCTCGGCCCAGACCTGGGCGGGCGTGCTCGACGAGCGCGCCGAGGGAGGCTTTCAGGGGGTGATCCACATCGCCGCCGGGGCCAGCGGCAGCGCGACGCGGCAGCTCACGCGGACCCTGCTCTTGTCGAACGAGGCGGAGGCGCACGCGCGGCCCGAGCTGCACATCGACTGTGACGAGGTCGAGGCCTCGCACGGGGCAACGGTCGGGCAGCTCGACGCCATGGCGCGGTTCTACCTCGAGTCGCGCGGGATCCCGCCGGAGGAGGCGCGGCGGATCCTGATCCGCGCGTTCGTCGACGGGCAGTTGGGGCTCCTGCCGGAGGCGGTGCGCGCGGTCTTCGCGGCCGCGGTGGCCGAGGTGCTGGGGCCGGGCCAGGCGGTGGAGGAGCGCGACGATGAGCTTTGACGTCGAGGCGATCCGGCGCGAGTTCCCGGCGCTGCATCAAGAAGTGCATGGGCGGCCGCTGGTCTATCTCGACAGCGCAGCGTCGAGCATGAAGCCCGAGGCGGTGATCGAGGCGCTGACGCGGTTCTATCGGCGCGACTATTCCAACGTGCACCGCGGCGTGCACGCGCTCTCGCAGCGGGCGACCGAGGCCTTCGAGGGCGCGCGCAAGGCGGTGGCGGCCTTCTTGTCGGCCGGTGAGGACGAGGTCGTCTTCACGCGCGGCACGACCGAGGCGCTCAACCTGGTGGCGCAGGCGTGGGGCGGCAAGGTGCTCGGCCCGGGCGACGAGGTGGTGCTCTCCGAGATGGAGCACCACTCGCAGATCGTGCCGTGGCAGATGGCGTGCGAGCGGCACGGGGCGACGCTCAGGGTGCTGCGCATCGACGAGCGCGGGGCGATCGCCGAGGGCGAGATCGAGCGCAAGATCGGGCCGCGCACGAAGGTCGTCGCGATCGTGCACACGTCGAACGCGCTCGGCACGGTCAACGACGTGCGGCGAATCGCCGAGGTGACGCGCGCCGTCAGCAAGGACGCGGTGGTCGTGGTCGACGGCGCCCAGGCGACGCCGCACGGACCGATCGATCCGCGGGCGCTGGGGGCGGACTTCTTCGCGTTCTCGGGGCACAAGATGTTCGCGCCGACGGGGATCGGGGTGCTCTGGGGCAAGCGCGAGCGCCTTGCGGAGATGCCGCCGTGGCAGGGTGGCGGCGACATGATCCGCAGCGTCTCGTTCGAAGGCACGACCTACGCCGATCCGCCGTCGCGCTTCGAGGCGGGCACGCCGGCGATCGGCGAAGCGATCGGCCTCGGCGCGGCGGTGCGCTGGATGATGGGCCTGGACTGGGCGGCGGTGGCCGACCACGAGGACGCGCTGCTCGCGTATGGGCACGCGCGCTTGAGCGAGGTGAAGGGGTTGCGCCTGACCGGGACCGCGGAGCGCAAGAAGGCGGTCATGGCGTTCGCGATCGACGGCGTGCACCCGCACGACCTCGGCACGCTGGTCGACCTGGAAGGGATCGCGGTACGGGTCGGGCATCACTGCGCCGAGCCGGTGATGAAGCGCTTCGGTGTGCCGGCGACGACGCGTGCGAGCCTTGCGCTGTACTCGACGCGCGCGGAGATCGATCGGCTGGTCCAGGCGATCGACAAGGCGGTCGCGATCCTGCGCTGACCCGGGCGGCCACGAGGGCCGCCCCTTCCATGATGCGTCTCCTGTCAACACGTGATTGGCGATGCCGACCCGAGCCTGCCTCGATAGGAGTCCGGTCCTCGTTCCGCGCTGCTGCGCGACCTTCCATCC
>WYBB01000221.1 GCA_011526585.1 Deltaproteobacteria bacterium
GCCTTGCGCTTTTCGGCGTCGAGGGAGGGCAGGTCGGAGGCGACGAGGAGATCGATGCCCTCGATGGCGTTTTTCGCGAGGAAGCCGAGCGTCATCGGGGCGGACTTGCCTTCGGCGGGGGTGGCGGTGCCGAGGAAGTCCTGGATCGAGACGTCGCCCTTCTGGTCGAGCAGGCCGGCCAGCGAGGTGAGCGCGGGCTTCAGCTCGGACTGGGCGAGCGTCTTGGCGCAGAGCGTCGCGATCGCCTGCTGGATGCGGTTGCCGTCCTGGAGCGCGCGCTCGAGGTGGGGGCGCGCGAGCTCGGGCTTGCCGTCGGCGTGGAGCTCGAAGCAGAGGTCGAAGATCGCGTTGCCGTTGGCGGCGGGATCGTCGCCGTAGATCTTGTCGTCCTGGAAGAGCGCGAGCGCCTCGCCGAGGCCGGCGCCGCCGGTGATGGCGAGCATGTTGGCGGCGGCGAGCCAGCGGTCCTCGGCGGACTTCTTCGAGCCGATCTTCACGAGCTCGGCGAGGATCGGGCGGGCGGCTTCGACCTGTCCCTTGATCGTCGGCTGGTCGAGCATCATGGCGGCGACGGAGAAGCAGGCGTCGCGCGACTTCTGATCGAAGCGCTCGTCCTGGTAGAGCTCGAAGAGGAGCTGCGCGCCGGCCGGGTCCTGGGTCTTGCGGATCGCGTCGAGATAGAAGGGATTGACGTTGAGGAAGGCGGGGAAGAAGCGGCGAAACGCCTTGATGAGCAGGCCCTTCGCCGCGGGTGCGGGCGAGCCGGAGAGGTAGCGCACCATCTGCTCGGCGATGAAGCCATTGGCGAGGAGGATGGCGGCCGACTCGAGGCCGTAAGGCCCGAGGTCGGCGATCTGACCGGCTGAGATGCGCGCCTCGAGCTTGCTCTTGAGCTCGGGCGCGGGGGTGTCCCAGGAGATGTCGGCGAAGGCCCAGTCGGCGATCGTCTTCTGTACGCGGTCGAGCTGCTCGGGCGGGAGGTAGCGCTTGAGGAGGAGGATGGCGTCCTTGGCGGCGAGCTGCGAGGGCGCGCGCGTCTCGACGTGGCGCGCCAGGGTGTCGACGAGCTGGCGCGCGATGGCCTCGCGGTCGGCCTGATCGGGGATGAGCTCGATCATGCCGCGCACGCGGAGCTCCTGCTGCTTGTCGACGACGATCTCCAGGGCGCGCACGCGCAGGGCGGCGGGCTGCTCCTTGTCGCGCACGAGCTGGGCGAGGCGCTGCAGCCCCGCCTCGGAGGCGGCCCACTTCTGGAGCTCGGCCTCGTCGGGGGCGCCGCCGCAGGCTGCGAGCGCGAGCGACACGAGGGAGGCCAGGGCGATCGACCACGACGACGGGGGGTTCGGGCGCATGGCGCCATGATTCGGGAGGGGTCCCGTGCCGTCAAGCGCGGGCGCTCAGAATGGTGGTCGGCGCGCGGCGCGCGGGAGCTGAGTGCCACGGCGTTGGCACTTGGCGTTGGGTGCTGGTATCGTCCCGCGGTTTCACGGGAGGAGCCGATGGCGCGGCAGGCGGACATGGACAGCTCGGCGCGACCCAGCCTGCGCGCGGGTATGGATGACGCGTGGTTCGACGAGAGCGGGGCCCTGCCGTTGCCGGTCTCGGACAAGAAGGCGCGCCTGGTGCTCGGCGGCGTGCTGGTGGTGCTCCTCCTGCTCGGTCTGGTGCTGGGCGCGTTCGCGGGCGGCGGCGCCGACCCCGGGCCGGAGCTCGAGCGCTGGCGTGAGCGGGCCAGGGCTGCGGCGAGCCCGACGCCGCTGTCGGCGGGTGGGGAGGAGGCGCTCCTCGACGGGTTGGATCGGCTGGTGACGACGTGGCGGGGCACCGAGCCGCAGCCGGTGATGGCGCCGCAACCGACGCCGGACGCGGCGGACGCGGTGGGCGACGCGGGCGACGGAGGGCAGGCCGCCGAGGCGCAGGTGGACGCGGCCGTGGCCGAGGCGGGCCCGGTGGCGAGCGCGGAACCGAAGGACGAACCGAGAGCCCCGGCGAAGCCGAAGGCGAACGACGCGAAGCTGATCGTACCGGGCGCGACGGCGCCCAAGGCCGAGCCCAAGGTCGAGCCGCCCAAGGTGGAGGAGCCCAAGGCGGAGTCGCCCAAGGTGGAGGATCCCAAGCTCAAGGCGCCGCTCGATCAGGCGCTGGCCGACGCGAAGGCGTTGCTCGACAGCGGGCGCTGGGGCGAGGCGAAGGCCGCCTACGAGAAGGTCCTGGCGATGTCGCCGGGCAACCCGCGCGCGCTCCTCGGGCGGGGGCGCGCGACGCTCGAGCTCAAGCAGGTGCAGCCGGCGCTCAAGGACATCAAGGGTGTGCTCGAGGCGGAGCCGCGCAACCCGACGGCGCTCCTCCTGGCGGGCTCGATCAGCCAGGAGCTCGGCCAGAAGGACGTCGCGCGCGGGTACTACCAGCGCTACCTCGACGCGTGGCCGAGCGGGCGCAAGGCCGCCGAGGTCAAGGCGTTGCTCGAGCGCCTGTAGGTGCCCCCGGGCGGCCACGAGGGCCGCCCCTACGAGGCGGACCGGGGGTCACGTGGCCCGCCGCGCTTCTAGACGATCAGAAGGGCACGTCGTCGTCGAAATAGCCGGGATCGTCGGGCTGGGAGGGCGGACCGGCGGGCTCGGGCGGGCGAGCACCACCGCCGCGAGCGGGCGCGCTCTGGCGCGGCGGGGCCGAGCGCTGGTAGCCGCCACCGCCGCCGCCCTGATCGTCGTAGGCGCCGCCGGCGTCGCGCCCGCCGCTGCCCGAGTCGATGAACACCATCTGGTTGGCGACGATGTCGGTGGCGTAACGCTTCTGGCCGGTCTGCTGGTCGTCCCAGGAGCGCGTCTGGATCCGTCCCTCGATGTAGACCTTGCGCCCCTTGGTCAGGTAGCGCTGCGCGAGCTCGGCGAGCTTGCCCCAGAGCTGCACGCGATGCCACTCGGTACGCTCCTGGCGCTGACCCTCGCGGTTGTTGAAGGTCTCGGAGGTGGCGACCGAGATCGTCGCGACCATCTGACCCGACGGGGTCGTGCGCACGTCGGGGTCGGCGCCGAGATTGCCGATGAGGATCACCTTGTTGACGCTTCCGGCCATGGGTGCTGGCTCCTGTCGAGTGCTTGCGTGTGACGTGTGATGTGTGGCGCGCGACTACGTTTCGTTGGCGATGAGCTCGAGGAGCGTCATCACGCCGAAACCGGTCCCGCCGCGCGGCGTACCGGGCTCGGGCTTGTCGTTCGACGCGGGGCCGGCGATGTCGAGGTGGGCCCAGGTCGCCTTGCCGACGAACTCCTGCAGGAAGAGCGCGCCGGTGATGGCGCCGCCCCAGCGCTCACCGATGTTCTTCATGTCGGCGATCGGGCTCTTCAGCATGGCCTTGAGCTTCTTCGCCAGCGGCATCGCCCAGAGGTCCTCGCCGCCGCGCTCGGCCGCGGCCTCGATCGCCTTGCGCCAGCCGTCGTCGTTGGCGAAGAGGCCGGCCGTGAACGGTCCGAGCGCGATCATGCACGCGCCGGTGAGCGTCGCGAGATCGACGATCTTGTGGCAGCCCAGCTTCTCCGCGTAGCTCAGCGCGTCGGCGAGCACGAGGCGCCCTTCGGCGTCGGTGTTCATGATCTCGACGGTCTTGCCGTTGTGCGAGCGGATGACGTCGCCCGGCTTGTAGGCGGTGCTCGAGACCAGGTTCTCGGCCGAAGGCACGATGCCATGCACGATCACCTTCGGCGCGACGGCGCGGATCGCCTTCATCGCGCCGAGCACGGCGGCGGCGCCGGCCATGTCGATCTTCATGTCCTCGAGCGAGCCGGTCGGCTTGATGTTGTAGCCGCCGGCGTCGTAGGTGAGGCCCTTGCCGACGAGGGCGACCTGCGGCGTGGATGCGTCCGCCCCGTCGGGTCGATAGGTGAGGTGGATGAAGCGCGGAGGCTGGCTCGAGCCACCGCCGACCGCCGCGAGCAGGTTCATCTTCTCGGCGGCGATGCGCGCCTCGTCGAAGATCGTGCACTCGAGGTGCTGCTCGCGGGCGATGTGCTCGGCGACCTCCGCCAGGCGACGCGGCGTGACCTCGACCGGCGGCGCGTTGACCAGGTCGCGCGCGAGGTTGACCGCGGCCGCCGTGACCTGGGCCCGGGCGATGGCGGGCGCGAGCGCGGCCTGGTCGGCACCCGGGAGGTTCAGGCGCACCCCCTCGAGGTGGCGCCGGGTCTCCTTGTCGTCGGTGAGCCAGGCCGTGTAGCGGTAGGCCCCGAGCAGCACGCCCTCGGTCGCGTAGCGCACGGCCAGGGCCGGATCGGCGCTGGCCAGCGCCGCCGGCAGGGCGACGGCCGCGAGCGCGAGGTGGCGCTTGTCGGCCTCCTCGGCGGCGGCGGCGGCGAGCTTGCGCAGGTCCAGCGCGCGCGCATCGGACGCCTTGCCGGCGCCGACGAGGAGCACGCGCTTGAACGAGGCGTCGGGCAGATGCACGAGCAGCGTCTTGCCAGGCTCGCCGGTGAAGCCCTCTTCGCGAGCGATGGTGACGAGGCGCCCGCCGGCCCGCTGATCGAGGGCCGTGAGCTCGGCACCCGGAGCGTCGTCGTCCTGGAAGAAGGCGACGGCGACGAGCGGCGCGCTGAGGTCGGCGGTGGCGCTGGTATCGAGTGAGACGTTCATGCGTTTCCTCAACGCGGTGGGAAGCCCGGGACGTCTCCTCAAAGCACATTGCTCCGCGCCGGGCAAGGACGATGCTCGTGCGCTCGGCCGCCACGCGCCTTGACGGGACCGATCCGCTCGGGCATCAGCAGCCGATGAACGCTCCTCACACCCCCTCCCCGACCGCCTCGCCCGCGCCGACCCCGACGAACTCCCCCGACTCGCGCCCCATCGTCGTGCAGAAGTACGGGGGCAGCTCGGTCGCCACCCTCGAAAAGGTCCAGGGCGTCGCGCGCCGCATCGCCGACACCGTCGCGCAGGGCTACCGCGTCTGCGCGGTCGTCTCCGCGATGGGCAAGACCACCGACGGGCTCCTCACGCAGGCCAAGACGCTGTCGGCCAACCCCAACCCGCGCGAGCTCGACATGCTGCTCTCGACCGGCGAGCGCGTCTCGGTCTCGCTCCTGGCGATCGCGCTCGGCGAGCTCGGGATCCCCGCGGTCTCCTTCACCGGCTCGCAGTCCGGCATCATCACCAACACGCGCCACAACCGCGCGCGCATCGTCGAGGTGCGCCCCTTCCGCCTGCTCGACGAGCTCGACCAGGGCAAGGTCGTCATCGTCGCCGGCTACCAGGGCGTCTCCTACTCGCGCGAGATCACGACGCTCGGGCGCGGCGGCACCGACACGACCGCGGTCGCCCTGGCCGCGGCGCTCTCCGCCGAGCACTGCGAGATCTGCAGCGACGTCGACGGCGTCTACACCGCCGACCCGCGCCTGGCGCCTGCCGCCGAGCGCATCGACGAGCTCTCGCACGACGCGATGATCGCGCTCGCGCGCGCGGGCTCGAAGGTGCTCAACCAGGACTGCGTCGAGCACGCCGCCAAGCATGGCGTGGCGATCTTCGCCAAGGCGACCTTCGGCCCGCGCGACGACAGCGGCACCGTGGTGCGCACCAACCCCGCGCGTGAGCCGCGCGCGCTCACCGCCATTGCGCACCGCGAGCGGCTGATCGAGCTCGAGCTCCCCGCCGGCGCCGACCCCGGCGCGCTGGTCGAGCTCCTCACCGAGGTCAACGCGTTGCCGCACGCGGTGATCGGCGGCGGCCAGCGCCCGATCTGGGCGCAGATCCCGCCGGAGAACGTGCACCGCCTCGACGTGCTGCGCGCGCGCCTCGCCGAGCGCTTCGGCGCCGGCGCGCTCGTGCGCGACGAGCGCGGCTCGGTCACCCTGGTCGGGCCCGGTCTCGGCGAGCGCCCCGATGCGGTCCTCGGCGCCAACGCGCTCGTGCGCGAGGTGATCGGCCAGAGCCCCGAGATGATCCTCGGCCCGCTCGAGCTCGCCTTCATCCTGCCGCGCGCCGCCGTGCACGAGGTCGTCAAACGCCTGCACGCCGCGCTCTTCGAGCGCGCCTGACCCCGACTGCGCCGACCGGCTTTCCCCGAGTCGCGCGCCCTAATATAAAGGTGGCGGTCCGCTCCCCTCCGCCGTCGACGCGAGGTCGCTCATGTTGCGCCGTAGCTCCCTGTCCCTCATCGCCCTCGTCCCGCTCCTCGCCTGCGGCGACGACGCGGCCTCGACCATCGACACCGGCGACGCGGCCGGCGACACCGCCACGCCCTTCGACACCACCAACCCCGACAAGGACACCCCGGGCGAGACGAGCGGCGGCAACCGCCCGCCCGAGCTCGAGCGCATCGGCGACCGCACCGTCGCCGTCGGCCAGACGCTCTCGATCACGCTCGCCGCCAAAGACCCCGACGGCGACGCGCTGACGTTCTCGGTCTTCGGCAACCTGCCCGAGGGCGCCCGCTTCGACAAGGCCGAGCACCGCTTCACCTGGGCGCCGACCGAAGCCGGCAAGACCGTCTTCCTCACCTTCGTCGTCTCCGACGGCACCGATTTCGATCGCGAGACGGTGCGCATCCAGGTGACCGCCACCGCCACCGCCAACCCGCCGGTCTTCGCCGACGTCGGCGACCAGACCCTGCAGGTCGACCAGCCCTACACCCTGCAGCTCGTCGCCACCGACCCCGACGGCGACCGCCTGACCTACGGGCACGAAGGCGCCCTGCCGACGGGCGCGACGCTCGACGCCCAAGGCGGTATCTTCTCGTGGCGCCCGGGCGCGGCCGACGTCGGCCGGCCGGTGCGCATCACCTTCAGCGTCAGCGACGGCACCGCCTCCGACACGATGACGGTGCGCTTCGTCGTCGACGACGGCGGCGGCAGTGTGGCGAGACCGCCGGTCTTCTCGCCGATCCCGGCGCAGAGCGTGCGCGTCGGCGAGACGTTGACCCTGACCCTGCAGGCGTCCGACCCCAACGGCGATCCGCTGACCTTCTCGATCCAGGGCGCGAGCCCGCCGGGGTCGAGCCTGAGCGGCGCGACCTTCACCTACACCGCCCAGCAGAGCGAGGTCGGCCAGACGCTGCAAGTCACCTTCGCCGCCAGCGACGGCACCTTCACGGCGGTGACCAGCGTCAAGATCAGCGTCACCTCGGGCCAGTCCACCGGCTGCACGCCCGACCCGGAAGAGCCCAACGAAGACAACGCCTCCGCCACGCCGCTGCCGCCCGGCACGCGCACCGCGACCTTGTGCGAGACCGAGACCAGCTATGACATCGACACCTACGCCATCGCGCTCGAGGCCGGGCAGGAGCTGCGCGCCACGCTCACCTTCGACTCGAACCTCGGCGACCTCGACCTCCTGCTCGTCGACGCCAGCGACAACACCCTCGCGACCTCCGACGGCGTCACCTCGATCGAGGAGCTGCGCTACAGCGCCCCGAGCGCCATGCAGGTCTACCTCGTCGTCTTCGGCTACGGCCTCGAACCGCTCACGCTGAGCTACACGCTCGAGACCACCGTCTCGACGGCGGCGACCTGCCAGGACGACGGCTACGAGGACAACGACGCCCCCGCCCAGGCGCGCGCGCTCGACGCCCAGGCCGCCTCGGCCGTGCACCAGATCTGCGCCGGCGACCTCGACTACTGGACCTTCGCGGTCGGCTGCGGCGCGCGCGTCGAGGTGATCATGGACATCCTCGACCAGGTCGACCTCGACCTCGCGCTCTGGGACAACACCCAGGCTTCGGGCGAGCCGGTCGCCGTCGCCATCAGCGAAGACCCGACCGAGTACATCGAGGTCCCGATGGCCGCGCGCGCCGGGACCTGGCTCGTCGAGGTCTCGGGCTATCCCGCCGCGTCGGCCGAGGGGCGCTACGAGCTCGTCGCCGACGCCAGCGGCGCCTGTCAGGACGATGCCCAGGGCGGCAGCTCACGCGGTGCGGCCCATGCGTTGACCGGCACCAGCGGCACCCTCGCCGGGCTGCGCGTCTGCTGCAGCGACGACTGGTATGCGTTTTCGCTGGCGGCCGGCGACCAGGTCATCGTCGACCTGATGATCGGCGGCGCGGGCTCGCTCGGCGGGGTCGTCTACGGCGGTGACGGCACGACCCAGATCGCCGCCAAGGATCCGTCGCCCGCGGGCGGCCTGGTCTTCTTCTCGGCGACCAACGCCGGCACCTACTACCTCAAGGTGACGGGCGCGGTCGGCACGAGCTACGGCCTCGAGTGGGAGATCGACGCCGCCAGCGCGGGTTGCGACGCGCTGAGCTGCCCCAAGTACGACGTGTGCGACAGCGCCTCGGGCCAGTGCGTGATCGACTACTGCGGGATCGACGACGACTGCCCGGGTGGCTACGTCTGCCGCGAGACCTTCTGCGTCAACGCCTGCCAGTCCGATGGCGAGTGCCGGCCCGGCTACGCCTGCAAGCACTTCGATGGCGCCACGCTGGCCCGCTACTGCGGCGTCGTCGGGCCCGGCGCATCGGGCGCCGACTGCGACGACCACAGCGGCTGCCAAGCCCAGCTCGCCTGCCTCTTCGAGGAGGACGACGGCTACTGCGCGGCGCTGGACTGCGGCGCGTGCCCGAGCGGCACGCAGTGCGCGAGCGCGGGTGGTCTCGCCTTCTGCGCCAAGACGTGCAACACCAACGGCGACTGTCGCGAGGCCGACGGCTACACCTGTTCCGCGGAGAAGACGTGTCTGCCCCAGAACCCATAATCGACCACGGCCACGGTGACTCGCGCCTGCTGGTGCGCTCGCCCTACACGACGAGCTTCGCGCACATGGGCGAGGTCTACGTCTACCACGACCTCTACGGCTACATCCTCAAGATGAGCCCGGACCTGCTCGCCTTCCTCGACGAGTTCAAGGCGCCGATCCGGCCGGACGAGGTATGCCGTAAACACGCGAACTCATTCGAGGAACAGACGCCGGAATCCTTCGTCGGGATCTTCCTGCAGTTCGGCTGCCTCATCAAGCCGGACCACGACCAGGTCAACGATCTCTGGGAGATGATCCCGGTGCGCGGCCGCTGGAACGTGTGGCAGCGCGAAAAGGACGGCGGGCTCACCTTCTACTGCGCCTGGGGCGACAACCCGCTGACGAAGCTCACGCTGACGCCCGACGAGGCGCGCGTGTGGTGGTCGATCGACGGCGAGAAGACCCTGCGCGCCATCCAGTTCGACGAGCAGGTCCCGCCCGAGGTGGTGCTCGGCGTGGTCAAGAAGCTCGGCCACCACAGCGTGCAGGCGCTCAAGCTCTCGGCGCTCGGGCTGCGCTTCTACAAGAAGCGGCCGCAGATGAAGCCGCAGTACCTGACCTCGACGATGCCGTATCGGCCCTACGTGCCGGGCGCGGACGGCGTGCTCGGCGAGCTGCCCAAGGCGCTCGAGGACTACTTCTCGCCGGAGGGCTACTACCGCGGCGAGATCGAGGACGCCGACCAGCAGTTCGATCACGAGGAGACGACGCTCGCGCACCTCTTCCGGATCCCGCACCCGGCGCTCGGCGGTCGCACCTACGGGCAGGCGGTCATCGACGCCCTGATGAAGAAGGAGCGCGTGCCCGACGGCGAGCTCAAGGTGCTCGAGATCGGCGGCGGCCTCGGCTTCATGGCCAAGGCGGTCGTCGAGGCGCTCGTCGCGGCCGGGCGCAAGGTCACCTACCACATCATGGAGCTGTCGCCGGTGCTCGCCGCCGCGCAGCGCGAGCGCACCGCCGGGCTGCCGGTGACCGTGCACATGGGCGACGTGCTCAAGGACGCCTTCCCCGACACCGGCTACGATCTCGTCCTCGCCAACGAGATGATCGGCGACCTGATGGCGGTCAAGCTCGACCACGCGCGCTTCGGCCTCGGCCAGGGCGAGGAGGTCGACGACGCCAAATTCCAGGCCGGCCTCGCGGCGAGCGGCCTGGCCGGCGAGCTCGTCAAGAAGTACACGGTGCCGATCGGCGACGCGCCCGACCCGTTCTACCTCAATATCGGCGCGTGGCAGCTCGCCGAGCGCCTCTTCGGGGTGATGAAGCCGGGCGCGACCGCGTGGATCACCGAGTATGGCGAGCTCGGCAAGTGGCCGGTGCTCTCGACCCACCTCGACCACCCCGAGCTGTCGATCCATTTCGGGCACCTGACGGTCGTCGCGCGCGAGCTCGGCTTCGAGACCGACTACGACTTCGTCATGGATCTCATCGACATGCGCCGCGACCTCGAGGGGCTGCAGACGACGCGCAGCTACTTCCGCGCCCTGACGGCGCTCCTCGCCGAGCGCGGGATCACGCTCGAGAAGGTCGGCTATACGCGCGAGATGTTCGTCGAGCTCCTCGGCGACAAGGTCCAGCCGGGCGAGATCGGCGAGATCGCCTTCGACCGCATCGAGGATCGCCTGATGGGGCTCGTGCCGCACGAGTTCAAGGCGATCCTCCTGAAGAAGCCGGTCACGGTCGAGGCGTGAAGCGCATCGCCGCCGCCTTGTCGATCGTCGCCCTCGCGGGGTGCGGCGAGCCCGGCGAGGGCGGCGGCGTCTTCGCGGACACCGCGGGCGATCTCGACACCAGCGACGCGGTGCTCTTCCCCGAGCTGATCGACGACTCGACGCCGCTGCCCGAGACCGAGACCCAGGCCCCCGAGACCGAGACCCAGGCCCCCGAGACCGTGACCCAGGCCCCCGAGACGGAGCCGGTCGACACGGCGCCCGCGGACACGATCCCCGCGGACACGGCGCCGCCCGACACGACCCCGGCCGACACCGGACCCGAGCTCGTCGACACCGCGCCCGACACCGTCACCCCGGGCACCTGCACCTACCACACGGACTGCTACCCCGAGCGGCTCTGCGGCCGCTGGGAGTCCAGCGGCGAGCTCCGCTGCTCCGAGCCGTGCTCGGGCGAGAACGACTGCGCCGTCGGACAGATCTGTTCGAAGGTGCCGGGCTCGGTCCAGGTCGGCTACTGTCAGGACTCGCCGGGCGGCCTCGGCCACGGCTCGCCCTGCACCGCCGACCACGAGTGCCGGAGCCGCCTCTGCTCGAACTTCATGTGCACGCCGCTGTGCCTCGACGAAGCCCAGTGCGCGCAGCCGGGTCTCACCTGCGCGCTGACCGGCGACCTGGCCCAGGGTCTCGTCACCTCGGTCTGCACGCCGGACTCGGCGCAGACGATCGGCAACGGCCAGCTCTGCTCACCCGACGGCTTCACCTTCGACTCGTCGTACTGCGCCTCGGGCCACTGCGATCTCCTGAACTTCGACGCCAGCGTGTGCGCCCCGATCTGCAAGTCCGAAGCGGACTGCGCGCCCGCCCAGGAGTGCAACATCGTCATCTTCTCGCCGGTCGAGCGCGCCGACGCCGTGCCCTACGACCCGCGCTTCACCTTGAAGACGCACGACGCCGCCGCCGGCTGCTACACGCCCGCCCAGTCCGGCACGCTGCCCGACGGCTCGCCGTGCACGAGCCGCGGCCAGTGCCGCTCGAACAAGTGCCTGCCGCTGGACCCGCAGACGAGCCAGACCTATTGCACCGGCTTCTGCACCTCCGACGCGCAGTGCCCCGGCAACATGGCGTGCAAGCTCGAGGCGCTGACGCTCTCGTCGGAGTGGCTCGCCGCCGCCGGCAACCAGGCGCCGGGGTCGTGGACCTTCGTGCGCGTCTGCAAGTTCCGTTAGCGCGCACCCTCGTCGTGCGAGCGGACGGCCACGAGGACCGCCCCTACTGGGGGCCGGGCAGGCTGTCGCCGACGATCGACAGCTCGAGCAGCTCGTAGCTGTTGTTGCCGTGGTTGCGCACGTGGAAGTAGATCGGCGTGCCGGCGGGCACGTCTTCGGTCAGGGTGACGCGCGTCGCCTCCAGCGCCGAGGCGCTCGGGATCGGGCGCGTCTCCTCCCACACGAGCGTGTCGCCGACCTGCACGCCCATGTGCGCGGTGGCGTTTTCGGGCGCGGTCAGCGCGTAGTTCCAGATCCAGACGTAGAGGTCCTCGCCCTTGCACGCGTCGGCGATCGTCTCCTGCACGACCGTCGTGTAGCTGCACCTGGTCGTGATCACGGCGTACGC
>WYBB01000222.1 GCA_011526585.1 Deltaproteobacteria bacterium
GAGCCCTTGCCGATGGCCGAGCTCGCGCCCGAGGTCGTGCGCGCCTTCGACGCGGTGATCGAAGCGCGCGCGGGGGGTGGGCGCCTGCCCGGGGATGCGTGCGACGCTCGGAGCTTCGATCTGAGACGGCTCGCGCATGCGATGATCGGGACCGCGCCGCGCGGTGACGTGCGCCGACTCGACGCGGCGCTCTGGCTCGGCGCACGCCTCATCGAAGAGCGCGCGACGCTGATCGGCGCGGCCCTGGGGATCGACGTGATGGGAGAGGCGATCGAGCGCCTCGAGGCCGACGGTAGCTCGCCGACCGCGGGGATGCGCGCGCTTGCCCCCGTCGATGACTTCGTGACCGTGACCTTCGCGCGCGAGGTGCTCTGCATGCACGCCAAGATCGCCGAGACCCTCGGCTCGGAGAAGTCCTCGGATCAGCTCGAGCACGCCCTCATCGTGCAGCAGCGCGACGCGCTCATCGCCCATCACAACACGGTGCTGCGCGAGCTCGAGCGCGCCCCACGATCAGCGAGTGGCCGCCTCGCGGTCCTCGAGCGCGCGTATGAGCAGGCGCGCTCTTCCGAGAGCGAGCTCGTGCAGGCGCTGGCGGTGTCGGCCGGACTCTTCGAGGATCTCGAGGAAAAGCGCGCCCGGATCGCGGCCTGGCTCGCGCGCCCCACGGTCGACGAGCCGCCTGGCACCGAATCTGCGGGTGACGCGCCGCTGGGCGACGAGCCGCTGGTCGACGAGCCGCTGGTCGACGAGCCGCCGCCCGCTGAGCCGGCGAGGGTGCGGGCCGAGGTGCGCGTCTTCTCGCGGGCACGAATGGCCGACGCGCGCGCGCTCCGCCTCGAGCTCGAGGGCTCGGGCCTCACCCTCACCTGGCAAGAGGATCCGTGGGGCTTTCGGGTCCAGGGGGTCGCCGCCGGCTCGCTCGCCGCCGAGCTCGGCTTCCGCGACGGCGACATCCTGCGCGCGATCGGTGAGCGTCCGGCGAGCGCCGCACATCGCGAAGGTCAGGGCGGGGTCGGCTTCCTCGTCGACGGGCTCGACGGTCGCAAGATCGCCGTCGAGCTCGTGCGCGATCACAAGCCCGACGTGCTGCTCTGGGAGCTCCAGTAGCGACGCCGGTCGGACCTCAGAACTTGGACAACCGCACGGTCTCCTTGAGATCGCGCTTGGTCGCGTACTCGATATTGCGGAAGATCACGCTGTCGGTCCGGGTCTTGGTGTCGAGCGGCGCCAGCGCCTCGTCGAGGTTGGTCAGGAGGCCGGTCATGTCCGCCGCTTCGCCGCCGAAGTCGCCGGGCTGGCTGCCTTGCGGATAGAGGCGGAAGCGCAGCTGACCGAACCGCTTCTCGACGTCGAGCCTGTAGATCGCCATGTCTCCTCCACGGTGCATCGTCGGCCCGACTGGTAATGCACCCACACCTTGCCGGCAAGGTCCGTGACATCACGCCGGCGAATCGTCATGATGCGCGTCCGACTTCGGCGGGGACGGAGAAGATGACGATGACGCGCTCGGTGGCCTGGCTTGGACTCTCGCTCCTCATCGCCTGCGACGCGGCCGCGGACGGCTCGCCGAGCGCCGACGCCAGCGAAGGCGACACCGCCGAAGACACGCACGTCTCGGGCGAGACCACCGTCGAGACCACGCCCGACGTGAGCGACCCCGACGTCGCGCCGGCCGACGCCACCTCGCCCGACGAGCTCGCCCCGCCGACCCGGGGCTTCCAGATCCGGACGCCGCCGATCACCGTCGCGTCCGGCGGCGAAGAGACCTACTGCTACTACTTCAGCGTGCCGAGCGACGAGGAGGTCGGCGTCAAGCGCTGGGAGTCGCTCATGACCGCGGGCAGCCACCACCTGATCCTCTACTTCACCGCCGAGGCGGTCGAGCCCGACGGCACCGTGACCCGGGACTGCGACGGCTTCGGCACCGGCCAGGGCCTCAGCAACGTGCCGGTCTGGACCTACTCGACCCAGACGCGGCGCGGCGAGATGGTGATGCCCGAGGGCGTCGGCATGAAGGTGAAGGCGCGCCAGCACGGCTTCGTGCAGATGCACTACCTCAACCCGACGCTCGCGCCGCTCGACGTCGTCGTCGCGATCAATGGCCATACGTTCGCGCCGGGCGAGCCGTATCAGCAGGCGGCCGCCTTCGTCACCTACCACACCGGGATCCGGATCCCCGCGGGCGTCGGCCAGACCGCCAGCGCGCAGGGCACCTGCCGGGTCCGCGACGGCCTCACCTTCTTCACGCTCTCGACGCATGCCCACAAGCGCGCCGTGATGACCACCGTGCTCGACGGCGAGGCGACGATCTTCCAGAGCGACGACTGGGAGCACCCGGGCGCGATGCGCTGGGACGACGGCTACACCTTCACCGGCGACCTCACCTACCGCTGCGACTACGTCAACGATCGCGATGACGTCGTGAGCAGCGGGCAGTCGGCGGACGCCAACGAGATGTGCATGGCGGTCGGCTACTTCTACCCCGCCCAGCGCCCGACCTTCTGCATCAACAGCCTGGTCGTCTCGCAATAATCGACAAGCATCCCGATACTTTGCGGGATCTTTACACACCCTGACGAAGGCTCACGACGATCCGCGCGCCGCCCTGCGTAGATGAGTTGTCGGCTGAGACGGCCGACGACCCGGAACGCAAAAAAGGAGCGGAAGACCATGGGTACGATGAGCTGGGTGAAGGGTGTAGTGGTGGCGGTGGGGCTCTCGCTCGGTGGCTCCGCGGTGGCGGCGGGACCGGCCCCGGTGGTGGTCGAGTATCAGAGCGCGGGCCTCTACGATCGACAGCGCCCGCACGACTTCGATCGCGATCGCTGGGACGACGGCTGGCTCGATGATCGCAACGACCGCAACGATCGCATGACGCGCCACGAGCGGCGCCTGTTCCGCCAGGGCCAGAAGAAGATCGCCGACGGCAAGGCGCTCCAGCTCCGCGGCGAGCGCATGCTCCAGCGCGCGCGCTGGAACCGCTCGCCGGTGATGGCGCGCCAGGCCCACCGCTTGATCGTGCGCGGTGAGCAGCTCGAGCGCGACGGGCGGATCCTCATCCGCCGCGCCCGGTCGTAGCCCCCGGCGGGGGCTCGAGCGCCGGTCGGGGATTGCCCGGCCGGCGCTATTGCACCGCGGGCACGACCGCCAGCTCGCCCTCCCAGAGCTGCAGCACCAGGTGATCGCCGCGCTGTGCTTCTCCCCGGAGCACGGCGCGCGCGATCGCCGTCTCGCAGAGACGCTGCACCGCGCGCCTGAGCGGGCGCGCGCCGAGGGTCGGATCGCTGCCGCCCTGGTCGACGAGGAGGGAGATCACCTCCTCGCTCACCTCGTAGCTGATCGAGCGCTCGGCCTCGAGCTGGCGCGACGACTCGGCGACGAGCAGCGCCGCGATCTGCATGAGCTCGTCCCGACCGAGCGGCGCGAAGACGCACTTCTCGTCGACGCGGCCCCAGAGCTCGGGCGGCAACGACTTCTGCGCGGCCTTGAGCACCGCCTCGACGTCGGCCGCGTCGATGCGGGCCGCCCGCGGCGCGTCGCCGGCGCTCGCGCCCGCGAAGCCGATCTTCTTCTGCCGCTGGCGGATGACCTCGGCGCCGAGGTTCGTGGTCATGATGATGACCGTGTTCTGGAAGGAGAGCGGCCGCCCCTTGGCGTCGGTCAGCCGCCCCTCGTCGAGCACCTGCAGGAGCAGGTTCAAGACGTCGGGGTGGGCCTTTTCGACCTCGTCGAAGAGCACGATCTGGTAGGGCCGCCGCGCCAGCGCCGCGGTGAGCTGGCCGGCGTCCTCGTGGCCGACGTAGCCCGGCGCCGCGCCGAGGAGCCGCGAGACCGCGTGCCGCTCCATGAGCTCGCTCATGTCGATGCGCGTCATCGCGTCCTTCGAGCAGAAGAGGAAGTCGGCCAGGACCTTGGCGGTCTCGGTCTTGCCGACGCCCGACGGCCCGAGGAAGAGGAACGAGCCGATCGGCCGGCGCGAGGAGAAGCCGGCGGAGTTGCGCTGGATGACGTCGGCGACGAGGTCGAGCACGTCGTCGTGCCCGATGACGCGCTCACCGAGGAAGTCGCGCAGCTGCAGGATGCGCTCGGCGTCGGTCATCATCAGGCGCGCGATCGGGATCTTGGTGAGCTCGCTCACGACCGAGGCGACGTCGGCGACCTCGACCACCTCCTTGCCCTGGCGCACCACGCGCGCCGCCGCCGTGTCGACCAGGTTGAAGGCCTTGTCGGGCAGGCGTCGCTCGACGATGTAGCGCCGGCTCATGCGCACGGCCGCCGCCAGCGCCTCGGGCTGGAAGAGCACGCCGTGGTGGTTTTCGTACTTCTCGATCACGCCCTGCAGGATCTGGAGCGCGTCGTCCTCGTTGGGCTCGGGCACCTCGATCGGCTGGAAGCGCCGCTCGAGCGCCGGATCCTTCTCGATGTAGCGGTGATACTCCTGCGGGGTGGTCGCGCCGATGCACGGGAACTCGCCGCGCGCGAGCGCCGCCTTGAGATCGTTGGCCGCGTCGAGCGCGCCTTCGCCGCTGCCGGCGCCGACCAGCGTGTGCAGCTCGTCGATGAAGACGATGACGCGCCCGGCGGCCGCGCGTACCTCGTCCTTGAGCTTGGCCATGCGCCGCGAGAAGGCGCCACGCAGCTCGGTACCGGCGACGAGCGAGCCGACGTCGAGCGCGATCACCACCTTGTCGCGCAGCGTCTGCGCCACGCCACTCGCGCGCTCTTCGCCCGGCGCGCCCTCGTCCGCCGGCTCGCCGAGCATCGCCAGCGCCAGGCCCTCGACGATGGCGGTCTTGCCGACGCCGGGCTCGCCGACCAGGCACGGGTTGTTGGCGCGCCGCTTGTGCAGCACGTCGAGCACCGTCTCGATCACCCGGGCGCGCCCGATCACCGGATCGATGCGCCCGCGCGCCGCCTCGGCGGTGAGGTTCCTGCCGAGACCGGTGAGCACCGGGAAGGCGTCGGGATCGAGCAGCCAGGGCGCGCCGGGGTCGTCGGGATCGATCTCGGGGCCGCGCTCGAGCGCGCCCCCCGCGTAGGCGCGCGCGGACGGGCCGCCCGGCGCACCCTCGAGACGCGCCATCGGCGTGGCCGTGCCCTGGGCGACCCGCGGCTGTGGCGCGGGCTCGGCCGTCGATCGTTCGCGCGGTTGCGGCTCGGCATAGGCGACCGGCGCCGCCGGCTCGTCCTTGAAGACGCGCGCCGCCTCGGGCTGCTGCACGCGCTCGATCGCGCGCGGCACCGGGCCGTTGATGCCGCCCAGCGCCAGCGTGCGCACCTGCACCGGCGGGATCCCCATGAAGACGAAGGCCTTGTAGGCGACGGAGTGCTTCTCGCGCGTCACCGCCAGGAGCAGGTGCAGGCTCGAGACCAGCTGCGACGCCGAGCGGTTGGCCGCCTCGACCATGTGCGCCTCGACCGCGGTGATGAGCTCGTCGGACTCCTCCAGCCGCCGGTCGGCGCGTTTGACCTGCGAGAGCGCGTGCAGGACCTTGTCGAGGTCGAGCCGGAGCTCCTTCATGACGCGCCCGGCGCGCGAGGTCTGCGTCAGCATGCCGAGCAGGATGTGCCCCGTCGTCAGCGGCTGGCCGGCCCCGTCGGCGTACTCCTGGGCCGCGCGCAGGATGTGCTGGACCTCGGTCGAGAACAACATCTCGCTCTCCGATTATCACCCCGGCTCGATCTTGGGTAGGCGCCGGGGGCTCGGACGCGGCGTTTGTAAATCGCCTGTCACCGCCACGCGGTGTATGAATCGGCGGGGTCGGGCGGCGTCGGCCCGGCACGCTCGCGACGGCGCTCATCGCCGCCGCCGCGCCTCACGCGTCCTCGAAGGAGACACCTCATGATCCGCTCCGGCGTCATCGCGCTCGCCCTGTCCCTCTTATTTCCCGCGGTCGCCTCCGCGCAGCCCGGCCCGCCTCCGCCTATCGACTCGCCACGCCGCGAGCTCTGGCAGATCCAGCGCGAGCTCGGCGACAAGCTCGAGCTACTCGGCGACCTGCAAAACCGCACGCTCGACATCTTGAAGCGCCCCGTCAACGCGCGCCGCCTCGCCGAGATCAAGAACCTCACGCGCCGCTCGCGCGAGCTGCAGCGCGAGCTCGTGCACCTGCACCAGGACCTGCGCCAGAGCTTGCGCGACCTCGGCCACGAGCGCCGCGACGATCGGCCGGACCGCTGGGACGACCGCCCCGGCCGCCCCGACCGCGCTCCGCCGCCGATCGTCGCGCCGCCGCCGCGCCCGCTCGATGCGGGAGAATTCCAGTTCCTGCTGCGCACGATCGACGACGCGACCTTCCCCAACCACCAGCTCAACGCGCTTCGCGACACGCTGGCGACCGGCGTCTACTTCGACATCGGGCAGGTGCACGCGATCCTGTCGCGCTTCACGCACGAGACGCACAAGGCCGATGCCGCGGTGATGCTCTGTCCGCACATCCTCGAGCGCGCCGCGCTGCCGCACGTGCTCTCGGCCTTCACCTTCGAGAGCTTCAAGCAGCAGGTGCGCGACCGGACCGGCGGCCAGTGCGGGGTCGTCTACTGAACAACTCCCCATCCGGATGCGACTGCGCCCGGTCGCGGCTCCCTTCAGGGAGTCGCGGCCACCGGCACCGGCGCCGCGTCCGGCGCGGTCGCGTCGCGGAAGATCGCGTGGCAGCCGAGCTGATCGAGCTCGTTCCAGCCGGAGGTCGCCGCGTCGACGATCACCGGCACGAGCCCGAGCAGGATGTCGAGCACGAGCCAGCCGGCGCCGAGGGTCGAGCGCATGAGGCAGGTCACCTGCTGCCCGGTCTCGTCGTGCACGGTGACGAGGTGATCGCGGCGATTGTCGACCCAGGTCTGCACCGGGGTCTGGCCGACGGGCAGACCGTCGACCATCACCTCGGCCCCGGGCGGGTCGGAGGTGAAGGTCACCAGCGCCTGGCTCGGCGTGAGGATGGTGCCGCAGCCGGCGAGCGCGGCGGTGAGCGTGATGAGCGCGGACCTCGACAGGGATGGCATGGGACCTCCGGCGATCGACCAGATTCGCAGAGCTTATCACTCGTGCGGCGGCGCTGAAAGCGGCATGCCGATCGCCTCGAGCAGCTCACGCACGACGAGCTTCTGCATCGCGACGCGGCGCGCGAGCTCGAAGCCCATCCAGGTCTCGACGCAGATCCCGACGATGCGACTTGCGCCGAGCGCGTCGACGATCACCTCGGTCGAGCTGGTCGCGACCGGATAGTAGTGCGGCGCCCAGGTCTCGTAGGGCGACTCGAGCGACTGGTTCAGGCGCGCGATCACGCGGTCGATGATCGGCGGGCGCGGCTCGACACCGTAGGTCAGCGTCTGCCCGAACGAGACCGGGAAGTCCGGGTGGTGCCGCTTGAGCGACTCGTGAAGCGTCGCCATGAGCGCGGGGCGCTCGCGCCGGACGAGCTCCATGAAGACGTGGGCCAGGCGGCGCTCGCGCTCGGGCGCGGCCGGATCGCCGGGGAAGACGCGGTTGAGGTCGAGCCCGCCGGGGGCGGCGCGCTGGCGGGCGCGGTAGGCCGGCGGGTTCATGCACGGCACGATGAGGAGCCGCCCGCGCTGAGGCGTGACCCCCTCCTCGAGGAGCTCTTCGAGCGCGTGCACGCCCGCGATCTCGTCGCCGTGGATCCCCGCCTGGATGAGCGCGGTCGGGCCGGGGGAGGCGGCCTCGATGACGTGCAGATGGACGTTGGGGAAGAGCGTCGAGACCGCAGGCGGCATCGAGCTCAGCCGGCCTTGGCGACGAACTTCGCGAGATCGACCAGGCGCGTGGCGTAGCCGGCCTCGTTGTCGTACCAGGCGAGGATCTTGAGGAGCGGGCCGACCTTCATCGTCATGAGCCCGTCGACGATCGACGAGAACGGCGAACCGACGATGTCGGCCGAGACGATCTCCTCCTTCGAGAGCTGGAGGATCGTCGGGTTCTTGGCCGCGAAGTCGGCGAGCGCGGCGTGGGCCTCGTCGACGGTGGCGTCCTTGCCGAGGATCATCGTGATGTCGGCGAGCGAGCCGGTCGGGTTGGGCGTGCGCACCGCGAGCCCGTGCAGCTTGCCCTTGAGGCCGGGGATCACCTCGCCGACCGCCTTGGCGGCGCCGGTCGTGGTCGGGATGAGGTTGACCGCGGCCGCCCTGCCCTGGCGCAGGCTCTTCTTCTGGGGCGCGTCGAGCAGCGACTGCGACATCGTGTAGGCGTGGGTCGTGTTGATGACCGCGTAGGAGACGCCGAAGGCGTCGTCGAGCGCCTTGAGCGGGGGCGCGACGCAGTTGGTCGTGCACGAGGCGTTGGAGATGAGCTTGTGCTGCGCCGGGTCGTAGGCGTCGTGGTTGACGCCGAGCACGACGGTGATGTCCGGCTCCTTGGCGGGCGCCGAGATGATGACGCGCTTGGCGCCGGCGTCGAAGTGCGGCTGGTTGCCGGCGCGGTTGGTGAAGACGCCGGTGCACTCGAGCACGATGTCGACGCCGAGCTCACCCCACTTGTTGGCGAGGATGTCGCGGTTTTCGGTCATGCGCACGGCCTTGCCGTCGACGTGCAGCGTGTCGCCGTCGATCGCGACCTGGCCCCCGAAGCTGCCGTGCACCGAGTCGTACTTGAAGAGGTAGGTCAGCGCCTCGTTGTCGGCGAGGTCGTTGATGGCGACGAGCTCGAGCTCGGGGTCCTTGAGCACGCGCCTGGCGGCCAGGCGTCCGATACGACCGAAACCGTTGATGGCGATACGAGCGGGCATGTCGATCTCTCCTTGTCCTCTGCGCGTTGTCGGGCGGGACCATCGCTCAGCGCACGGGGCTTGACAAGGTCATGGCCGCCAGCGCAACCGCGGGCGGTTTCGCTCGCGAGTGAACCGCAGAGTTGACGGCGGGACCCGGCATCATGTATCGAGCGCGCGCCCTGCGCCCAGCGGCGCCCCGTCGATTCGGACGCGGCTTCGCGAGCGCCTCCACCGTGGATCTCATCAAGATGGCCTTCGACCTCAGCAAAGTACGCAACATCGGCATCAGCGCCCACATCGACTCGGGCAAGACCACGCTGACCGAGCGGATCCTCTTCTACACGAACCGGATCCACGCCATCCACGAGGTGCGCGGCAAGGACGGCGTCGGGGCCAAGATGGACTCGATGGACCTCGAGCGCGAGAAGGGCATCACCATCCAGTCGGCAGCGACCTACTGCTTCTGGAAGGACTTCCACATCAACATCATCGACACCCCGGGGCACGTCGACTTCACGATCGAGGTCGAGCGTTCGCTGCGCGTGCTCGACGGCGCGATCCTCGTGCTCTGCGGCGTCGCCGGCGTGCAGTCCCAGTCGTTCACCGTCGATCGCCAGATGCGCCGCTACGGCGTGCCGCGCATCGCGTTCGTCAACAAGCTCGACCGCGCGGGCGCCAACCCCTACAACGTCGCCAAGTCGATCCGCGAGAAGCTCAACCTCAACGCCGTGATGATCCAGATCCCCATCGGCGCCGAGGACAAGTTCGAGGGCATCATCGACCTGGTCGGGATGAAGGCGAACTACTTCGAGGGCGAAGGCGGCAAGGACGTCGTCGAGAAGCCGATCCCCGCCGACTACGTCGCCAAGGCCAACGAGGCGCGCGAGGCGATGCTCGACGCGGTCTCGATGTTCTCCGACGAGCTGATGGAGAAGATGCTCGAGGGCGAGGTCGGCACCGACCCGGCGACGATCGCGATCGTCGAGAAGGCGATCCGCACCGGCACCATCTCGAACAAGCTCGTGCCGGTGTGCATGGGCTCGGCCTACCGCAACAAGGGCGTGCAGGTCCTGCTCGACAACGTCGGCCGCTACCTGCCGACGCCGCCGGAGAAGGAGAACCTGGCGATCAACAAGGCGACCGGCGAGAAGTTCCCGGTCAAGCTCGACCCGAAGGCGCCGCTCATCACGCTGGCGTTCAAGCTGGTCGACGATCGCTACGGGCAGCTCACCTACATCCGCGTCTACCAGGGTACGCTGCGCAAGGGCGACATGATCTTCAACCAGCGCACCGGCCAGAAGGTGAAGGTCGGGCGCATCGTGCGCATGCACTCCGACGAGATGGAGGACATCACCGGCGTCGAGGCGGGCGACATCTGCGCGCTCTTCGGCGTGGAGTGCGCCTCCGGTGACACCTTCACCGACGGCACCATCGAGGCCTCGATGGAGTCGATGTTCGTGCCCGAGCCGGTCATCAAGATGGCGATCAAGCCGAAGGACTCGAAGGCTTCGAACAACCTCGGCAAGGCGCTCAACCGCTTCTCGAAGGAGGATCCGACCTTCCGGACCTACCTCGACAAGGAATCGAACGAGACGATCATCGCCGGCATGGGCGAGCTCCACCTCGAGGTCTACATCGAGCGCATGAAGCGCGAGTACGCGGTCGAGGTCGAGGCGGGCAAGCCGCAGGTCGCCTACCGCGAGACCATCCAGCAGCGCGCCGAGTTCAACTACCTGCACAAGAAGCAGACCGGCGGCTCCGGCCAGTTCGGCCGCGTGCTCGGCTACATCGAGCCGCCCGAGCCCAAGGAGGACGGCACCATCCCCGAGTTCGAGTACGAGTGGAAGGTCGTCGGCGGCAACATCCCGACCGAGTTCCAGACCTCGATCGAGAAGGGCTTCAAGACGAGCACGGCCAAGGGCCGCCTCATCGGCTTCCCGGTCGTCAACCTGCGCGTGGTGATCACCGACGGCGCGAGCCACGCGGTCGACTCGAGCGACAACGCCTTCCAGGCGGCGGCGCGCGGCGCGTTCCGCCAGGCCTACCCGCTGGCCAGGCCGGTCATCCTCGAGCCGATCATGAAGCTCGCGGTCGAGGGTCCGGGCGAGTTCTCGGGCGCGATCATGCGCACCATCAACCAGCGCCGCGGCATGATCATCGGCTCGTCGGAAGAGGACGGCTTCGCGCGCGTCGAGGCCGACGTGCCGCTGGCCGAGATGTTCGGCTACTCGACGGTCCTGCGCTCGGCCACCCAGGGCAAGGCGGAGTTCTCGATGGAGTTCTCCAAGTACGCCCCGGTGCCGCCCGAGGTGGGCAAGCAACTGCGTGAGGAGTTCGGCTCCAAGCTCGTCGTCGACGACGAGGAGTGACAGCGACGCGCGCCTGACAGAGATTGTCGAAAAGTCGAGCGAGGTGGGATGGCTGCGCCGCGACGCGCACCGACCCGCCCGTGCGGGTCGTGGTCCTCGATGACGAGGAGCCGGTCGGCCAGGCGGTGGCGCGCATGCTGCGCGAGGGCTACCAGGTGACGACGCTGACGACGCCGAGCGCGCTCTTCGCGCGGCTGATGGCCGGCGAGCGTTGGGACGTGGTGCTCTGCGACGTGATGCTGCCCGAGATCGACGGCAGCGTGGTGCATGAGCGCGTCGCGGCAATCGACCCCGAGCTGGCGCGCCACACCGTCTTCATCTCGGGCGGCGTGCTCGACCCGCGAGTCGAGGCCCGCCTGGCGGCGCTCCCCAACGCGCTCCTGCTCAAGCCCTTCACGCCGCAACAGCTGCGCGCCGCCGTGCGGGCTGCCGCGGAGTCGCGCACCGCCCCGCGCGCGTGACTCGGCCGGCGCGTCACCGCGATATGCGGCGCGCCCGCGCGCGAAGCCATTGGCCAAGCCGGCCAACGCGACGCGACGCGGTCTCGAGCTCGCGGACCGCCGTCGCGCGGAGCGCAGAGGCCCAGACCAGGCGCGGGTCGCTGGCCGGGTCGTCGTAGCCGGCGCGCATCGCCACCTCGCGCAGCGCGGGACGATGCAGCTCGATCAGCTGGGGGAGCTCGAGGGTGGGCGGCCCGGAGGCGGCCCTCACCTTGCGCCCGAAGTGCGTCCGGTCGAGCAGCTCGACGCGCAGATCGAGGTGCGCGCAGATGCGCTCGAGCTCGGCTCCGGGATCGGCGATGAGGCGCTCGTAGCGCACGAGGAGCGCGCGCGGATCGGTGAAGTCGAGGAAGCTCTCGGTCGCCCGCCGCCAGTGCTCACCGGCGGCGGGCGCGTCGCGGTACCAGCCGACCGAGCGCAGCGAGGCGAGCACCGAGACCGGGTCGCGCACGAGCAGGATCACGCGCCCCTCGGGGAAGAGATCGAGGAGGAAGCGCGCGTGCCCGGCGTCGCAACGCACCTCCTTGAAGCCCCAGCGCCTGCGCGCCTTGGCGCGGGTGGGCTCGGCGTAGTAGGCCTCGAACCAGGCGCGGCAGGCGAGCGCGACGCGGTCGGGATCGGGGTTGAGGTTCGCGATGAAGGCGTCGAGGCCGCGCGCCGCGTGTGCGCGCGCCGAGGCCGCGAAGATCCCCCGATGGCGCGCGAGCCCGTCGCGGAGGAGGCGCAGGCGCTCGACGGCGCCGTGGCTCTCACCCCAGACGAAGAGCTCGGGGCCCGATGAGAGCACGCGCTGCAGGAGCGTGCTCCCCGAGCGCCACGCGCTGGCGAGCAGGAAGACGGGGCGGTCCATCGTCACTGCCGCGTGCGTACACGCACGACACGCCGGGTACAAGGGACAGCGACGGGGCAGCCCGGGCGAACCCGCCAAGAAAAAGGACGGCCGGGGTTCGCCCGGCCGTCCTCGCTGCGATCAACTCGCGGCGGATCGGATCACTCGCACCAGACGTGCAGGGTCCACGCGTCGAGCGTGCCCTCGTCGCCGGTCGCGCCGTCGGCGACTTCCAGGGTCCAGGTGCCGGCCCCGTTGTCGCCCATGAGCTCGTCCGACGGCCCGGCGCTGCCGGTGCCCGAGGCGCTCGGGCGACCGAGCGAGATCAGGTTGCCGTCGGGCGAGTAGAGGTTGAGGCTGAGGTCGGTCGGGAAGGTGTGGGTGATCGTCCACTCGACCGCGACCATGCTCACCGTGCACGGGCCGGCGACCGACGCCGTCGAGCTCACGCCCATCAGATCGTTGTCGGGCACGGCGAGATCGGGATCGAGGTCGGTCGTGACGGTGAAGTCGGGATCGCCCAGCGGCTCGCCGCAGTAGAACTCGAGCGCGACCGAGTTGACGGTGACGCCGTCGCCCCAGCTGTCGGTCACGGTCACCGTCCAGGTGCCGGCGACGAGCTCGTAGGCGAAGGTCGACGAGGCGTCGATCTTGTTGACGTCGGCACCCGGCCCGGCGTTCTTGCCCGAGCCGATGAAGGCCGACTTGCCCGACGGCGCGGTCAGCGTGAAGTCGACGTCGTTGCCGTAGGTGGCGCCGAGCGTGACCATGTCGTAGCGGAAGATCAGGTTCGCGACCGCGCAGTCGGCGGGCGCGGTGACGGGCACCTCGAGATCGACCGAGCCGAGCACGTCGGTCACGGTGTCGAAGGTGCCGGTGTGATCCGCGGGGCCGAGGTAGGGGAAGACCTCGCCCGGGAACGGGAAGATCATGCCCTCGTAGGGGGTGCCGTCGCCGCCGGTGTCGTGCACGAAGATGCGGAGCATGCCGCTGCCGTCGACCCAGGCGAAGACGACGACGTAGTCGCCGGGCAGGACCTGGTTGGTCTCGAACGGGAGGCCCACCTCGTAGTTGGGCGTGCCGTCGCCGTCGGTGTCGACGAAGACGAGGTAGTCGAGCGGCGCGAGCGGCAGGCCGTTGCCGAGCGCCCCGAGGGTCGCGTCGTCGATCAGGACGGTGGTCATCTCGGCGTCGGTCGCGACGTCGACCGCGCCGAGCGAGCCGGCCATGTGCGCGAACTGGATGCGCGCGTTGAGGTCGCCGTCGACGGGGCGCTGGTCGGGGTTCAGGACCGCCCAGGCCAGGGCGCCGGCGGCGTCCTCGTAGGCGACGACGATGACGCGCGCGTCGGGCGCGAGCACGATCTTGGGCAGGCGGTTCGGGGTGGTGTCGAGGTCGGGCACGCCGTCGAGGTCGGCGTCGGGGAACATGTCGACGTCGAGGTCGTACTGGCTCAGCCGGAAGTAGCCGGGGAAGCCCGAGCCCTGCGGGATCGTCGCGATCGCGAACGGTCCGAAGATCGTGTTGACCACCTGGAAGAGCGGGTCGGACGAGCCGCGCAGCGCGAAGCCGATGTCCTCGGCGCCGGGATAGAGGTGCACGAAGGACACGAGCGCCGCGCGCACCTTGATCGCGAAGGTGGTGGTCGCGACGGTGCAGCCGTCGGTCGCGATGGCGACGTAGCTGATGTCGCCCTCGGCGTCCGGGGTGATCTGGAAGGCGTTGTCGGCGCCGGCCCCCTCGGGCAGCGCGGGCAGGGTCGCCGTGCCGTCGAGCATGCGCATGGTGCCGATGAACTGGACGTCGAGCTCGCCCGAGCCGCCGCTGACGTCGAGCTCGAAGTCGAGCGGCGCGCCGGGGAAGACCGGATCGGCGACGCCGATCACGCTGTCGATCACCAGCGGCTCGAAGGCGGCGCAGGCCGCGTCCTGGCCGTCCTCGCCGTCCTCGCCGTCGACTCCGTCGGTGCCGTCGGTGCCATCGGTGCCGGGGTCACCGGGATCACCCTGGTCGCCCTTGTCGCCCTTTGCGCCCGGTGCGCCGTCGACGCCGTCCTTGCCGTCCTCGCCCGCGCAACCGGCCATCAGGGCCAGGGCGGCGGCGGCGGTCATCAGCTTGTATGCACGCATGCTTTGAACTCCTCGGGCGCGCGAGTCGTGTGCCCGGCAGGGGTGGAACGGAGATGAGTGAGCCGGCCTCGCGCGGTGCGGCTGTATACCCGAAGTCACCGCGTGCGGGTCAAGCCCGGGCGGGCGAAATCGGGCGGCGCGTCGGGGAGGAACCCCTAAATGCCCGAGAAGTAACGACGAAACTGCTCCGGAACGCGGGCGCCGAGGCGGGCGAAGGCCTCGTGCGCCGCGGCGAGCGCCTGTGCGTCGCCGCTGGCCTCGGCCTGCAGCGCCTCGGCGGCCAGGCGGTGGCCGTGCATCGAGGCCGCCGCGAAGCCCGCGCGCGCCGCGGACCAGCGGTGGTCGTCGGGGCGCTGATCGAGCGCGGCTTCGATGAGCAGGCCGTCGGGGCGAGACCAGGCCATGTCCTCCTTGGCGAGGCGGCGGGCGGCCTTGAGCGCGCGGGCGCGCAGGACCCTGGCCTCGCCGGGAGTCCTCGCGGCGGCCAGCGCCGCGAGCGCGGTCTTGCCGATGAGCGCGTGGTACTGGATGCGGTAGTACTGGCCCATCGTCATGAACGAGCGCTCGAGGGGCGCCATGCCGGCGAGGAGCTCGCGCCAGGCGGCGCGGCCGTCGCCTTCATAGAGGAAGGAGGAGACGCGGTTCAGGTAGCCCCAGTAGTGGACGATCTGGTAGCCGGCCGCGGTCCAGCGCCCGAGCGTCTGGTGGATCACGGCGCGCGCGGCGTCGGGGCGATCCTCGAGCAGCTCGATGAGCGGGGCGAAGCGGGTGCGGAGCTGGGCCTCCAGGTAGAGGTCGCCGCGCTCGAGCGCGTCTTCGAGGGAGCGCTCGTACTGGGCGCGCAGGGTGACGAGCTCACCGCCGTGGGCCAGGGCCGAGAGCGCGACGAAGCGCGAGGTGTCCTTCTCCCAGGAGACGCCGGTGCAGTCGCGGTCGAAGACGACGAGCGCGTCCTCCATCGCGCGGCGCGCCTCGGGCCAGCGGCCGCGCAGCCAGTGGGTGGCGCCGTCAGCCATGGTGGCGAAGGCCTCCGGGTAGGGGTGCGCGATGCTCTTGGCGACGTCGTGGGTGAGCTTGGAGAGCGAGAGGCTGCGACGCTCGTCGTTGCCGCCCTGCAGGCCCGAGAACGCGAGCTCGATCGTCAGCGCGCGCGCGACGCGCAGCGGCTCGCCGGCTTCGAGCGCGGCGCGCAGGTGCCGCTGCTGGAAGGCCTGGGAGGCGAGCGGCTGGGCCATCGACAGGCCGATCGTCACCGACCAGAGGGTGTCGATGAGCGCGAGCTCCTCGGGCGGGATGGCGCTGGCGTCGCGGCGGGTGAAGCCGAGGCCGCGCAAGCGGTTGCGCAGGGTCTCGAGGGCGAAGCTGGCGAAGGCGCCGGGCACGCCCTGGGCGACCGAGAGGCCGACGCGCCCGAGCACCTTGCGGATCACCGCCTCGCCTTCGCCGAAGGCCCCGGCGAACATGAACTGCTCGGCGGCGCGGATCTCGAGGCGACGCACCTCGACCGGGTCGCGTGCTCGCGCGGCGGCCTCGAGGTAGGCCTTGGCCGCGTCGGCGCCGCGCCCGGCGTTCTTGAGCGCGTCACCGAGGGCTTCGTGGTGCGCGGGTGTCGCGGCCGCAGGCGCCATCGCGATGATCGATCGATAGAGCTCGGCGGCGCGATCGAAGGCGAAGGCGCGCATCGCTGCCTCGGCGGCGCGCAGACCGTGCTCGCGCGCCTTGGCTTCGACGCCGGCCTCGCGCCAGTGGATGTGCAGGAAGAGATCGTCGGCACCACCGAGGGCCTCGGCGGTCACCGCGAGCGTCTGATGGCGGCGCGCGCGGTCGTCCTTGGAGAGACGCCACGCGACCGTCTCGCGCACGCGATCGTGCCAGGTCATCACCAGCTCGCCGACCGCCGAGGGGCGCGCGGCGACGAGGTGATCGTGCACGAGGCGGTTGAGATCGCGCTGATCGACGCCGGTCGCGGCGCGTACCAGGCGCGCCGGGATCGGCTCGCCGGCGACGGCGATGAGCTCGAGGGCGACGCGCCCCTGAACCGGCAGATCGAGCACGCGCGCGGCGAGCAGATCACCGAGGCCGGCGCGACGCACGACGGGCTCGTCGGAGAGGGACGCGATCCCGTCGGACGAGCGGTTGTCGATGAGGCGCGAGAGCTCGGCGATGAAGAGCGGGCTGCCCTCGGACTCGAGGGCGATGGCGCGTGCCTGCTCGGGGCTCGCGCGGCCGAGCTGCTCGGCGGCGAGCGCGACCGCCTCGTCGGGAGGCAGCGGACCGAGCGCGATGCGGGCCGTGCGCGACGCGAGCGGGCGCAGCACGTTGGCGCTGAAGACCTTGAGGAAGGGGCTCGACTCGAGCTCGTCCGAGCGGTAGGCGATGACCCAGCGCACGTGCTCGGCCGGCAGCTGGCGCATGAGCTCGGCGAGCGGGGTGAGGCTGTCCTCGTCGGCCCACTGCGCGTCGTCGATCGAGAAGACGATGCCGATCGAGGGGCGCGCGTCGTCGGGCGCGGCGGACGAGCCGTGGCGGAGCTCGACGCGCTTGTTCGCGGCCGCGGCGAGGAGCTGCCGCAGGGCGACGAAGGCGCGGCGCTTGAGCTCGGCCGGGTCGGCGCCGAGCGTGTCCTCGCCGTCGCCGGGGACCGTCGGCAGCGCGGGGAAGAGCCGCGCGAGCGCGACGCGGTCGGACGGGTCGGAGGGCAGGAGGTCGTCGACCTGGAAGCTCGGCAGGGTCGAGAGCCAGCGGGCCAGGTCGTCGATGGCGCCGTCGAGCGCGCGATACCGAACGCTGCCGCGCTCGAAGCAGCGTGAGCGCAGGACCAGGGTCTCGCCGGTCTCCTCGACCGAGCGCAGCACGTGCTCGACCAGGGCGCTCTTGCCGAGGCCGGAGAGGCCCTCGACCAGGGCGATCTGCGTGGGCTCGGCGCCAGCGACGACCGCCGCGAGGCGCGAGACCTCGGCGCGACGCCCGACGAAGACCGACTGGGCCGCGGCGTGGGTCCAGCGCGGGGTGGCGCGGCGCTTGTCGCCGAGCGCCTGCAGGAGTGCGGTGGCGTCGGGCCGCTCGACGGGGTTCTTCGACAGGAGCGCCAGGCAGATCTCCTCGAGGTCGCGCGGCACGTCGGTCAGCTCGCTCGGTGGGCGCACGTCGAGCGCCTGCTTGGCGAGCACCACCGACGGGAGGTCCCCGGCGAAGGGCAGCGACCCGGTGAGCACGAGGTAGAGCATGACGCCGACGCTGTACCAGTCGGAGGCGGGGCTCGCGGAGAGGCCGGCGCAGAGCTCGGGGGCCATGTAGGCGGGCGTGCCGATCAGCGGATCGCTCAGGCCGGGATCGGAGGCGAAGAGGCGCGTGACGAGCCCGAAGTCGAGCACCTTGACGACGCCGCTCGGGCTGACGAGCACGTTGGATGGCTTGACGTCGCGGTGCAGGTGGCCCGAGGCGTGCAGCCAGGCGAGCGCCTCGACGAGCTGGCGGAAGGCGTGGCGGATGCGATCGGGATCGGGCGGGGGCTCGCCGCCGCGCGGGCGGGTGGCCTCCCACAGCGCGAGCGTCGCCTCGTCGGGGATCTCGATACCGAAGAACGGCTGGGCGAGGTCGAGCGGGGTCGGCTGGGGCGTGTGAGCGGGCGCGGACGGGCGTGGGCCGGCGCGCTCGGCGGGGCCGGCGGTCACGGTCGGCTGCGGGCGCGCCGCCAGCGGCGAGGTGATGCGCGGCGGGTTCTCGAGCTCGCCGAGCACGGCGCTCGGGGTCACGTCGCCGTCGACGACGAGCGGTGGGCGCGCGATGGGCGTGACGGTGGTGGCGTGCAGCGGGGAGGCGGCGTCGGCGCCGCGCGATTCGGGGGAGGCCGTCGCCTGGCGCGCGCGCGGGCGGGCCGGACGCGTCATCGCCAGCGAGGACCCGTGCGCCGTCGACGAGAGCTCGCCGGGGCGGAGCCACTCGGCGAAGCTCGCGCCGTCGACGTACTCCATGGTGAAGAACCAGTTGGCGTCGGCCTGATGCAGCTCGTAGAGGGCGACGAGGTGCAGGTGGGCGAGGTTGGCGAGCGCGCGGAACTCCTGCTTGAAGCGGCGCAGCGCGAGGGGGTCGCTGCGGTGCAGGTGCTTGAGCGCGACGAGCTGGTGGTGCTCGCGGTCCCAGGCCTGGTAGACCGTGCCGAATCCGCCCGAGCCGACCTCGCGGCGGACCTCGAAGCGATCGGTGCCGGAGAAGCCGGCCTCGGCGCTCATGAGCGCCTCTCGCGCGCGCGGGCGAGCACGCCCTCGAGGCGCTGGCGAGCCCTGGGCCTGAGGCGTCCGAGGCGATCGCGCAGGACCTCCTCGGGCGAGGGCGGCGTGTCCGCCCGGAGCGGATCGGGCGCGGCGCGCGGCACCGGTGAGGCGTCGGGCAGCCAGGCGCTGTGCAGCGAGAAGCCGAGCGTCGC
>WYBB01000223.1 GCA_011526585.1 Deltaproteobacteria bacterium
CGTCGTCACGAGCTGCCGGCCACAGATTCGACGGGAGTTCCTCGAGTTCCGTTCCGAGCCAGCCACGCTCCGTCGCGAAGGCGAGAACCGCGGCGGGATCGTTCGCATCGAGCTCGGCGAATCGGCGCACCAGCAGCGGATCCTCGAGCGCGACGGGCTCGAGCGCCCGGCCGCTGGGCACGAGGTAGCGGCCCGGCGGCGGACCCTCGCCGCGCTCGATTCCGACGAGGTCGTATCCGTCGCGGGGCTTCCAAGCGCGGAGCGTCCACGGCCTCACAGTTTTCCTCACAGTTCTTCGGCAGAACCTATGCCACAGTCCGAACATACGTTGACGGACTCCAGCAAGCAAGGGAGGTTTCGAGATGGCGCGAAAGAACGGAGCCCCGGCCGCGCAGGCGGAAGCAACCCCGGCGATTCCGGCCGTATGGGCCGACGGTGGCGCGTCGTTGGCGGAGGCGGCGAGGTTCTCCGGTCTCGGCCGGAGCAAGCTCTATCAACTCATGGACGACGGGAAGCTGCCCTACACGAAGGTCGGGCGCCGTCGGATCCTCGCGCGGCGGGGCCTCGTCGCGATGCTCGAGCGGAGCGCAGCCGCGACGCAGTGAGGCCGGCGCGGCGGGGAGCCGCGCCGGCCTCGATCGGCGCTGCGGGGAGCAGCAGCCGCGCACGACCCACCGGAGGAAGGCTGTGGGCGACCAGAACATTACCCGGACGGCTCGCTGATGGCTACGCCGAGGAAGCGCTGGTTCCGCGTGGGCGACTCGATCGCGCGCGAGCCGTGGGGCAACGACCTGGTCGCAACCGCCGTCCGCCTGCTGGCCAACATGAACACACGCTGGGCCCGCGACGGGCTGTCGCCCGACCAGGGTTGCGTGATCGAGCTCTCCGCCGGGCAGCTCATGGACCTGACGGGCAGCGGATCGCTCGTCCGCGCGCGGCGCATCCTCCGTGCGCTGGCCGCGCACGTGACGTTGACCATCGAAGAACGCGGAACGTTCACGCGTGTTGCGTGGCGTAAGGTCGCGGATTTTCAGCAGTGGCCGTCCGGAACTCGGGCAGACCCGGGGCCTCACGGCCCCCCCGAAGCACCCCCTCCGAACCAGACACGCGACACGCGACCCGCGGCATCTGTTGATGATCTTGGTACGTCGTTGGGGGGAGAGTGTGAGAGGGGGGGCGGGCTACGAGCCACGAGCGAGCTCGTCCCGACCTTCGCCGCGCGCACGCGCCTCGAACCGCAGCGCCCAATCGAAAAACTCTCCGAAGCGTGCGTGCGGCTCGGCGTCGATATCCGGGTCGAGAAGCCGGCGCTCGACATCATGGAAGCCCTGCCGTGGCCCGTGATCCTCGAGTGCGTCGACCAGACCCGTACCGCGAGGGATGACGGCAAGGCCACGAACCCGGCCGGGCTGTTCCTGCATCTCGCGCGCCAACGCCTCGAGCAGGCGGGCGCCGCATGATGCGCCAGCCGGCGCCGCCGTTCTGCCACGGCTGCCGTCTGCGCTTGCGCCGGATCCGGCGGGCGAGGGCGGGACCGGAACGCGGCGCGGAGCCGGTTCTTTGCTGGGAGTGCGAGCGCCGCGCCACGCGTGCGGCGCTCGAATGGGGAGGCGTGGGGCTGATGGGCGGGGCGAAGCGGATCGCGGCGAAGGTGCGGAGCTGGACAGCGCGACGGCGCGACGAGCGGAACGTCGCGGCGCTGCTCGAGCGATACCTCGAGCGCGAGGGCGCGCGACACAGCGCGTCGTATCGGCAGACGGCCGAGGGCCTGGTGCGGTTGCACCTCCGGCCGTTCTTCGGCGATCGCGCGATCGCCGAGCTCCGCCGGGAGGATGCGATCGCGTTCACGCTGCAAATGCGCCAGCGCGGGAAGGGGGCGGCGACGGCGCTGAACTCGCTCTCGATCCTGCGCCGTGTCGTCGAAATCGAAGTCGAGAGCGGCCACCTCTCGCGAAACACGCTGCGCGGCGTGGGTCGCCTCGTCGCGGACCTGGCGCGCGCCGAGGCGCGCGAGGTCCCTCGCGTGCAAGCCTACGACCCCGTCCAGCTCGCGCAGTTCCTCGAGATCGCCCGCGAGCGCTGGCTCGCGCGCAGGATGGGTGGATGGGCGTACCCGTGCATCGCCGGGCTGGCTTGGACCGGGATGCGCCGCGGCGAAGCCCTCGGACTGCAGTGGCGCGACGTCGACCTCGAGCGGGGCGAAATCGCGATCCGCCGCGCCCGCGTTCGCGGGCGCGCGGTCACACCGAAGAACGGGCACTCGCGGCGCATCCCGGCGGACGTCGCGGGCCCGATGCTTCCCGCGCTCCTGCGCGAGCTTCCGCGCCGGAGCGATTTCGTCTTCACAGCACCGGCGGGCGGTCCCGTCGATGAAGGCAACCTCGGCCGCGGCTGGCGCGCTCTCCAGCGCGACGCGGAGCACAGCGGCCTCCCGAAGATCCGCCTGCACGATCTCCGGCACACGTTCGCGAGCTGCGCGTTGGCAGCGGGCATTCCTGCGCCGGCCGTCGCGGCGCTGCTTGGGCACTCGAACCCGGCGACGACGATGAGGGTGTACGCCCACGCGCTGCCGCTTCGGCCGCAGGATCGCGGCTTCCTCGCAATGACGCCTCAGAACGGAGCCGGCTCGTGACGGTGGACAGTCTCGGAACCGGTGTGGCATCATGCCGCAAGAGCAGCCCGACCGAGGGGCGCGAGCCGAGGGATCGGCGACACGCCGCACGGAACGGGAAGCCGAGCCCGGAACCGGCGCGAGGGATCGCGCGCGACCAGGCCGGCGCCGATCGAAGGCGCAACCGCGAGGAGCGACGACACCGCCGGGCAGGGATGCCCGCCACGCTGGCCCGCTCCGCCGCGCAGCACGCGCCGCCTTCCACCAGGACATGAACCCATGACCGAGCTCGACGCGGACCTGCGTCCGGGCGCCGTCGTGCATCGCGTCGTCGAGATCGACGCGAGCCGCGCGAAGGCCGACCCCGACGCTCTCGTCGCTGTTTCGCTCTCGAGCGAGGAGCCCGTCCGGCGGGCCTTCGGGTACGAGGTCTTGTCGCACGGGCCCGGATCCGTCGACCTCGAACGGGCCGCCCGCGGGCTCGTCCTGCTCGCTCACCATGACCCGAAACGGCCGATCGGCCGCGTGGAAGCGATCCGCCTCGAGGGCCGTCGCCTTCGTGGCCGGCTTCGCTTCGGCGCGTCGTCGCTCGCGCGCGAGATCGAAGCGGACGTGCGATCGGGCGTCCTGCAGGACCTCTCCGTCGGATACGAGATCACGAAGGTCGAGCGCGACGGAGAACTCGACGGGGAGCCCCTCTATCGCGTTGCCGGATGGCGCCCCATGGAGGCGAGCGTCGTCTCGATCGGCGCGGACAGCTCGGTCGGCATCGGTCGAGCACAACCAAACTTCAAGGAGTCAACCATGCCCGATCCGACCCCCGAACAGCGCATCGAAACCCGCCAGCACGACCAGAAGCCGCATCCCATCGAGCTCGAGCGGGAGCGCGTCCTCGACATCCAGGCGATCTCGTCGCGCTGGAACTGTCGCGCAGTGGGCGAGAAGGCCATCCGCGAGGGCTGGCCGATCGCCGACTTCCAGGCGTGGCTCATGAAGAACGCGGTGCCGTCGGCGAAGCCGCTCGAGACGCCTTCGACCGCCGCGATCGGCATGGAGCGCGGCCAGGTCGAGAAGTTCTCGATCCTGCGCGCGGCGCAGGCCCTCGCGACCCGCGACTGGCGCCAGGCGGAGCTCGAGCGCGAGGCATCGGACCAGGTCGCGAAGCAACTCGGCCGCCAGCCGCGCGGCTTCTTCGTTCCGCGTGACGTCCTCGCCGCGCCCGAACAGCGGGCCGTCACGAAGGCCGGAAGCGGCGGGAGCATCATCGCCACCGACCTCCGGCCCGAGAGCTTTATCGACCTGCTTCGGAATGCGACACTCGTCCGCGTCGCGGGCGCGACGTCGCTCCCTGGCCTCGTCGGGAACGTCGACATCTCGCGCCAGACCGGGCCCGGGACTGCGCAGTGGCTCACCGAAGGCGGCACCGTCACCGATGCCGACCCGACGTTCGACGTCGTCGGAATGAGCCCGAAGACCGTCGCCGCGAAGGCGCACGCGACGCGGAAGATGCTGCTCCAGTCCACGCCCGAGATCGAGCAGATCTTGCGGGCGGATCTGGCCCGCTCGCTCGCGCTGGCGATCGATCGCGCCGCGCTCATCGGGAGCGGCGCCGGTGCCGAGCCGCTCGGCCTCTTCAATATCGTCGGCGTGAACTCCGTCGCAGTCGGTACGAACGGAGGGCCCCTCACGTGGGCGCACATCGTCGCGCTCGAGAGCGCCGTCGCGGGCGACAACGCGGAAACCGGGGCGCTCGCCTACATGACGAACAGCCTCGTTCGCGGCGCGCTCAAGACGACCGAGAAGGCCGCCAGCACGGGTCTCTTCGTGTGGCCCGACCGTGGTGGCGACGCGACGGTGAACGGCCGCCGGGCGCTCGTCTCGAACCAGGTCCCCTCGAACCTCACGAAGGGCAGCGGGACCAACCTCTCGGCCGTCTTCTACGGGAACTGGCGCGACCTGCTGATCGGCGAGTGGGGCATCATGGACGTGACCTCCGAAGGCATCACCCTGGCCGATTCGGGTGGCTTGACTGTGAGGGCCTTCCTCGACGTCGACATCGCCGTCCGGCACCCCGAGAGCTTCGCCATCATCGCCGACGCCGTCGCGTGATGAAGCCCGAGGACCTCCAGGACCTCATCGAGCGAGGGCGCGCGGCGCTCGAGGAACTCGAGCGCCAGCTCGAGCCCGAAGAGGTCTCGGCCCTGCTCGACATCGTGACCGCGGGTCTCGTCGCGGATCCCGTATGGGGTCCGCGACTGCGCGCGGCCCTTGCGGAACGGAGGCGCCTGCATTGAAGACCCTGGAAACGCTCGTCGTCGAACTCTCGGCCGACCTCGGCTCGCTGCGGAAAGAGCTCAAGGTCGCCGAGACGAGCATCGCGCAGAGCTCGCGCCGGATCGAGCAGTCGACGGGCGGGATCGCAAAGGGCTTCGCCGCGGCGAAGAGCGCCGTTCTCGGCGTCGGGAGCGCTATTGCCGCGCTCGGCGCCGCGCGCATCGTCGGCTCCCTTGCGAGCCTCACGCGCGAGGCGATCCGCCAGGGCGGCGAGCTCTCGGATCTCTCCGAGCAGGTCGGCCTCACGGCCGAGGAATACCAGGCTTTCCAGTTCGCGATCCGGAACACGGGCGGACAGCTCTCGGCCGTGCAGCCGGGGCTCGTGACGTTCGCTCGCCAGCTCGCCGAGCTCCGCCTCGAAACGGGGACGCTCTTCGAGTTTCTGCGGAAAGCCGATCCCGAGTTCGCAGCGCTACTCAAGGCCACGACGGACCAGGCGGAGGCCGTCGACCTCTTCGCCGACCGGATCGCCTCGCTCGCTTCGCAGGAAGATCGGCTGGCGCTCGCGCAGGCTGGTTTCGGCCGAGGCGGCCGGGCGTTCGTAAACGCGCTGTCGCTCAGCTCCGAGGGCCTCGCGGAGCTGACCGACCGGGCTCGCGAGCTCGGCGCCGAGGTCGGAAACGAAACCGTCAAGAGGGCCGACGAGCTCGAGGACGCGCTCGGGACGCTCGCCGACGTCGCGCGCGCGCAGTTCGCGGCCGCCGCGATCGACGCGACCGGCGCCGGCGCGGATCTGCTCGACACGCTGACGGACCCGGAGACGATCCGTCGCGTCGGCGAGCTCGCCGGCCAGGTGGGCGAGCTCGGGAGCATCCTCCTACGGGCCGCCGCGGCGTTCGGCCGTGTCGCGACGCGTGCCGCCGAGGCGTTCGCCGAACTCCGCAACGGCCAGGACGCCGCCGGGAGCTTCGGCGCCTTCGATAAGGCGATCGAGGCCGCGCGGCGCCGGAGCGCGAGTATCCCGAAGTTCGGAAAGGACGCCGCCGGCCAGACGATCCTTCTCGGCGAAACGCCGCGCGAGCTTCCGACCTCGATCAAGCTCTCGAACAGGGAGCGCCGGCGGCTC
>WYBB01000224.1 GCA_011526585.1 Deltaproteobacteria bacterium
ATGGTCAGGAGGTGCAGCCAGAGGTTGGCGAGCACGGCCAGCACCGCGCCGCGGCGGAGCGCGGCCCAGAGCACGAAGACCCCGTAGACGAACCAGTAGCGCTCGAGCGGAGCGACGCGCGAGACGAAGAAGAAGGCGCCGAAGGCGACGAGGATCTCGAGGATCCCGGGCGTCCCGAGCCCGCGCAGCTCGGCGAGCGGATCGCGCGGCGCGCCCGCGCCGAGCCAGAGATGGCGCCGCTCGAGCAGCGGGGTCACGAGCATCGCCAACGGCGCGGCGATCGCCAGCCCGTCGAGCATGGTCGCGATCCCGCCCGCCCAGGCGAGCGACCAGAAGCGCTCGGCGGGGAGGTCGCCGAGCAGGACGAGCTGTCCGGCGACGAGGAAGGCGTTGCAGGCGGCGGCCGGAACGACGGCGAGCAGGATGAGCTCGACGACGTCGGCGCGCTGCGGCAGCCACACGCGCCCGTGACCGACGCGGGTGAAGAGCCACCAGCCGAGCCCGACCGCGAGCGTCTCGGGCAAGGCGTAGAGTGGCCACAAGGACCAGTTGGGCAGATCCCAGAGGCCGGCCGAAAGGACGGCGTTGACATAGACGCCGGGCAGCACGCGCGGGCCCCACCAGAACGCCATGACCAGGCCGAGCGGGATCGGCAGGTAGATCGCCGAGATACCGGGCGCGATGGCACACGCGAGCGAGAGCTGGGTGCCGAGATGCGCGACGAGACCCGGGACGAGCCAGGTCCACCACGGCAATCGTCGCGACTCGACGCTCATCGGGCTCCATGACCGGCGTACGGGGGGTGCTCAGGGTGCGGGACGAGCATGCGGCGCATCGCCGGTCGCCGTCAAGGCGCGCCGCGCAAGCGCGTTGACCTCCGCACGCCACTCGGGCAAAGGTGCGCCGCGATGATCCGGCCCGTGCCCATGCTCCTCCTCGCCGCGTGCGCCTTGGCCGCGTGTGGTGGCGCGAAATCGCACACGCGCTTCGGCGACCCGGCGACGCTCCTGGCCGAGCGCGACGAGTGGCGCGGCGACACCTCGACCCCCGTCGTCCTGCGCCTGCACGTCGAGGCGCTGGTCGACACCCGCCCGGATCCGAGCCAGGCCCAGAGCGCGCTCATCGTGCAGCTCGTCGCCGCCGACTTCACCGGCGGCACGCCGATCGTCGTGAGCTTCCCGGTGCCGCGCCACGCGAAGCTCACCGCCGCCGAGGTGCGCCTCGTCGACGCCGCCTCGCTCATCTCGCCCGGCGCACTGCCGGGCCCGCCCGTCTTCACCGACGGCGGCCTCGACCCCGAGCAGCGCACGGCGACCGTCACCTTGCCCGCCCCGCCGACCGGCGGCGTCGTCGAGGCGATCCTGCGCTTCACTGTCCCCGGCACACTCACCGCCGACGCCCGCCACCTCGGCCTGCCCGGCCTGCCCGTCGGCGAGCTGCTGCTGCGCTACGACCTCGCGAGCGACACCGTCGGCACCTTCCAGACGACGCTGCCCGACGCGCGCCCAGTCGTCACCGACAAGGACGGCCGCCGCCTCATCGCGCTCTTCGTCCAGCGCCTCGCCCCGGCCGGCCCGACCTCGCCGCTGGCGCGCTACGTCACCGTGCGCGCCTCCCCCAAGGGCTACGACCAGACCTTCGCCGCCGACTGGGCGGGCGCGACCGCCGGCTACCGCGCCAAGGTCGTCGACGCCGCCCGTGACCTCGACGACGGCTACGAGGTGCCCTACCGCCCGACCGGCACGGGACGCGCGCAGGTGCTCGACGCGCTGGCCTGGGTGCGCGGCCGCCCCCTGCGCGACGGCCACACCGACCCCTTCGACGTGCGTTGGGATGCAGCGCGCAAGCTCCCCGAGGCGCTCACGAAGAACGACCTCACCGCGGTCGACCGCGTGCATCTCCTGCACTGGGTCTTGCGCGAGGCCGGCGTCGCGCACGGCTACCTCATGGCGCGCGCCGCGAGCCGCCCCCCGCTCGACCCGGCCTTCCCGACGCCGGGGGCGTTCGATGCGCCGCTCATCCACGTGCCGTCGCTCGGCCTCGTGCTCGATCCGGCCTGCGACACCTGCGCGCCCGGCGAGGTGCGACCCTCCCTGCGCGGCGGCCAGGCCCTGGCCGTGCCGGTGCCCGCGGGCACGAGCACCGCGACCTTCCTCACCCTGCCCACCGCGAGCCCCGCGCCATGAACGACGAGACCACGCCCGAGACCCCACCGGCGCCCGCTCCCTCCGGCCCGCGCGCCGCCGCACAGCTCGAGCGTCGCCTCAAGGAGGAGGTCGCGCGCCGGCGCACCTTCGCGATCATCTCCCACCCCGACGCGGGCAAGACGACGCTCACCGAGAAGCTCCTCCTCTACGGCGGCGCGATCCACCTCGCCGGCTCGGTCAAGGCCCGGCGCGCCGCGCGGCATGCGACCTCGGACTGGATGGAGATCGAAAAGCAGCGCGGGATCTCGGTCACCACCGCGGTCATGCAGTTCGTGTACGGCGATCACGTCGTCAACATCCTCGACACCCCGGGCCACCAGGACTTCTCCGAGGACACCTATCGCACCGTCGCCGCCGCCGACTGCGCCGTGATGCTGATCGACGCCGCCAAGGGCGTCGAGCCCCAGACCGAAAAGCTCTTTCGTGTCTGCCAGTTGCGAGGGATTCCCGTCTTCACTTTCGTCAACAAGATGGACCGCCACGGGCGCGACCCGCTCGAGCTCATGGAGGAGATCGAGCGCCACCTCGGCATGCGCACCTGCCCGATGAACTGGCCGATCTTCGACGGCTTCGAGTTCGTCGGCGTCTACGACCGGCAGACGCGCCTCGTGCACGTCTTCTCCGCCGACCAGACCCACGGCGCGACCGCCATCGAGGCCCAATCGGCCGAGCTCGGCAGCCCCGAGGCCGACGCTTTCATGACCGAGCGCGCCAAGGCACGCCTCGCCGCCGACCTCGAGCTCCTCGACATCGCCGGCGACGCCTACGACCCGGCGCGCGTCGCCGAGGGCAAGCTCTCGCCGATGTTCTTCGGCTCGGCGCTCAACAACTTCGGCGTCAAGCCCTTCCTCGAAGCCTTCCTCGAGATGGCCCCGCACCCCGACAAGGTGCCGGTCGCCGAGGGCGACGGCGACGAGCCGATCACCGCCATCTCGCCCGAGCTCTCCGGCTTCGTCTTCAAGATCCAGGCGAACATGGACGCCGCGCACCGCGACCGCATCGCCTTCTTCCGCATCACCTCCGGCCGCTTCGTCAAGGGCATGGACGCCTGGCACCCGCGCCTGGGCAAGTCGGTGCGCCTCAAGAACCCGACCGCCTTCATGGCGCGCGAGCGCTCGACCATCGACGAGGCCTACGCCGGCGACATCGTCGGCCTCTTCGACACCGGGATCTTCCGCATCGGCGACGCGCTCACCTCCGGCAAGAACCTGCAGTTCAAGGGGATCCCGCACTTCTCCCCCGAGCTCTTCCGCAAGATCCGGGTCGCCGATCCGCTCAGACGCAAGAAGCTCATCGAGGGCCTGACCCAGCTCTCCGAGGAAGGCGCGATCCAGGTCTTCCGCGACTGGTGGCAGGAGGCGCCCGACATCGTCGGCGCCGTCGGCACACTGCAGTTCGACGTGCTCGCGCACCGCCTCGGCACCGAGTACGGCTGCCCGCCGATCCTCACGCAGCTCCCCTACACGCTATGCCGCTGGGTCGTGCCCGCCGAGGGCAGCAAGGCGGTCTTCGACCCGAAGACCTTCAAGGTCGGCCAGGGCGCGCTCATCGCCAAGGACCGCGACGAGCACGCGGTGATCCTCTTCCCCAACTCCTGGGGCGTGAACTGGGCCAAGGAGCAGAACAAGGGCTTCGAGCTCCTGCCGGTCTCGCCGCTGGCCGAGCACGCCGGCAGCCTCGGCAAGAGCGGCCGCTCGGGGCGCTGAAGCGGGTGCGCGCGCCGGCGTTGGAGGAATTGATTTCGGGGTGGTGGGGTGATAGGGCCGCGCCATGTCGATCGCCGATCTGCCGAAGGCCTTGAAGGCCCGCTTCCGTGGCCGCGCGCCGACCGGCGAGCGCATGAAGGTGCTGATGTGGGCGACCACCTTCGGCGCCGACCTCTGGTCCTTGACGCGCTACCTCGCCGGGCGCGATGACGTCGAGGTGCGGGTCGCCCTGCCCGACCCCGCGGTCTTCAACGCGGAGGGCGTCGCGAAGCTCTTCCCGCTGGACGGCGTGCCGCTCGTCAAGCGTGGCCTGCTGCACGAGGTCCTCGGGGTCCCGGGCTTCAAGCCGGACGTGACAGTGCTCGACAACCGCGTGCCGCTGCGCGCGACCTCGAAGAAGGCCTTGATGCTCTGGCACGGCCTCGGCTGGAAGGGCCCCAACGACCGCGCCGAGTTCCGGGTGCTGCACGCGCAGCTGCGCCGCAACTTCGGTGAGCCGCTCGCGCCGAACAAGGACTTCGTCTGGTCGTGCTACGGGCCGTGGGACTTCGAGCACCGCACCCAGGTCTCGGGCTTCCACCCCGACAACTGCCGGATCCTCGGCGCCGCCGCGCACGACGACCTGCGCGTGCCGTTCGAGCGCGCGCGCGCGCAGCCGTTCTACCCGTTCGACCTCGTGCGCAAGAAGACCGTGCTCTTCGCGCCGACCTGGCACTACGGCGAGGTCTTCGCGCACTGGGGCCGCGACGCCGAGCTCTTCGAGCGCCTGCTCACGCACCTCGGCCGCCGCGACGTCAACGTGATCCTGCGCCTTCACGACAGCTACCGCTTCGAGCCCGCCTACCGCGACTTCATCGCCGGTCTGGCGCGCCAGCACCCGAACGTGCTGCTCAAGTACAAGGACCAGCACCCCGACAACCTCCTCGACATGCAGGTCTCGGACGTGCTGCTCACGAACTACTCCTCGATCGCGAACCTCTTCTACGCGACCGGGCGCCCGACGCTGCACATCTACCCGGTGGCCGACGCCGACGAGAGCTTCACCTGGCGCACGCTCACCGTGCTCGGCGTGAAGAAGACCCAGGTCGACAACGCCCGCTTCGTCTGGAAGCTGCCGCCCGAGGATCACGGCGGGCTGATGGCCAAGGACTTCGACACGCTGATGGCCGACCTGGACCGCGCGCTCGACGAGCC
>WYBB01000225.1 GCA_011526585.1 Deltaproteobacteria bacterium
CCAAACCGCGAGCAGCGGGCGGAGGTGCTGCTCGACGTACTCCTCGGGGTGCTGCCCCCGGCTGTAGGCCTCCTGCGTGAGGACGCCGAGCTGGGCGAGGTCGTCGACCGTCAGGGGCTCGGCCGGCTTCGCCGCAGCGGTGGGCTCCGGCCGACTCGAGGAGCTCGTCGCGGTGCGCGGCTTCCGGGTGCGGCGCTGCTTCGGCTTCTCCTCCTTCGGGGGCTCGGCCGGCTTCTCGGGCGGCGCCGCGGTCTGCTGCGTCTCGACCTGGTCGAGGGACCGCTGCTCGCCCGCGCCCGCCGTGTGGTGCTCGTCGCCCCCCATCCCGTCGGCGGCGCCGTGGCCGCCCTCGGGGGGCACGGGCGGCCGGGCGGCGCCGCTGCCGCGCTTCAGCTGGACGCCGAGCTTGCGGGCGTAGCGACGGACCGTGCCGAGCCCGAGGCCGAGCTGCTCGGCGATCTGGTTCTCGTTGGCGCCGGTGCCGGCGAGCTCGACGAGCGCCCGCTGCTGCTCGTCCGACAGACCGGGGTTCAGCGGGGGCTGCGGGTTCGGGGTGACCGGCAAGCCGCCGGCCTGAATGCCATTGTCGCTCATGAGGGCCTCCTGGGTAGGGTAGGAAGGTCGACCCTACCCCAAAGCCCCTCCGGGGACCACCCGTCAGGCGAGCCCGAAGTACTCGGCCACCTGCAACTGCTCGGCCGCGCCGTGCGCGCCGCTGCAGACGATGATGTCGTAGATGGTCCCGACGAAGAGGTCCGTGAATGACGGGCTGATCCCCACGAGTAGCGATGGGACGCCGGTCGTGCCGATGCCGCCGATCGCGTCGAGCCCACCGTCGAGATACAGCGCGCTCGACGCGTCGTTGAGGACCGCGCCGACGAGGAACTCCGTTCCATCGGTCGTCGCCGATGAGACGAAGGAGCCGCCCGCGCCGGCGAGCCGAACACGCGAGTCGCCGTCGAGGCGAATCCGCGCGTCTGGCGACGGGTCACCCGCGATGAGGTGCCGAATCGTACCTGCGCCCGCTGGATCGGCGAGAAGCCGCACGTAGATCGTCGCCGGCTGCGTGATCGTGACGCCCGCGATCATGTAGCCGGTGACGCCATCGAAGGTGATGCCGCCTCCTCCGACCGTGAGCCCGCCCGCGGCCCCGTTCAGGAGCGAACCCGCGCCCGCGCGCGACGTCACCTCGGCGTTGCCGCCCCCGAGGGCGACCGCGTCGCTGAAAGCCCACCAGTCGCCAATGCCGGCCAGGTCCGCCGGCGTCCAGCCCACGGCGTCGGGGATGTCGAAGCCCTCGCCGCCCATCGAGACGGCGCCGGGCGAGCTGAAGCCACGCTCGCCGAGCCTGCCCATCAGAACCTCGCTCGTGCACCATGCGCGCGGGCGAGATGCGCGACGAGCCCTCGCGCGTCGTTGCCGATGTAGCTACACGACGCAAAGGGACACGCGGTAGCCGCCCACCCCTTCATCGGCCGCCCGATCGTCGGCTTTCGACGAGAGCGGCGGCGAACGGGCCTGTCGGCGTACCACGGACGCTGTCGCGGGCGCCTGTTCCTGCAGCGCTTACCGGCGCTGTTTCTCGCCGGATGCTGGCGCAACAGCACCTTACGGGCGCGCACCCAGCGACCGCCGTTCCACTTCATGGTGTACCCGTACTGCGCCATCAGAACCTCGCGGGAGTGCCGTAGGGCTCGGGCTCGCCGGTCTTCACGAAGGTCGAGCCGCCGAGCCGCGCGGCGAAGCTCGCCTTGAGCGGCGCGCCGGGGCCCTGCCAGGCGTCGGCGAGGTCGACGTAGTCCTCGGGGGCGAAGACGCTGAGGTCCTCGTCGAGCGAGCGGCCCTGCTCCGCGTTGCGCACCAGCTCGCGGATGGTCGTGAGCATGTCGGCGTCGGAGAGCGCGGCGCTGCCGGTGCCGAGTCCGGCAAAGATCGCAAACGGGGCGGCGGAATACAAGGGCGTCCCCGCGCGCGCGCCAATACGAAAAGGATCGGTGCCAGGGTCCATCCCGTCTGCGAACGCCGCGCTTGTCGACGCGATCTCGCTCAGCCGCATACGGTGCGTCGCGCCGTCATAGCTCGTGGCCAAGACGAGCACCTGGCCAACATCAGGAACGACGGCGATGGCCAGCGCACTGTCCGTCGTCGCGTTGCTCACGCGAGAGAAGAAGTTGCCAGCCTGGTAATACTGGTGCCACCCCGCCGTCGTCGAGGCCTGGTTCGCGCGCCAGAAGCTATAAAGGCTCGCGTCGAAAACCCGGGTGCACACCAGCAACCCGAAGAACGTGAACGGCTCGACGTAGTTGAGCGCGCCGAGCGCGCTCGCCGTGTAGTAGCTGTCGTCGCGCCACCGCCCGGCGCCGAGGAGCTGCGCGGCGCGCTGGTCTGCGGGCACAGGCATCAGGGCCCCCTTCCTGCGAACGAGTAGGCGTTCACCGTGCCGCTCTTCGTCAGCTCCGTGCCGCTGATCCTACCGGTCCAGGTCGCACGCGTGCCGCCGCCGCCGATCACGACGTCGCGCGCGTCCCACAGCTCGTCTTCGCCCGGCGTCTCGGTGCGGAAGAAGGGAATGTCGCGGCCCTGCTCGATCGCGTTGATCACCTCTGCGGTGTAGCTCGCGCGGTCGGCGTCGGGGAGGAGGTAGTTGTCTGAGCCCCAGATAGCGGTGACGCCGATCGTAAGGAGCGGCGTGTTGTAGCTCGACGGGCGGTTGCCGACGGTCATCTTCGTCGTCGGTGCCGTGTATCCGGCGTTCGCCACGACGCCGCTCGTGAGCCCATGCACGTACAGCTCCTGACTTCCATCGGCTGCGGTCTTCCCGATGAGGAGAAGATAGCGCCCGATGAGAGCCGGCCAACTCGGCGACACGATCGACTGACGAGCGTTACCCGCGCCGTCCACGCGAATGTAGCGAAGATCGGCACCGCTGTTCATCAGACGAAAACCCCAGCCACCATTCGCTCCCGCCTGGTATGGGCCGCCGATGTCCCCGTCGGACGTCGTGAGCGCCTTGCGGCAGATGAGTGCGCACTGCGTCGTCCCGAGCCCGCCGACGAGGAGCCCGCCCGCCGCAGCGCCCTCGTACCGCGCCGTGCCGACGAAGCGGCCGACCGCGGCCCGCTGCGCGACGCGGTCCATCAGGGCGCCCCCACCGCGCGGCCCG
>WYBB01000042.1 GCA_011526585.1 Deltaproteobacteria bacterium
GTGCGCGAGGTCGACACCTCCGGCTGGATCGCCGGCGACTTCCACCTGCACGCCGAGGCGAGCTTCGACTCCGGCATGGTCTTCGAGGAGCGCCTGCGGCGCGTGCTCATCGAAGGCGTCGAGCTCGCGGTCGCGACCGATCACGATATCGTCGCCGACTACCGGCCGGCGCTGCGCAACATCGGCGCCTACGATCGGCTGACGACCGGGATCGGCGTCGAGCTCTCGACCCTCGAGCTCGGCCACTTCATCGCCTTCCCCTTGAAGTACGATCAGTCGGTGATCCCCGACCACGGCGCGCCCGATTGGACCTGCCTTGACGGGCCGGGGATCATGTCGCTGCTCAGCGACAAGATCGACGACCCCGACGGCGGCGTGCGCATCATGGCCCACCCGCGCGACGGCTTCATCGGGCACATCTCGCAGATCGGCCTCGACGGACTCGCCGAGTCGCGCTCGCTCTCGCTGCTCGAAGCGGAGAACGTGCTGCTCGCGCAGACGACCTGCGACATCGACGCGATGGAGGTCTTCAACTCGAAGCGCTTCGATCTCGTGCGCTCGCCGACCAACGCCGAGGTCATCATCTACAACCGCTGTTACCAGCGCATCGACGACGCCGAGGATCAGGCCGCGCTCGACCTCGCCTGCCCCGAGCTCTCGCCCGGCTCGGCGCTGGCGACCTGCGCGAGCGACGAGCGCCTGAGCGAGTGCAAGCAGCGCCACCGCCGGCGCCTCGCCTACCTCGCGGCGCGCGAGATCCTCACCCGCACCCCCGAGGAGCAGCTCGCGATCTGGACCCACGTTCCCGGCGACAGTGACGACGACCAGTGCACGCCGGCGAACTACCCCGACGAGATCCCCGCCGCCATCCGCGACCTGCCCTGCGTCGAGCACCCCGGCACCTACGACGACTGGATGCGCTGGCTCGACAAGGGGCTCAACGTGACGATCACCGGCGCCTCCGACTCGCACGGCAACGAGCGCGAGCCCGGCTCGCCGCGCACCTGGGTCCGCCTCGACGCCGAGCCCGGCCACATCGACGTCGGCGAGGCGGCGCGCGCCGTGCGCGACGGCCACGCGCTGGCGAGCTTCGGCCCGTTCGTGCGCACCTCGGTCGGCGGCAAGGAACCGGGCGAGACCGCGACGGTCTCGGGCGAGACCTTCGAGCTCGCGCTCGACGTGCGCACGGCGAGCTGGTTCGGCGTCGACCGCATCGAGATCTACGTCTCGGGCCTCCTCGAGGAGGTGATCGAGCTCGATCACGGCCCCGAGGTCGTGCAGGACTTCGGCGGCACCGTGACGCTGCCGGTCCCTGACGAGGACGGCTTCGTCGCGGTGATCGCGCTCGGCACCCGCGAAGAGAACCTCATGCGCAAGGTGGTCACCGACGTGCCCTTCGGTGAGCTGCAGCTTCCGCGCGTCGCCTCGCTGGCCTTTGGCGCCATCCCGGCCTTCTCGCTGCTCTTCACGCCGACCCCGGCGGTGCCCGACTTCTTCCCGGTCTTCCCGATGGCGGCGAGCAACGCCATCCTGCTCGACGTCGACGGCGACGGGCGGTGGGCGCCGCCCGGACCGCTGCCGAGCTTCTGCGCGCGCCCGTGCACCGAGGAGACCGAGGACGAGGTCTGCGTCGACCGCGAGCGCTGCCTGCCGGCCGGCTTCTGCGGCCTCCCGCTCGAGGGCCAGTGCGTCACCGGGCCGCCGGGCACCGAGTGGTCGATCATCACCAGCGAATGAATTCGCGGCTGCAACGCGCGGGGCCGACGTCACTTCGCTCGGTCAGCGCGGGGCTCGGGGACGCAGTCCCCGGGACCTCAAGGTCGCCTCGTCGCTCCCTTCGCTCGTTCCTTGGCCGCGCGCGTTTCGCTCGCGAACTCGATTTTTCTACACGCCTTGAGTTTGCGGCAGAGGTCGCGAGTGGCGCTGGCGGACCGTTGTTCGACAGGCACGGGTAAGGGCGGCCCTCGTGGCCGCCCGCGGTCAGGTAGGGGCGGCCCTCGTGGCCGCCCGCGGTCAGGTAGGGGCGGCCCTCGTGGCCGCCCGCGGTGCGCCGATCAACTCTCGGCGCCGAGCGCGTTGTCGGGCAGCTCCTCGACCTTGGCGGTCGGCAGCCAGGACTGGTCGGGCCCGTCGGGTGGCGGCTCGTACGGGGTGCCGTCGTAGCGCACGCGCTTGCCCGGCCAGATGAAGGCGCGCCACGCGTAGCGCGCGATCGAGGGCTCGTCGAGGGCAGGGTGGATGTGCGGCGCGAGCTCGCGCGCGTGGGCTTCCCGGAGCAGGCTCCAGTGCAGGTTGGGATGCATGTGGTGGATCCCGTGAAAGCCGTTGTTGAAGGTGAACCAGCCGAAGACCCGCCCGGTGAAGTTGCGCGAGTGATTGTACGGCGAGGTCTCGTCGCAGCCGTCGTGCTGGAGGTAGTTGATCGCGATGATGCCCCACGCGGCCCAGAGGTGCGGCAGGTACCAGTAGAGGAGCGCCTTTCTCCAATCGAGCACGAAGAGCACGATCGTGACCGCGACGAGCACCAGGGCCTCGAGCGCGAACTGGCGGAACCATCGTGGCCGCTCGCGGCGCATGAGGCGCGCGAACTCGAAGTCGCCCCTGGTGACCGCGCCGCCGACCTTGGGAACGAACATCAATAAATTCAGCCAATTCCACCGGTAGCGCACCTTGGTCGTGCGCATGACGTCGCGGTCCTGCTGCACGTACATGTGGTGCGAGAGGTTGTGGCCGGAGACGTAGCTCGACACCGGATGCCCATAGGTCAGCGTGAGCACGACCTGGAAGGCCTTGTTCAACCCGCGGCGCTTGAAGATCGCGCAGTGGATGGTGTTGTGGGTGATGACCGCGCAGATCCACGACAGGCTGCAGAGCGCGGCGAAGAGCGGGATCTCGAGATACCAGGCGGCCGGATCCCAGACCCAGAGCACGGCCACCAGCGTAAAGTACGCAGTGACGAAGGCCAGGGTGCGGCGGTCGGCTTTGTAGCGAAGCATGGCGTTGGCCGCGAGCCTCGCATCCGCGGTCCGCCCGGGTCAAGTCTGCAATCCCGGGTGCGCGCCACGCGAAAAAAAAGCGCCCCACCGAAGTGGGGCGCCCGTGCTCGTTTCACGCGAACGAGGTTCAGCTCACTCGAGGCTCTGGCTCGTGCACGAACCGTCGTAGGTCTCGAAGGTCGTCTCGTCACCGGTGCCGCAGTTGTCGAACTCCACCGTGCCGTCGGGCAGCTCGGTGTACTCGACGAAGAGGCCACTGGTCGCGAAGAAGCTGGTCGCGAACGGCCGCGTGGTCGGCGCGTTCTGGCCGCAGCTCAGGCGATCGCCGCCACCCTCGTTGAGGTTGATCTCCCACACCAGGTACGGGTAGGTCGTGCCCGGGATCGTCTCGTTCGCGACCTCGTTGAACGGCAGGCCCTGGCCGCCGTCCTCGTGCTCGTCGGAGGCGGTCGCCTTGGTCGTCAGGTTGCAGTCGAGGCCCGCCATCGCGTTCATGTCGAAGCCGATGGCGACGTTCCAGTAGTACTTGCGGAAGTCCTCTTCGACGAACTCCGCGCCCTGGTAGATCGCGTACTGGAAGACGACCTGACCCTCGACCGCGGGATCGTACTGGTTGCCCGGGCCGTTGGCCTCCGCCGAGGTCTCGAGGTCGTAGGAAGTCACCGTGCCATTCTCGTCCGTGCACTCGATGCGGATGTCGTCCATGTAGAGATAGGTCTCGCCCGCCTCGAGCGCCGTCTCCTCACCGGAGGTGCAAGCGAAGCCGAGCACCGCGGTGTCGGCGCGCTTGCCGTCGGCGGTGAAGAGGAGCTCGATCGGCTGGTCGCCGTTGTCGCCCTCACCCGGATAGGCGCAGTCGAACTTCGCCGAGCAGAAGATGTCCGAGAAGTTCACGGCGATGTCGAAGAAGCCCTGACGCGCGGCGCGCATCACGGTGATGTTGAACTCGACCAGCGTGTCCTGGTTCTCGATGCACGGCCGTGTGAGCTGGCAGGGCGTGCCGTCCGGGCACGGGTTGAAGAAGTCACCCGGATGCACGAGCGTGTCGGTCTCCGTCTCGTCGAAGACCGTGGCCGGGTCGTCGACCTCGCCGTCGGTTCCGTTCTCGTCGGCGACGAGCAGCGCCTCGAGCACCAGGCTCACCGTGTTGTTCACCGGGTTGTCCGGCGTTCCGCCGTCGGCGTCGCAGGTGCCGATGTAGGTGATCGAGCCGATGCCGTCACCGTACTGGCTCGCGCAGACCCCGGCCTGCGACCACACCGTCTCGGTTCCGTTGTCTACGGTGATGCCGTAGCAGGCGTCGAAGATCCCGGGCAGCTCCAACGGAGCGACCTGGATCTCGAAGCCGGTCTCGGGCGTGGTCTTCTCGTCGGCGCAGGCCGCGAACGCGAAGACGGAGGACAGTGCGATCGACGCAAAGCGTTTCATGATGCTACCTCGGGGGGCATGATCGGTAGGGCCTGCTGGTCGTCTTTCCGCAAATGACGACTTGCCTCAGCGGCCCCCCGAAATTGCACCACCTGGTTACGATCCGCAAGTAGCAGATCACACTTTCTGCACCGTCACCTGGGCGCCGGTACGCGGGCCAGGATCTGCTCCAGCACCCCCAGCGTCGTCAGCCCTTCGACCTCGGCGCCCGGCGCCAGCACCACGCGGTGACGCATCGCCGGCCGGAACAGTTCCTTGACGTCGTCGGGCAGCACGAAGCTCCGCCCGCGCAGGACCGCCAGCGCCCGCGACGCCGTCGCCAGCATCGCCGCCGCGCGCGGCGACGCCCCGTGCAGGAGCGCCGGGTGCTCTCGCGTCTCGCGCACCAAATCGACAATATAATCAGCGACTTCATCGGCGAGCTGGAGGTCGGCCACCGTCGCCCGGATCGCCTGCAGCGTGCCCAGGTCGGTCAGCCGCTCGAGCCCGAAGAGCTCGAGCTTGGGCATCGCCGTGCGGTTGCCGTGCATGCGCACGATCCGCCGCTCCTCGTCGCGGCTCGGCCACGGCACGACCACCTTCAAGAGGAAGCGGTCGAGCTGCGCCTCGGGCAGCGGATAGGTGCCCTCCTGCTCGATCGGGTTCTGCGTCGCCACCACCATGAACCCGCCCGAGAGCGGATAGGTCGTGCCGTCGAGCGTCACCGCGCGCTCCTGCATGGCCTGCAAGAGGGCCGACTGCGTCTTGGGCGGCGTGCGGTTGATCTCGTCCGCCAGCAGGAAGTCCGTGAAGATCGGCCCCTTCGTCAGGCTGAACGCGTTCGTCTGGAAGTTGTAGAGGTTCGTGCCCAGCACGTCGCCGGGCATCAGGTCGGGCGTGAACTGCACGCGGTTGAACTGCAGATCCAGCGACGCCGCGAACGCCCGCGCCAAGAGCGTCTTCGCCGTGCCCGGCGGCCCCTCGAGCAGGATGTGCCCCTCCGAGAGCAGCGCCACGAAGAGCGCGTCGACCACCGCGTCCTGCCCGACCACCACGCGCGCGATCTGCGCCTTCAGCCCGGCGACCAGGCTACGAATCGCTTCGATGTCCATCCGTGAGCTCCTTCCTGAACGCGTAGATCCTGCGCGCCAGCTCGCGCGCGCGGTGTTCGTTGCCGAGACCCCCGCGGTCCGCCAGCGCGCCGACCTCGCGCGCGAGCCCCGCCAGGTCGACCTTGCTGCCGCGCCGCGCCGCGATCGCCGCGAGCTGCTGCACGCGCGACTGCTCCGGGATCTCCGCCGGGATCCCGTAGCCGTGCGCCAGCGCGCGCAGCGTCGTCTCGAAGTAGCGCTTCGCCCCGTAGCCGGCGTGGTGTCCCAACGCTAGCAGCGTCGCCGTGTTGTCGAGCAGCGTCTGCTTGCCCGACGGCACCCGCGGCGGCCGCGCCTCGGGCTTGCCGAAGCGCGCCATCGCCGCCCACAGCACCAGCGCCAGGAGCGCCGCCACGTGCAGCGTCACCAGCACCAGCGGGAACCCGAAGAGCTCCTGCCAGACCGTCTCCGCCTTCTCGAAGCCGTGGCTCACCTCGTCGAGCACCACCTCGTCCGCGCCGAGGACCTCGCGCACCATCGCCACCGCCAGGAGCGCGTGGTCGCCCTGGCCGACCCCCATCGTGTTGAGGATGTCCGGATCGGAGAGCACGTACACGTTGGTGCTCTTCACCCGCGCCAGCAACGTGCGGGGTCCCTCCACCACCTCGTCCACCGTGACGATCGGCTCGAGCGCCGCGTCGTCCGACAACAACTGGTACGGCTCCAGCGCGAGGCGCCACCCCGTCGGCCGCCCGCGGATCGAGACCGCGCCGGTCTCGCGCGCACCCCGCGCCGTCGTGAACGACCCGATGTACAACGCGTCGTCGGCGCGCTCGATCCCCTCGACGATCGCCGCGATCGCCTCGCTCACCTGATACGGCGCGATCAGCTCGATGCGGTTGGCCCAACGCTCGTCCTTGTCGCGCTCGAACACCGTCCACTTCGGCAGCGCGACCAGGACCTTCGTGCCGCGCGCGTGCGTGCGCTCGACGCTCTCCGCCACGTGCGCCAACGCCTCGCGCGAGTCCAGCGGCTCCAGCGCGAGCAGCGGCCGCTCCGGCCCGGCCTTGTCCGCCGAGCGATGCCGGCTCACCCTCACGTCGACGTCCAGCCGCTCGAGCAGCGCGACGAACGCGCGGTGCCCGACCGCCGAATACGAGTACGCGTTCGCGTCCGCGGTCGTGCGCGTCGGCTCCTCGCTCGACCCCAGCACCGACAGGAGCAGCGTCAGCAGCAACGAGACGATCCCGATCCCGACGATCCAGCGCACCGCACGCGGCGTGAACGTGCGTACGCTCGCTTCACTCAGCCGCTCGGGTCGTTCGCGCTCACTCATCGCCCACGCCCGCCCCCAGCCGCCGGTGCATGGTCACGAAGCTCTCCTCGCAGCGCGAGAAGTCCGCCGCGCCCACCGGCAGCCCCCCGAAGAGCGAGATCTCGACCGTCATCACCAGATCCCCGAACGCGCGCCGCGTCTCCGAGGTCAGCGGCGCCTGCGCCAGCACCTCGCGGCTCGTGAACGCCGGCTCGAGCGTGAAGCTCGCCAGCGCGTGCAGATATCCGAGCGCCCCCTCGAGCAGCACGTGCACCGCCTCCTCGAAGCGCCCCTCCGCCGCCAGTTGCCGCGCCCGCGCGAGGCTCGCCGGCAGCCGCTCGAGCGCGATCCCGGCCACGTCCAGCCCACCCCCGTCGCCCTCGACCACCTTAGGCCTCTTGCGCCGCCGCCGCTCTCTCGCGAAGCGCAGCCCTTCGCGCCCGAGCACCAGCACCACCGCCAGCGCGAAGACCCCGAGCAGCACCCACAAGAGCGCCTCGGACACCCCCGACGCCGCGCTCGGCGCGAAGTCGCTCGCGTCCAGGTCCGGCAGCTCGAAGTCCTCGATCGGCGGCGGCTCGAAGGTCGGCAGCGACCCATCGGGCCGCGTGCGCTGATAGCGCGGATCCGCCAGCACCTCCTCGATCGCCGCGCGCACCTCGCCCTCGCGCCCGCTCGCCGGTCCTTCGGCCCCCAGCGCCGCCCCGCCACTCGCGATCAGCGCCCCGATCGCCGCCGCGATCACGAGCCACCGCCGGTCATGCACCAGCCAGCGCCTCCATCGTGCGCGCCAGCGCGAGATCGGTCTCGGTCACCGCCGGCGGCGACACGTCGTGCGTCTGCAGCGCCACGCGCACGGTGCGGTACACGTTGAACCACTCGGGGTGGTGGCCAAGCTTCTCCGCCGCCAACGCCACCTTCGTCATCCACCCGAAGGCCTCGACAAAGTCCCGGAACACATACTCTTTTTGGATCCTGTCGCCGTCCAGCCGCCACCCGGGCAGCCCCGCCAGGGCTTGAGCCAGCGCTTCAGGCGTGACAATGACGTGACTCATGCGCGTGAGGGGACCATGAAGCGGTCCCGACGGCAAGGGGACAACCATGGGCGACGGCAAGCGACTCGAAGGCAAGGTGGCATTGATCTCCGGCGGCACGCGCGGCATCGGCTTCGCCATGGCGAAGGCCATGCTCGCCGAGGGCGCGAACGTCATGATCGCCTCGCGCAAGCAGGACGGCGTCGACGCCGCGCTCGCCGAGCTCGACTCCCAGCGCCCCGCCGACGGGGGTTGGGGCAAGGTCGTCGGCAAGGCCGCGCACGTCGGCGAAGCCGCCCAGTGCCAGGCGCTCGTCGCCGCCACCGAGGCCGAGCTCGGCGTGATCGACGTGCTCGTCAACAACGCCGGCACCAACCCGTTCTTCGGCCCGCTCCTCCAGATCCCCGAGAGCGCCTTCGACAAGACCTTCGAGGTCAACCTCAAGTCCGCCTGGCGCCTCTCGGTCGCTGTCGCCAAGCGCCTGACCGCCGAGGGCCGCCCCGGCTCGATCATCAACGTCGCCTCGGTCCTCGGCGTGCGCGCCTCCCCGCTGCAAGGCTGCTACGGCATGACCAAGGCCGCGATGATCTCGCTCACCCAGACGCTCGCCATCGAGCTCGGCGCCGCGAAGATCCGGGTCAACGCGCTCGCGCCCGGCCTCATCGACACCAAGCTCGCCGCCGCCATCACCAAGAGCGACGAGATGCAGAAGGTCTTCCTCGATCGCACCGCGCTCCGCCGCGTCGGCCGCCCCGACGAGGTCGCCCCCATCGCCGTCTTCCTCGCCTCCGACGAGTCCGCCTACATCACCGGCGCGACCTTCCCTGTCGACGCCGGCTACCTCGCCATGTGATCGGCTCCCGCTCCCCCTCCCGACAACCTCGACGGAATGACCGTGCGCCGAGACCCGTTGCCCCACCCATGCACCGTCTCACGCTGATCGGCCCCCTCGCGCTCGCCGCGCTCCTCGCGCTCACCACCGCCACCGCCCACGCCGACGCCCCGCTCGAGCCCTACACGCTCGACTCCTTCGGCCGCACCGTCGCCGTCGACGGCCCGATGCGCTGCCCCGACGTCGAGCTCGTCCAGCACACCGGCGAGCACGTGCGCTGGAAGAAGGCGCTCAAGGTGCACCCCGCCTTCGCCCAGCGCCTCATCGCCTTCGAGGCCGTCGTCGCCGAGGTCGCCACCCGCGTCTACGGCCGTGCGCCCGCCCGCATCACCCACTTCGGCAGCTACAACTGCCGCCGCATCCGCCGCTACCCCGACCTGCTGTCCGAGCACGGCCTCGGCAACGCCATCGACGTCGCCGGCTTCGAGTTCGCCGCCCTCTCTCGCGCCGAGAAGAAGACCAGCAAGCTCCCGCGCGCGCTCCAGCGGTCGTTTTCGGCGACCGTGCTCGACCACTGGCACGCCGAGGGCCCCGAGCACTCCGCCAAGGCCCATCACCGCCGCTTCCTGCGCGAGCTCGCCGCCGAGCTCGAGCGTCGCCCCGAGATCTTCCGCGTCATGCTCGGCCCCGCCTACCCCGGCCACGACAACCACTTCCACTTCGACTGCGCGCCCTATCGCCTCGTCGTCCTGTAGCGATCGGCTACTATCGCCGAGCTTGTCGCGCGCCCTCCCACTCACCCTTGCCCTGACCTGCGCCGCGCTCTGTACGCGCCCCTCGCGCGCCGCCCTCTACGAGCGCGTGCCCTTCACGCCCGAGCTCGCCCTCGAGCTCGCCTTCCTCGTCTACGACGCCGAAGACGCCTCGCTCGCGGACCTCGCACCCGACCTCCTCTTCGGCCTCTCGGCCGGCGTGCACCTCGCCCCCGACCTGCGCGTCGGCCTCGTCGCGCGCGCCGCCATCGCCGATCCCGACGCCGAGCACTACGAGCTCATGGCCGACCTCACCTGGTCCTTCGTCGCCGAGCCGCGTCTGCCCATCCCGCCCGCGCTCCGCCTCGCCGCCTCGCTCGAGCTCGGCTACCGCCACACCACGCTGCACGGCTCCGACTTCATCGCGATCGACGACGGCCTCTGCGCCTCGCTCGGCGTCGAGCTCGGCCTCGTCGTCTTCGAGCGCACCGCGCTCTCCCTCCAGCTCACCGCGCTCGCCGGCGACTCCTCCAACGCCGCCTTCACCGCCTGGGCGCCCAAGCTCCGCGCAGGTCTCGCGCTCTCGACCTCGTTCTGAGGGGGTGTCGATCTGAAGCCGAAGGTAGGGGCGGCCCTCGTGGCCGCCCGCGTCACGCCACCAACGTCGTGCCCACCGATCCTGGCTCGCGCACCGCCCGCACCAAATCCCCGACCCCGAGCCGCCCGACGATGTGGATCGCCCCGACCCCCTCGCCGAGCACCCCGATCGCCTCCTCCAGCTTCGGGATCATGCCGCCGGTCACCACGCCCTCGGCGATCGCCGCGCGCGCCTCGGCCACCGACAGTCGCGTCAGCCGCGACTCCGGGTCGTTCACATCGCGTAACACACCCGGCGCCGAGGTCACGAGGAACAGTCGCTCCGCCCCGAGCGCCGCCGCCAGCTTGTTGCCGACGATATCGGCGTTGATGTTGTAGACGCCGGCCGCCTCGTCCGCCCCGAGGCACGCGATCACCGGCACGTGCCCGCCCGACCACAGGAGCTCGACGAGTCCCAGGTTGAACCCGACGACGTCTCCGACCAGGCCCAGGTCGATCGGCGCTTCACCCGCGCCCGCGTACACCCTGGGTGGGCGCCTTACCGCCCGCACGACCAGCCCCGAGGCCCCGTGCAGCCCCACCGCCGACACGCCCGCCGCCTGCATGATCGCGCAGAGATCGACGTTCAGCTTGCCGGCGACCACCATCTTCATCACGTCGAGCGTCGCCTCGTCGGTCACCCGCCGCCCGGCGATCACCTTCGGCTCGAGCCCGAGCCGCTTCTGCAACGCCGTCGCCTGCGGCCCGCCGCCGTGCACGATCGCGATCTTCGCGCCCTCGTCGCCGAGCACGCGCAGATCCGCCGCCAGCGCCGCCGCCTCCCCCGAGGCGACGACCTCGCCGCCGAGCTTGACGACCAACACACCTCGCGTGCTCACGGCCAGCTCCCGACGTCTTCGAGGCTCGCGCGCTCGTCCACCCCGAGCACGAGGTTCATGTTCTGGATCGCCTGCCCCGCGCCGCCCTTGATCAGGTTGTCCGTCGCCGAGAAGCACGTCACCGTGCGCTTGCCGCCGCTGACAGGCCCGAGCGCGAAGCCGACCTCGGCGTGGTTCGACCCGGCGACCGCGACCACCTCGGGCAGCCGCTTCTTCGGCCGCCGCACGAACGGCTCGCCCTCATAGGCCGCGTCGAAGAGCCCCGCCAGCGTCGCCTCGTCGACCTCCGCGCCGACCTCGACGAAGCACGTCACGAAGATCCCGCGCGACAGCGGCGCCGAGACCGGCACGAAGCGCAGCTCGACCCCGCTCGCCCCCGCGTCACCGAGCGTCTGCACCACCTCGGGCACGTGCTGGTGCACGAGCGGCTTGTAGGTCTTGAGGTTGCCCGACCGGCTCGGGTGGTGCGTGCCCGCCTGCGGCGCGATCCCCGAGCCCGACGAGCCGGTGATCCCCTGCACGTGCACGACCGCGCCATCGATGAGCCCCGCCCGCGCCAGCGGCAAGAGCGCCAGCTCGATCGTCGTCGCGAAGCAGCCCGGCGACGCGACGTACTTCGCCTCGCGGATCGCCGCCCGGTTCAGCTCCGGCAACCCGTAGACGAAGCTCCCGAGCAGCTCAGGGTGCGGGTGCTTCGCCCCGTAGAAGCGCTCGTAGACCGCCGCGTCACGCAGCCGAAAATCCCCTGACATATCGACAATCTTCACGCCCAGCGCCAGGAGCTCCGGCACCTTGGCCGCGGTCACCTTGTGTGGCAGCGCCAAGAGCGCCACGTCGCACCCCTTCGCCGCCTCCGCCGGCGTCAGGTCCTCGAAGACCAGCCCGGTCGCGCCCTCGAGGTTCGGGTGCACCGCGCCGAGCGGCTCACCGACGTGGTCGATCGACGCCACCCTCACGAGCTCCACCTCGGGATGCATCAACAATCGCCGCGCCATCTCCGCGCCGCCATAGCCGCTGCCCCCGATGATCGCCGCCTTGAATCGCTTGTGCTTCATGGCGCCACTTATGGCATGGCTTCGCCCTAGAGGGTATCGAAGAGCGAGACCTTCAAGACCCTGCGCAGCGTTCCGCCAGGCGGCCGCACGACCGCCTCGATCTTGCCGACCTGGCCCGCGTAGGGCGCCGCGTCGAGCTCGTCGAAGATCAGCGGCACGACGTAGCTCTGACACACCCCTGCCGCGATCACCGGCACCGGATATTGCGGCGCGAGATAGCGCGCGCACACGACGCCGTCGACCTCGACGTAGATCTCGAGCGCCGCCGCCACCTCGAGCGCGTCGCTCTCGCACGAGAACCGCAGCGCGACCTCGAGGTGCACACCGCCCTGCGGACCGTGCACGATCCCGAGCGGATCGCCGTCGGCGAGCGCCGTGAAGATCCCGGTCGCATAGTCGATCTCGCCGATCTCCAGGTCCGCCGCGACGACGACATCACCCCCGTCGTCCGCCGTCTGGACGTCGCCGTCGCCCTCGCTCGCATCGCTCGCGTCGGTGACCTCGCTCACATCCGGCACGACGACCTCCTCGACCTCCTCGACGATGTCGACGGCCTCGACGACGTCCTCGTCGACGACCTCCTGCTCGACGACCTCGACGACGTCCTGCTCGACGACGTCCTGCTCGACGACCTCCAAGACGTCCTGCTCGACGACCTCGATGACGTCCTGCTCGACGACCTCGACGACCTCGGGCCCCGCTTCGACCTCCTCCTCCGCCAACGGCTCCAGCCCCTCGACCTCACCGCGAGGCAAATCATCCCGCACAGGTCCGAAGCGCGTCAGCGTGCCCCGATCCAGCCGCGAGAGCAGATCGCCCCCGACGACCCACACATCGCCCCGCGCATCGACGTGCACCGCGTGCCAGTCGCCGCGCGCGACCCCGCTCGCAACCAATTGCCAGGCGCCTCCGACGCCGTCTCGTCGCATCACCGACCCGAGCATGCCGACCGCCCACGCCGCGCCGTCCGGCTCGACGAAGACCCCGTTGAGCGGCGCCACCGCCCCGATCTCGACCGCCTCGAAGCCCGCGCCCTCGATGATCACGCCCTGGCTCGTCCCTCCGACCGCGACCAGCCCGTGCCCGTACCCGTGCACCGTCACGAGCCTTGGCTCGCCCGTGACCCGCGCGCTCGTCCAGCTCAGCCCGTCCCAGTGCGCCACCAGGCCGCGCTCGCCGACGACCAGGACGGAATCTTCACGTTCGCCCCACACCTTGAAGAAGGTGCCCTCCTCCGTGGCGAGCCCCTCGGGCAGCGCGACGACCTCGCTACCCGCCGCCGTCAGTCTCACGATCGTCGGCGGACCGCGCCGCGGCGCCACGTACCCGCCGACCGCCCACAACACCTCCTCCGACGCCCCCCAGACACCGTAGAGCGTCGCGTCGGTGCCGCTCTCGACCCGCGCCACCTCGCCGCCCTCGCGCGCCACCGTCAGCACCCGCCCGCCTTCGCCGACCATCCACACCCGCGCGCCGCCGTCGGGCGCGAAGACCCACCACAGGTGCCCGCCCGCCGGGTCCACCGCGCGCGCGTCGATCCGCTCCCAGCCGCCTCCCATGCGCCCACGCACGATCATCGCCCCGGTCCCGTCGCCCGCGTCCGCGCCGACCGCCCACACCTCGTCGCCGACCGTCGTCACCCCGAGCAGCGCCCCGACGAGCCCCTCCAGCGCGACCTCCCAGCGCGCCTCGCCGGCGACCTCGCCCGCGCCGTCCGCGCCGTCCGCGCCGCTGTCGACCGCCTCGCGCGTCGCGCCGTCGTCCCCGGCGGCCCCGCATCCCAGGAGCACCAGGACCGGCCAGATCTGGCTCAACCGCGCCATCGCGCGCCACGATGACCGAACCGATGCCCCGAAGCAATCGCTTGATGTGACTTGCAGCCGCGAACTCGAGGCCTGTCGCCTAATCGAGTTCGCGAGCGAAACGCGCGCGGCCAAGGAGCAAGCGCCGGGAGGGAGGAGGCGACCTCACGGTCGCCGCACGACCGACCAAGCGCAGCGACGCCGGCCCCGCGCGTTGCAGCCGCGAAC
>WYBB01000043.1 GCA_011526585.1 Deltaproteobacteria bacterium
ATCGCGAGCGTGACGAGGAACACCAGCACCGCGACACCAACCGTGATCTTGCGGCGGACCAGGGCGCCGTCGAGCAGTGGAACGTAGATCCGCTTCGCCCAGCGGAAGAGCCAGGGCTCCTTCTCCGAGACCTTGCGGAGGAAGAGGCTCGCCAGGACCGGCATCAGCGTCAGCGCCGCGACGAGCGACGCCGCGAGTGCGAAGACCACGGTCAGCGCCATGGGCCGGAACATCTTCCCCTCGACCCCGCGCAGCGCCAGGATCGGCAGGTAGACCAGGATGATGATGCCGACCGCGAACACCACCGGCCTGGCCACCTGGTGCGCCGCGGAGCGGACCTTCTCGACGTGCGAGACGCCGTGGTCACTGCGCCGCTCGTGGAGCACCCGGACGATGTTCTCGATCATGACCACGGAGCCGTCGACGATCAGGCCGAAGTCGATCGCGCCGAGGCTCATCAGGTTGCCGGAGATCCCGAGCTCCTTCATGGCGATGAAGGCGGCGAGCATGGACAGCGGAATCGCCGATGCCACGATCAGCCCGCCCCGCAGGTTGCCGAGGAGGAGCAGCAGCACGACGATGACGAGCAACCCGCCCTCCGAGAGGTTCTTGGCGACGGTACGGATCGTCCGGCGGACGAGGTCGGTGCGGTCGTAAAAGGTGTCGATCGTGACGCCTGCCGGCAACGTCTCCTGGATCTCGGCGATCTTCTCCTTCACGCGGTCGACGACGACCCGTGAGTTCTCGCCCATCAGCATCATGACGATGCCGACGACCGCCTCACCTCGCCCGTCACGAGTGACCGCGCCCTGTCGGATCATCGGCGCGAGCTCGACCGCGCCGACGTCGGCGATCGTCACCGGCGTTCCGGCAGCATCGTGCGCCAGCACGACCGAGCGGATGTCTCCGAGGTCGTCGAGCAGGCCCTCGCCGCGGATCAGGTACTGCTCGCCCTGATGCTCGATGTAGCCGCCGCCGACCGAGCGGTTGCTCGCCCGCAGCGCCCCGAGGATGTCCCCCACCGCCAGGCCGTGCGCGGTCAGGCGCTCGGCGTCGAGCGTCACTTGGTAGGTCTTGAGCTGGCCGCCGAACGAGTTGACCTCGACGATCCCGGGCACCGACCGGAGCTGGTAGTTGACGTACCAGTCGAGAATCGTGCGCAGCTCCATCGGCGTGTAGCAGTCGTCGGTATCGGGGCCTTCGGCGGGGCACGAGGAGTCGGCCTTGACCTCGAACTGGTAGATCTCGCCGAGGCCGGTCGAGATCGGGCCCATCTCCGGCTCGCCGTAACCCTCGGCGATCGCTTCACGCGCTTCGGTCAGCCGCTCGCCGACCAGCTGGCGGCCCCAGTAGATGTCGGTGCCCTCCTCGAAGACGACGGTGACGACCGAGAGCCCGAACTTCGAGACCGAGCGGATCTCTTCGACCTTCGGCAGACCGCTCATCGCGGTCTCCACCGGGAACGTGACGAACCGCTCGACCTCCTCGGGCGCGAGACCCGGACTGTTGGTCAGAACCTGCACTTGGACGTTGGTGACGTCGGGCACGGCGTCGATCGGCAGCCCGAGGACGGAATAGACGCCGGCAGCGGCGACCAGTAGCCAGAGTGCGACGACGAGCAGGCGGTTATCGAGCGAGAAATCGATGATGCGTCGGATCATGGCGGCCTCAGTGACTGTGTCCGCCGCCCAGCTCTTCCCGGGCGAGCTCCGACTTGACGAAGAAGGCGCCTGCGACGACTACCGGCTCGCCGACGGCGACCCCGTCGAGCACCTCGACGAACCCCTCGCCGCGGCGGCCGAGCTTCACTGTGCGCGGCTCGAAACGGCCTTCGCCGAGCGCCACGAAGACGACGGAGCGGTCGCCGTCCCGCTGGACAGCCGCCTCGGGGACGGCGACCACCTCGACGGTGCCCGGAGCTTCGGCGGCGGCGTGCGGATCGAGAATCCGCACCCGAGCGAACATCCCGGGCCGCAGTCGCCCTTCGGGGTTCGGCACCTCGATCCGAGCTCGGGCCGTCCGGGTCGCGCTCTGGACGCTGCTGCCGAGATAGACGACCTCGCCGGTGAAGGGTGTATCGGGATACGCGTCGACCTCGATCGTCACCCCATCGCCCAGGTGGACCCGGGCGAGGTCGCGTTCGTAAACGTCGATCCACACCCAGACGCGCGACAGGTCCGCGACCTGGAAGAGCTGGCTCTGGGTCTCGACCATCTCGCCACGGGTCACTTCCTTCGCGACGATCGTGCCCGCGAACGGGGCGCGGACCTCGTAGATCGAGACGCGCGGCTGGTCGTAACCGAGCTTGGCGACCTCGTCGTTCGACAATCCGAGCAGGTGCAGCCGCTCCTCGGCACCGCGCAGGGCCGCGTCGGCCTCGCGGGAAGCGGCCCGCGCGCTCAGCATCTCCTGCTCCGAGGAGACCCGCTCGCGGAAGAGCCGATCCTCCCGCTCCCACGTCTCGCGAGCCAACTCCGCCCGGGCGCGGCTCTGCAGGTAGTCACCGACCGCCTCCCCGAGCTCGATCGAATCGATGCGCGCGAGAACCTGCCCAGCACGCACCGCCTCCCCCAGCTCGACGGGGACGCTTTCGACCCGGCCGCCGACGCGCGGACTGACGTGCGCGAAGCGACGCTGGTCGAAGTCGACCGAGCCGGTCGTCTCGAGCTCGGCTCGGAGCCGACGGGACGCCGCCGGAGCCGTGACGATGCCGGCGGTGGCCACGGCCTCGGCCGATAGCTCGATGGCTTCGCCTTCCTCGTGCCCCTCCTCACCGTGGCTCTCCTGCTCGTGAGCAGCCTTTCCGGCCGCGTGATCGTCTTCGGCGACCTTCTCTCCAGCAGCGGTCGGAGCGGACGATGGACCAGGGTTGCCGCAGCCGACGAGTGCCAAGCCGAGCAGCAGCGAAAGTACTGAAGCGTTGTAGCGAGTCGAGAACGTCATCGGGAGGTCTCCGAAGAGCGAGGAAGGTCGGAAGTCGGGGGGACGGGGGTAGCGCCGGTGGCGAGACCGAGCTCGATCTGCGCCAGCCAGGCGTCGGCGGCGGCCTCGATCAGCTCGCGGCGGCTGTCGATCAGCTCGCGGCGGAAGACCAGCACCTCGCTGCCGCGCAACTTCCCGGCCGCAAGGCCACGCTGGACCAGATCGAGGCTTTCCTCGAGCGTTCCGGCGACCGTCTGACGAAAGACCGCGAGCGCGCGGGAGGTCGCCTCCGCGCGGCTCCACGCGGCGGCGACTTCGCGCCGCACCGCGAGCTCGGCGGAGGCGAGGCGAGCGGACAACACCCCTTCATCGGCACGCGCGGTGGCGATGCCGCCTTGGTTGCGTTGGAAGAGTGGAATCGTGAAGCCTGCGCGCAGGGTGTCGAGGTCCTCGCGATCGGCTTCGCGGCCCTTCGCGACACCGATCACCAAGTTCGGGGTCGCCAGCGAGCGCTCGAGGCGGATCCGGGCGGTTGCCGCCTCGACCTCGGAGCGCAGTGCGAGCAGGTCGCTCCGCCGGTCGAGCGCGAGGCGTTCGAGCTCGGCGAGCGCTGGCGGCGCCGGCCAGGCGTCCGGGAGCGTACCGGCGACGAAGGGTAGCTCCGCCACAGGGAGCGCCAGAACCTCGGCAAGCGCGGCGCGGGCCGCTGCTTCGTCGGCGCGGGCGAGAGCGACGCGACGCTCCGCCCGACCTTCCGCGGCGCGCGTGACGTTGAGGTCGATCAAGGTGCCGGCGCCTGCGTCCAGTCGCCTCTGCTCGAACGCGGCGAGCTCCGCGGCAACCTCGCGTTCGAATGCCGCGAGGGTCGCGAGCTCGCGAGCTCGCAGAACGGTGGCGAAGGCGGATGCGACCCGGGTCGCCAACTCCTGGCGCGATCGGTCGAAAGCGGCGCGCGCCGCTTCGGCCGCAGCGCTCGCGGACGCCACGCGCTTGCCGCGCTGGCCGGCGATCTCGATCTCCTGTGAGAGAGCGATCTCGCGGTCGGAAGTGCGCTCTTGCCCGTCGTCCCGAGAAGCGCGCTCGGCCTCGAGGACCGGGTTGAACGGGTAGGTACGGGCACCCAGAAGGACGCCTTCCGCGAGGGCCACGCGCGCGGCACTCTCCCGGACCATGGGACTGCGCTCGAACGCCAGCGTCAGCGCCTGCTCGAGCGTGATCGATCCACCGCTGGCGAGCGGCGGATCAGGCGTTTGCGCCGCCAGCGGCGCGGCGAGCGACGCCAGGGCAAAGGCGCCAACACGGCGCCACCGGCGAAGCCGGTCGGGTCGGACGATTGGAAACAAGGATCGATCTCCGGGAACGGTGCCGCGCGCGCGGCCGGGGCGCACGCGTGGCGCTGCCGGCAGGGGCAAGGGCTCGGCGCACGGCGCCGACGCCCCGGCCTGGGGAGACCCTCAGGCCCCTGCTGGGCGGCTACCGGAGATCAGGCGCGGGGAGGGCGTTCAGTGCTCTGGAGATCGACGTCGAGAGGCCGGGGTGAGGTGGCGGCCGACGCCAGTGCGCAGTCAGCGCCGTGACCCAGTCGAGCAGCCACCGCGAGGACGCCGGTGACCTGCATGCAGCAGGAGCAAAGGTGGAACATCCCGCCACATCCGTGCTCGGATCCCGAAGGCTCGTGCTGATCGGGGGTGTCCGCTGCATGCGCGGTGTGCCCGAAGCCGACCAGATGCACCGCATTCTCGATCGCTTCGCCCGCGCCCGGGAAGAGCACGAGAAGAAGCAAGAGCGCGGCGAAGCGACGAATCCCCCTCACGGGCGCATGATAGCAGGGGTCGTCGCGAAGGCCAGCGCGACCGGGGACGAAACCGAGCTGCGGAGCGCTGTCGCCTCATGAAGCTCAAAAGGCTCCCCGCTGCCGGAGCGAGACGAAGGCAGGGGGCTCGCCGACGATGATGTGGTCGACGACGCGAATCCCGACGACCTCGCCGGCCTCCGCCATGCGGCGGGTGAAGGCCAGGTCCTCGGCGCTCGGTGACGGGTCCCCCGAAGGGTGATTGTGGAAGAGCAGTATGCCCGCGGCGTTTGCGAGCAGTGCGGCTGTGAGGATGCCGCGCGGCTCGACGGCGGCGCGGGTCAGCGTCCCGATGTAGGCGAGCTGGTGCCCG
>WYBB01000044.1 GCA_011526585.1 Deltaproteobacteria bacterium
AGGAGGATCTCGAGCGTGGCGCTTCTCTCCTGCCTTCCTCCGTTCCTGGCTTCCTGAGATCATGCTGCTTTCGCGCGCGAGCTACGCATATCTCATCCCTCGGAGGCGCTTGCGCGGATCACGCCCCCGCGCAGGTCGACAAGCTCCGTGCGCGCAGGTCCGAGATCCCGAGCGTCGCGCGCGTGATCGTCTTCGACGGTCCAGCCAGCGACGACGGGTGGGTCATCGATCTGGCGGCGCTCATGGCGCGCGGGCGCGAGCGCCTCGCCGCCGACCCCGAAGCCTTCGAGCGCACCGCGCGCGCGGTCCGCCCCGACCAGCTCGCGACGTTGATCTACACCTCTGGCACCACCGGCCGCCCCAAGGGGGTCGAGCTCACCCACGACTGCTGGGTCTACGAGGCCGAGGGGATCGCCGCGCTCGGGCTCCTCGGTGAGGACGACGTCCAGTTCCTGTGGCTCCCCCTGGCCCACTCCTTCGGCAAGGTGCTCGAGGCGGCCCAGCTGGCGGTCGGGTTCCGGACCGCCATCGACGGTCGCGTCGACCGCATCGTCGACAACCTCGCCGCGGTCCGTCCGACCTTCGTCGCCGCGGTGCCGCGCATCTTCGAGAAGGTCCGCGCCAGGATCCTGGCCGGCGCCGAGAGCGGCAGCGCCGTCAAGCGCCGCCTCTTCGCCTGGGCGATGGGGGTCGGCCAGCGCGTCTCCGCGCTCCGCCAGGCGGGTGCGGGCCCCAGGGGCGCCCTGCGCTGGCAGCACGCGCTCGCGCACCGGCTCGTCTTCTCGAAGATCCAGGCGCGCTTCGGCGGGCGCCTGCGCTTCTTCATCTCGGGCAGCGCGCCGCTCTCCAAGGACCTCGCCGAGTTCTTCCACGCCGCGGGCGTGCTCATCCTCGAGGGCTACGGGCTCACCGAGACCAGCGCCGCGACCTTCTTCAACCGCCCGGACGCCTATCGCTTCGGCACGGTGGGACGTCCGTTGCCCGGGACCGAGGTGCGCCTCGCGCCCGAGGACAACGAGGTCCTCGTGCGAGGCCGCGGCGTCATGCGTGGCTACCATCACATGCCTGAAGCGACCGCGGACTGCCTGACTGCGGATGGCTGGTTGCGCACCGGCGACATCGGCGCGCTGGACGACGGCTTCCTGCGCATCACCGACCGCAAGAAGGACTTGATCAAGACCTCCGGCGGCAAGTACGTCGCGCCCCAGGCGCTCGAGTCGCGCCTCAAGCTCGCCTGCCCCTATGTCAGTCAGGTGCTCGTGCACGGCAACAACCGCCACTACTGCACGGCCCTCGTCGCGCTCGACCCCGAGGCGATCGCCGCGTGGTCACGCGAAACCGGGCTCGGCGACCTCGCCTACGACGACCTCGTGCGCCACGAGCGCGTGCACGCCCTCGTCGCCGAGCACGTCGCGCGCCTCAACCGTGAGCTCGCGAGCTTCGAGACGCTCAAGCGATTCGCCATCCTGCCCGCCGATCTCTCCGTCGAGTCCGGCGACCTCACGCCGAGCCTCAAGCTCAAGCGCAAGGCGGTCGAAGCCAGGTACGGCGCGCTCCTCGACTCGCTCTATGATTGACCCGGCGCGCGTCGACACCGTCCGCGGGACGCCCATGCCGAGGTCGGCCGGCTCCGATCGGGTCGCTCAGCGGCGCGAGCGCTCGAGGGTCTCCGCCAGCGCGGCGATCGCCGCGTCGACCTCCGCGACCTGTGTATCACCCAGCCCCGGATCGTCGACCTCGTCGTCGTCCGCCTGCACACCGGCCAGCCTCTCGTAGAGGGCGCGCGCCGCCTCGAGGAGCTCGGCCAGCTCGGCCAGGCGGCTCGCCGGCGCGTGCTCCAGCGAGTTGGCCGCCGAGAGCTTGCGCGCGATGTACTTGGCCGCGGACGCCGCCCGCTGGAACGCGACTTCGGCCGGGAGGATGAGATCGGGATCCGTTTCGTTCAACTGCCGACTCCAACCGTTCTTGCCGGCATTGGACCACGACCGGACCCTGGCCGTCGAGCCTCCGCCGCCTGCTGGGATTCCCTCCGCCGCGCGATCGGCGTAAACACACCAGGCGCCCGATCCCGCTTCGCCTTTCGCGGGGCGGGCGCCCGCCAAGACTCGGAGGTCCGGCCATGGCCAAGCACGCGCTGCTCGAGGGCTGTCTCACCGCGCTCGTCACCCCGCTCCACGACGACGGCTCCGTCGACTTCGACACCCTCGCCGCGCTCGTCGACTGGCAGATCGCGCAGGGCGTCGACGGCCTCGTCGCGGTCGGCACCACCGGCGAGTCCGCCACCCTCGACGTCGACGAGCACGTCGCCGTCATCGCCGCCACCGTCAAGGCCGCCGCCGGGCGCGTGCCGGTCGTCGCCGGCGCCGGCGGCAACGCCACCTCGGAGGCCCTCGAGCTCACGCGCGCCTCCGAGGAGGCCGGCGCCGACGCGCTCCTGCACGTCACGCCCTACTACAACCGCCCGAGCCAGGAGGGCCTCTACCGCCACTTCGAGGCGATCGCCCGGGCCACCTCCCTGCCGATCGTCCTCTACAACGTGCCGACGCGCACCGGCTGCGACCTCGCCACCGACACCGTCGCCCGCCTGGCCGCCTTCGACAACGTCGTCGCGGTCAAGGACGCCACCGGCAACCTCGTGCGCGGCACCGATCTCGTCGCCGCCGTCGGCGATCGCATGAGCATCCTCTCGGGTGACGACGGCACCGCCTTCCCGCTCTACGCCTGCGGCGGCCGCGGCGTGATCTCCGTCGTCTCGAACGTGGCGCCCTTCCACATGAGCGACATGTGGGACGCGTTCTCCGCCGGCGACCTCGCGCGCGCCCGCCAGCGCCACCTCGAGCTGCGCCAGCTCATCCAACTGCTCTTCGCCGAGCCGAGCCCGGCCCCCACCAAGGCCGCCCTCGCCCTGCTCGGCCGCGCCCGCCCCGCCGTGCGCCTGCCGCTCGTGCCCGCCACCTCCGCGCTCACCGAGCGGCTCGCCGCCGAGCTCCGCCGCCTCGGCCTCGCCCCGGCCTGACGCCGAGACGAGAAGCGCACCGCGTAAGCCTATTACGCGTGACAGCGCCCGCCGGCCGGTGGAAGTAACGGCCCCCCGGAGGAGGCGCCATGCACACGCGGATCTGGCCCGTCGCCCTCAACCTCGCCCTCGCCGCCTGCGGTGACGACGGCGGTTTCTCGCTCGGCCAGCTCGGACGCCTCGAGCTCTCGCCGCGCCAGATCGTCTTCACGCTCGACGACGCACCACCCGGCGGCGCGCTCACGCTCGATCTCCTCGTGCGCAACACCGGCGACGGCCCGCTCGCGCTGCACGCCATCGCGCTCGAGCCCGACCCGGCGCTCGCCGTCCCGCGCCTGCCCGATCCGATCCCGCCGCTGTCGCCCGGCGCCGCGCGCCGCGTGCCGATCACCTGGACACGCCTCGACGACCGCCTCGTTCACGCGACGCTCACCATCACGTCGAGCGATCCCGAGCGCCCGCACGTCAGCGTGCCGATCACCGTCGAGCGCGGCCGCGGCTTCCTCGTGCCGACCCCCGCCCACGTGCTCATCGGCGACGCCCCCTCCGCCACGCTGACCCTGCTCAACACCGGCGACGCCCCCGCGACCATCGAGCGCGTGCGCTTCTCCGGCGGCAGCGGCTACCGCGCGCACATCGACGCGACGCAGACCCTCGACGACGACGGCCTCGAGCGCGCGCTCGCCCCCCCGCTGGTCCTGCCGGGCGGGACCTCCGCCGCGATCACCCTCGCCGCCGACCCGCTCGCCGGCGGCACGAGCGAGCTCGTCTTCTACGGCGACGCCACCAACACCGTCGCTGGCCTGCACGTGCCGGTCGAGCGCGACGTGCAAGGCCCGTGCGTGCTCGTGCGCCCGCCGGCCGTCGACTTCGGCGCGCGCGCCCCCGGCACGACGACCACGCTGCCGATCGAGATCGAGAGCTGCGGCGACGACGCCCTCGAGATCGTCTCGATCGCGCTCGCCGACGCCCAGGCCGCAGCCGATCCGGCGCTGGCCGCGCTGGGCGTGACCTCGCCGAGCTCACCGCGCCTCGCCCTCGCCCAACCCCTGCCCTCGCGCCTCGAGGCCGGCGCGATCACCTCGGTCGCGCTCACCTACCGCGCCGCCTCCACCCCGGGCACGGACCGCGGTGACCTCGTCGTGCGCACGCGCTCGCGCGTGCCGATCGTCGTCGTGCCGATCACCGCCGCCACCGCGCCCGATCCGATCGACCCGCCGCCGACCGGGATCCCCGGCTGCGAGTGGACAGGCGGCGAGGTCCGCGACCACCACGTGCGCCTCGGCCTCACCGCTGACGACGCCTGGGAGGGCTGGCTCGACGGCCTGCCGATCGCGCGCCCGCCCGGCCCCCACCACTGGAAGGACACGAGCTGGCACGAGCTCACCCTGCCCTCGGGCTGCCACACGCTGACGCTGCATGCCTGGGATCTGCACGCCGTCACCAGCGGCATCATCGCCGCCATCGAGATCGACGGCGTCCCGCGCTGGGTCTCCGGCGACGACAAACCCGAGTGGCACGTCACCGGCCCCGACGCCCCGCCCGCCGGCTGGCACGCCGTCGACTTCGACGACGCCGCCTGGACCTCGCCGGCCGCCTGCGCCAACACCCAGCCCTGGGCCGGCCTGCCCTACGATCTGCACGCGCTCGGCGCGCGCTGGGTCTGGTGGAACCCGTCGTGCCGCGATCTCTCCAACGCGTACTTCCGCCTCGTCTTCACCGTCGACTGAGCGCTGGGCGCGGCCCGAGCACGCTCTGCAGGAGCATGCGGCCCAGCCGATCGCGCGCCTCGCGGTCACGCGCCTCGTCCGGTGCCTTGCCGAGCGCGCCCCATAGCGCCGCCCCGCCGAGCACGTAGCCCCAGGCCGCCGCGATCCCCAGGACCACCGTCGACTCGAGCGCCGCGCGCTCGGGCGCCTGGTCGCCGTAGACCGCGACCAGCCGCTCCTGCATCGCGTCGCAGAGCAGCTTGAGCCCCTGCTCGCGGTGGAAGAACGCGTCCGGCCCCTCGAGGCGACGGCTCAAGAGCGCCCACAAGACGAGCCGCCCCGTCGTCGAGTTGCGCAGCTCGTCGAAGACCAGGGCGATCCACGCCGCCGGCTCGACCGGTCCCTCGGACCGCACCTCGGCCAGCATCAGCGCACGAAAGCGCTGCACGCCCGTGCGCAGGACCTCTTGCACCAGCGGCTCGTACCCCCCGAAGTAGTGCAGCACCAGCGTGCGGCTCACGCCCGCCAGGCGCGCGACGTCCTTGATCGCCACCGCGTCGGGCCCGACCTCGGCGATCAGCGTGCGCGCCGCCTCGAGGATGTTCTCGCGCGCCGCCTCAGGCGTGCGCCTCGTGCGCCGCGGCTTCGGCGCGCGCGCGCCATCGCTCTTGTCCGGGGCCCGCCCGCCGCCGGCGGCCTGTCCGCTCCTCCGCGTCGACTTCATGAACTTGCGCTACCGCAGCCAGCGGGCCCTCGGCAAGGACGACCGAACACATCGTGAACGAGCCCGTGTCGATTTGTCGTGAACCCGACCTTGACAACCCCGCGGCGCGGCTCTATTGACATTATCGTCAACAGAGTCCGGGAGACGCCATGACCGCCCTCGCCTATCTGCACCCGCTCGCTCAGGCCGCGCCACCACCGGCCGAACCTCCCGCCAACGCGTACGCCGCCGATCCCGACGAGGTCGCCGCGGTGCGCGCGGCGCTCAGCGGCAACCTCCGCGCCCGCCTCCGCCTCGGCACACGCGCGCTCATCGCCATCCTCTCCGACCCCGAAGACACCCGCCAGGTCTTCACCCTCTTCCTCGTGGCCAACGCGCGCTCCATCCCGGGCTTCATCGCGCGCTTCGCCTGCGAGCCCGGCGGCGTCGCGCTGCTCTCCGAAAAGCCGGCCATCGACTCGCGCTCGGTCGACTTCGCCGCCCTCGAGCGCCTGCCCCCCGACACCCTCGGTGGCGCCTTCGCCCGCCACCTCTCATCGCGCGGCCTCTCGCCCGACATCTTCCACGCCCCGCCCGGCGTCGAGGGACCGCTCGCCTACGTCGGCCAGCGCATGCGCCAGTGCCACGACATCTGGCACGTGCTCACCGGCTACGACACGACCGTCGACGACGAGATCGCGCTGCTCGCCTTCAGCTACGCCCAGGCCCGCCTGCCCGGCCCCGCGCTCCTCGCCGTAATCGGCGCCGTGCGCATGGCGCATCGCCACCCCGGCGTCTTCAGGAAGCTCATCGACGGCTATCGCCGCGGCAAGGCCTCGCGCTCGCTCCTCACCGCGCGCTGGGAGGACATGTGGGAGGAGCCGCTCGCCGTCGTGCGCGCGCGCTTCGCCATCCCGGCCGCGCGCGCTTGACGCAAGGCCGCGGCGCGCCCGATGCTCGGTCCGTGCACCGCTGGCCACCCCTCACGCTCGCCGCCATCGTCGCCCTCGTCATGAGCGCCGGCTGCTCGTCGGGGCTCGTGCTCGACGGGCGCCCGTTCGACGTCGCGACCTGCGGCTCGGGGCAGATCTGGGGCTTCCTCGGCGTCGACCTCGTCGACCGCGAAGGCCGCCGCCTCTTCGTCGCCTGGACCAACCAGAAGCGCGCGCGCGTCACGGTCTTCGAGGGACCGACGGAGTCCGTCGACCTCGGCCTCTGCGGCGAGATCGACGTCACCGCCAGCGACGAGCGTGACCGCCCCTACGCGGTCTCCGGCGACCTCGAGGTCGCGTGCGATGCGCGCGGACACACCGTGCGCGGCACGTACCGCTTCGACGCGTATCGCTGAAGATTTCGTATTCTCGCGCAACATTGCCTTCACGCCGCGCCCGGGTTGCATGGGGGGTAACGCCGTATTCTCTCGCATTCCCGCGGAGCTGGCTCCGCCCGCGCGCCTGGGCTAGTGTCTTCTGGCCCACGAAGCGCTCACTCGTCACAGCGCTTCGGGACCACACTCCCTCACCTCAAAGGAGCCCTGATGCTCGGCCTCATCGAGTCCGTCACCTCTGTCGCCGCCGCGCTCGCCCTGAACGCCGAGCCCATCGCCTGCGGCGATCTCACCGCCTACTGCGAGACGCTCTTCGACGAACGGGCCTTCGGGCTCCCCTGTACCTCGCACGACGCGCACCGCACCGAGGGCGGCTGCACCGGGTTCACCGACTTCGGGCTGCCCGACGACATGGGCCCGTGCGTGTGCCCGACCTGCGGCGATGGCGTCCAGGAGCCCTCCGAGTCCTGCGACGACGGCGAGCTCAACGGCACGCCCGGCCTGTGCAACGCGGCCTGCACCGGGCTCGAGCCCGACTGCGGCAACGGCCGCATCGAGCCGACCGAGGACTGCGACGCCGGCGCGCTCAACGGCGATCCGAGCGTGAGCTGCAGCACGACCTGCACCCTCGCCTGCGACCCGCTGCGAAACCGCCACCTGATCCGCCCACGCGGCCACACGACCTGGACCGTGACCAGCAACGGCGTCGAGGACACCTACAACATCCAGTGCGCGCTCATCGCCGCCACCGCCGACGGACAAGACGCGACCGTCCTCCTCGGCGGCCCGCGCTTCCACGTGCGCCACGGCCTGAAGGTCGCCGGCTTCGACGGCACGCTGCGCGGCCGTGAAGGCGGCGACACCACCATCTTGGCCACCGGCCAGGGCCGACGCGACAACGAGTACTCGATCTTCTACTTCGATGGCCTCGCCGGCACGACCGGCGCGAAGGTCTCCGACCTCACCGTGCACGTGCCCGACGGCGGGCGCTTCCAGGCCACGTCGTTCAACGCCGGCCAGAGCTTCGCCGGCGCGGCCTTCTACTTCTTCGAGAGCTCGGGCGCGGCGCTCACCCGCGTCACCATCTCGAGCGACAACCTCAAGTATCAGAACTTCCAGGACCCGGCGCGCCACCTCGATCGCGGCGTCGTCTCCGAGAGCTGCTACGACGCCTTCGAGGTGCGCGAATCGCGCTTCACCCGCATCGTGCGCGCGCTCTACTCGGTGCAGCGCACCGTCGTACCCGCCGAGCGCCGCTGCAGCTTCTCGCTCGTCGACAGCGTCTTTCACGACCTGCGCAACACCTTCTATTTCTTCGGCGCCATGGGCGCTTCCAGCGAGCCCGCCAACGCCGACTTCCTCGTGCAGGGCAACCGCTTCGAGCGCACCAGCGGCTCGTGGACGCCGCTGGTCGGCGGCGACCCGACGGCGCTCATCGCCGACAACCTCTTCATCGACACCGACGGCAACGGCGACATCTACAGCCAGGGCATGACCGGCGCGATGACCGTGACCGGCAACCACCACATCGGCGGGTACTACGGCGCGGGCGCCATCTCGTTGCTCGGTCAGGCCAACGCCACCGTGCGCGACAACGTCTTCGAGGACCTCGACTTCCGCAACGGCCGCCCGGCGATCTTCATCGACGCCACCAGCGACACCCTCGTCGAGGGCAACGACTATCGCCGCTCGGGCAACACCGGCTGGGTGATCGACGACGAGGCCGAGCTCCTCTTCTCGGTCGCACCGCTCATCCTCGTCGACAACACCTTCGGCTCGACCGCCGGCACCGTCGTGCGCGAGCACCTGTTCCCGCGCCCGCTCGGCGGCGGCTCCCCAATCTGTCGCATGATCTACGTCATCGGCGACGAGGCCGAGGTCATGCACTGGTCACGGTGTTAGACCTGCGCCCCGAACGAGGTCGGCGCCCTGCGGGCGGCCACGAGGGCCGCCCCTACGCCCGTGGTCCACGGCCGAGCGCCGCCCGCCGCGCGATCTGACGCTGGCGCGCGCCGTCTCGCTCGCCAGCGAGCGCTGGGTCGACCGCGTCGATCACGACGCGCTCGACGACGCCCTCGACACGCCGGCTCCGCGGCGACCTGCTGACCAGGACGCTCGGGGGATCAGGGCGTCTTCTTCGCCTTGGCGTTGGCGAGATGGGTCTGCAGCTTGACCCGCTCGTTGCCGGGGATGTTGCGATCCTGCGTATAGCTGGCCACGAAGATGTTCGCCCACATGTCGAATTTCGGCGCCGGGCTGCAGGTGATGTAGGCGGTGTGGATGTCCTTGTGCGCCAGCACGAAGCTGACGCTCTTCTGATCGGACGGCGCCACCTTGTAGCCCTCCGCCGTGAACGCCGACTTCGCGAGCGCCATGCACTCCTCGAAGCTCACCTGGAGCAGGACCTCGCCGCGCGAGACCGCGGGTGACGCGGCCCACACCGTACCCACCGACAGAGCCAGGAGCCCACCGACCACAAGCGCCTTCATCGCTGCCCCCCCGTGCGCGCGCGCCGAGGACCGGGAGCGAGATCCCGGGGCTCGGCCGACGCGACGCCGGGAGCATAGCCGATCGTCAGCGAAAGGTCTCGGCCATGTCGCGATCGTCGGCCTTGGCCGCGTCGCCGACCGCCTTGATCCCGCGGAAGACGGCGATCAGGATGAAGGCGCGGATGATGAGCCCGGTCGTCGGCACGCGCCCGCCCATGTCGGCGGAGAGCGCGATCGACAGCGCCATGTCGACGAGGATGATCGCGGCTGCCACGGCGAAGGCGGCGCGCGAGCGGTGCCTGGCGCCGACGTAGCCGAGCACGCCGATCACCGCGCCGGCGGCGAGCGACGGCCAGCCGAAGCCGAGGTTCGCGAGGAAGGCGACGCCCGCCATGCCGAGGATCCCGAGCAGCGCCGAGAGGCCGGCGACGAAGTAGAGGAGGCCGGCGGCGAGCTTGATCTGCTCGCGCGGGTCCTGGCTCGAGCCGGCGATGGGGCGCCCGTCGATCTGGAGGGCGAGGCCCTGCTGCTCGAAGATCCCGGTGACGAACTTGACGGTGAGCGTGCGTCCGTCGGGCAGCTTGTAGTCGCGGCCCTCCTTGAGGGCCTTCAGGTTGGGGATCGGCTCGCCGAGCACCTGGCCGTCGAGCGAGGTCTCGATGTTCTTCCAGATCCCCGTCCAGCGCACGACGAGACGCTTGTCGCCGCCCTTTTCCAACGCGAACTTCTGCTCCCTGGCCATCGTCAGCTCCTCCATCCCGGCCGCGCCGGGTGTCACGCATTCGTCGTCGATGCGGGCTGAATGACCCCGACCTCGCCGCGGGTCAACCCGGTCCATTGCGACAAAGTGCAAAACGTCGCCAGGGCTGACGCCACTCAGCGGACAGGCTCGGGAAGCTCGCCCGAAACGTCACAGGTCCCGATGACGACGGAATCCGACATACACAGCCTCGTCGAGGCGACGCGCGAGCGCGACCTCCTGCGCTGCATCTTCGCGGTGCTCGACGGGCCGCGCCCGCTCGATCACATCGACGGCGCGCTCACGCAGGTGGCGAGCTGCGCGGGCGCCGAGCGCGCCTACCTCGAGCTCGGGGAGCCCCGCAGCCCGGGCCTCGGCGTCATGGCGGCTGTCGGCTTCGACGGGGCGGGCCAGCGTGCCGCGCTCGGCGAGCACCTGGTGCGTGACGAGGTGCGCGAGGCCCTCGCGAGCGGGCGCGCGGTCGAATCGCAGGGCCGGCTCTCGGTGCCGGTCGGTGCGCCGATGGTCGGCCTCGTGCATCTCGAGGGCGCCGGCGCGCTCGCGCCGGATGCGCGGCGCTGGGCCGAGCTCTTCGCGCGCCACCTGCCATGGGTCGCGCGGCGGCTCGTCATCGCCAGCGCGAGCGCCGGGGACGACCCGACCGTGCCCCATCGCGCGCGCCTCGACGGGGAGGCCAAGAGCATCGTCGGCAAGAGCGCCGAGCTCGCGACCGTGCTGGGGCTGGCCGCCTCGGTGGCCCCGCTCGAGGTGCCGGTCCTGCTCGTGGGGCCCACCGGCACTGGCAAGTCGGAGCTCGCGGGCGTGATCGCACGTTCGAGCGCGCGACGCTCGAAACCGTTGATCGCGATCAACTGCGCGGTGATCCCGGCGCCGCAGGTCGAGACCGAGCTCTTCGGAGCGCAGGCGTCCGATCCGATGGGCGACGCGACGTCGGCCGGCGCGGTCGCGCGCGCCGACGGTGGTACCCTGGTCCTCGACGCGATCGACGAGCTCGCGCCCGCGGCCCAGGCCCGGCTCGTGCCGCTCATCCAGGATGGCAACTTCTGGCCACTGGGCGCGAGCCAGCCGGTGCGGGCCGACGTGCGCATCATCGCCACCAGCAGCGCCGCCCTGTCGCGGTGCGTCGCCGAAGGGCGCTTGCGCGAGGACCTCTACTATCGGCTCGACGTGGTGCCGATCGAGGTCCCCGCCCTCCAGGACCGGCGTAACGACATCCCGCTCCTGGCCGACCACTTCCTCGCGCGCGCGAGGGAGCGCAACGCCGTCGGCGCGATCGAGCTCTCGCTCGCCGCGCGCCAGGCGCTCATGAGCGCCGAGTGGCCGGGCCACGTGCGCCAGCTCGGCAACGCCGTCCTGGGCGCGGCGATCCGTGCGCACGCCGAAGGCGCCGCGGCGATCGAGCCGCGCCACCTGCTCGCCGATCCAGGCCGCGCTCCAGCCGCCATCGTGCCCTGGGCGGACGCCATCCGCGAGGCACAACGGCGAATTCTCGCCGACGCGCTGCGAGCGACGGGCAACATCGCCGAGGCCGGGCGGCGGCTCGGGATCGCGCGCTCGTACGTCTACGAGCTGGTCAAGAACCTGAACGTGCGTGAGCTTCTGCGCTGAACGTTCAGAACGTGCTGCGGCTCAGCGAGTCGTCCGAGATCATGGACGGTCTCCGCCATCTCGTGTCCGGTATTTTGGACCCGCCAAGCCTTGGCACATTCGCTGGTTGAAACCTGGCGACGGCATGGTTGTTGCGTAGCATCCCAATCTCACGCAGCGCATGAGCACATCCCTGGAAGTGACTCCGTGCGCGCCCGTGCTAACGTCAAGCCCACGGTCGACCATGAACACGCAAGCCCGAGAGCCGGAAGCGCTCACGCGGGACCGCGCGCGCGCGTCCCTGGATCCCCAAACCGCGGCAACGCTGGTGCTCACGCTCGCGCGCGTGCTCGAGCGTCGTGGAGGCACCCGCGTCGAGCCGACCGAGGACCTGGTGCAGACGGCGATCCTGCGGCTGCTCGAGGGACTCGAGCGCTTCGAGTCGCGGAGCGC
>WYBB01000226.1 GCA_011526585.1 Deltaproteobacteria bacterium
TCCCCCAGTCCATCACCAGCACCTGACCGAAGCTGCCGACCATGATGTTGTCGGGCTTGAGGTCGCGGTGCACGACGCCGCGGCGGTGCGCATAGGCGATGGCGTTGAGCACCGGCAGGAAGGTCTCCACGCGTGCCTTGAGCGAGTGGGCGTCGTCGGCGCGACCACGCGCCTCGATCTGCGCGAGGGTGTCCTCGATGAAGCGCGTCAGCGTGACGCCGCGCACGAACTTCATCGCATACGCGAGCCCGCCGTCGGCGCCGCGCTCGAGCCCGTAGACCGGCACGATCGCGGGGTGATCGAGCTGCGCCGTGACCTGCGCCTCGTTGATGAAACGCTGCAGGAGCGCCGCGTCCTTCGCCATCTCGGCGTTGACGCGCTTGACCGCCACCGTGCGGCGCAGCGGCGGATCACGGCCCAGGAAGACCTCGCCCATCGCCCCCTGCCCGACCAGCGCCATCAGCTCGTAGCGCGTGCCGGCGGACGAAGGCTCGCTGGCGGCGTCGAGCTCGCCGAGCGAGAGCCCATGATAGGTCATGAAGTCCTGAAGGCCCTCGGCGCTCAGGAGGCCGCGCTCGTGGAGCGCGTGCGCGAAGCTGTCGATGCGGTCGTCGACCGCGTCGCCGGCCACCGCGACGAAGGTCGCCAGGAGGCGTCCGACCTCCTCGCGGTCCTCCGGCGCGACGTGCTCGAGCAGTTGCCTTTCGTGCATGCGCGCCGTTGTACCAAACTCCTCCCGCCGCGCGAAGGCGCGCCTCGGCGCTTGGCGCGGACCCACCGGTCGCGGTAGGGATCGGCCATGATCGAGTTCGGATTCGGCCGCGCGGAGATGTCGCTCTACGAGCCCGGCATGACCATGATGGGCTGGGGCCGCATCGACAACCGCGCCGAGGGCGTCGGCGTGCCGCTCTTCGCGCGCGCCGTCGTCATCGGCGACGGGCGCACGCGCGTCGCCTTCGTCACCCTCGAGCTCCTGGTCGTGACGCAGGGGCTCGCGCTGGCGGTGACCGACGCCCTGCGCGACGAGACCCCCGAGCTCGGCCTCGGCCCCGACAACGTCTTCATCGCGGCGACCCACACCCACAGCGGTCCCAGCGGCTACGGGCACCACTTCTGGATCAACCTGAACACGCCGGGTTTCTCGCGCCCGGTCTACGACGGGCTCGTGCAGGCGACCCTCGCCGCGATCCGCGAAGCCGCACGCACGATGCAGCCCGGGCGCGTGCGCCTCGGCCACGACACCATGCCGACCGCCGAGGGCATCGCCTTCAACCGCTCGTGGTTCGCCTACAACGAGAACGCCGACGTCACACCGGTCACCTTCGCCCGCCGCGACGAGGCGACCGACCGCACCATGACCGCGCTCGTCTTCGACGACCTGCACGGCGTCACGCGCGGCGTCTGGCAGCTCTTCGGCCTGCACGGCACCTGCGTTCACGCCGACAACCGCCGCCTGCACCCCGATCACAAGGGCCTCGCCGCGCTCGCGCTCGAGGCCGACGGGCTCGGCGCCGTGCTCGCGCAGGAGTGCTGCGGCGACGTCTCGCCGAACTTCCGCTGGGACCACCGCCGCGGACACACGACCGGGCGCTCCGACGACGATCTCGAAAACGCCGCCGCCGTCGCCGACGCGCAGGTGCGCCTCACCAGGCGCCTCATCGCCGACGCCGCCACCCCGCTCGCGGGCCCGCTCCAGGTCGCGGTCCAGCGCGTCGACTTCGCCACCGCGCCGGTCGACGCCCGCCGCTGTCCCGACGGGCAGCCGCGCACGACGCGCCCCGCGCGCCTGGGGATCGCCATGGCGCGCGGCACCGCCGAGGGCCCGGGCCCGCTCTATCGGCACGCCTGGCTGGCCAGGTTCCTGAACCGCCTCGCCGGCGCCCGCGAGCGGCTGCGCGCGGGACTGACCTCGCGCACGCCGCGCGCCCTCGACCCGCAGTTTCCGCTCCTCGATCTCGGGCTCGGCGTCGACGGGCGCTTCGTCGGGCTCTTCCCACTCCGCCGCGGCTGGCTGCCGCCGACCGATCCGGTGCTCGCCTGGACCGGCGCGCGCCTGCGCGAGGGCGCCGTCCCACAAGGGCCCTGGGTGCCGCAAGTGCTGTCGCTCGGCCTCGTCCGGCTCGGCCCGCTGGCGATCGCCGTCGTGCCCTTCGAGATGACCACCGTCGCCGGCCGGCGCCTGCGCGCGACGATCGCCGAGGCCCTCGCGCAGGGCGGCGAGCCGGTCGCGCACGTCGCGATCGCCACCTACGCCAACGCCTACACCGGCTACTGCACGACCTTCGAGGAGTACCAGGTGCAACACTACGAGGCGGCCTACACCGCGTTCGGCCCCTTTCAGCTCGCGGCCACCCAGACCGCCTTCGATGCGCTCGCGCGCCGCCTGCCGCGCCGCCCGGGCGGCGAAGGCCCCGAGCCGGTGCGCGTGGACCTCGCGCACCTCGAGCGCCTCGCGTTCAACGGACCCTGGACCGCGTCGCAACCTGCGGTCAGGGGTGGCCGATCAGCTTGAAGCGCAGCCCGCCCAGCGACTTGACGGCCTCCATGCCCACCCACAGCAGGAGGTCGCCCGGCAGCTCGGTGCCTGCGAGCCCCGGGTGATCGGCGACCCACCTGTCCATCGCCGCGTCGTCGGCGAAGAGCGGTGAGCGCGCGGCGACCTGCTCGAGCGGCTCGACGCCATCCCACTCGGCCATGAAGCCGGAGATCCCGCTCGGCTCGGCCCGCACCACGGCCTCGTCGGCGATACTGAGCTTGAGCTCGCGGCCGGTCACCGGGCAGCGCGTGAAGACGTCCACCGGGCGCAGGAACATCGAGTTGACGGCGAGGAGCTCCATGCCACCGTGCACGTAGACGTCGATGCCGGTCTGGAGGTGAGCGCGGTGCGGGGTCGGGTCGAGCGAGACGCTGCCGAGCAGGCCGACGATGCGCTGACCGCTCGCGTCGAGGCTGATGAGGCGCCGGAACGCGAGGTCCTTCATCGCCGCCTCGAGCTTGTCGCGCGCGATGCCCGCCTGGTCGACGAGCCTCGCGACGAGCCCGTCGGCCGGCTGCACCCAGCCGCGCTCGCTGACGGCGCCGGCGACCTCGTTCAGGATCTCCTTGTGGGTCGTACCGAGCTCCTTCGCCTGCGCGGTCAGGAAACGCACGAGCGTCTTGTCGCCCGCGGCAGGGAAGGTGATGAGCGCTGGTGCCGACATGATCTCCCTTCGACTTTCGCGGCGATCGCGCGTTGGCGATGCAACGGGGCCGGAACTTGCGTACCCTCGCCTCCCCGTGCGCGATCATCTAGCCGGGGCGACCGGTTCGCGCAAGCCCGCGCGGGTCGCGGCCGAGCCGACGCGGGGCCCTGGGAGGTGGCGCGATGCGGACAGAAGTGACGAAGCACGACGACGACGAGCTCGAGGCCCTGCCGCTCTCGCGCCCGTTCCGCCTCGTCTCGGAGTTCACGCCCATGGGCGACCAGCCGGCAGCGATCGACCAGCTCGTGCGCGGCCTCGAGGCCGGGCTCGTGCACCAGGTGTTGCTCGGCGCGACCGGCACCGGCAAGACCTTCACCGTCGCCAACGTGATCGAGCGCGTGCAGCTGCCGACGCTCGTACTGGCGCCGAACAAGACGCTCGCCGCGCAGCTCTTCGCCGAGTTCAAGGCGTTCTTCCCCGACAACGCCGTCGAGTATTTCGTCAGTTATTACGACTACTACCAGCCCGAGGCCTACGTCCCCTCGACCGACACCTACATCGAGAAGGACGCGCTCATCAACGACACCATCGACATGATGCGCCACGCCGCGACGCGCGCGCTGCTCTCGCGCAAGGACGTGATCATCGTCGCCTCGGTCTCGTGCATCTACGGCATCGGCGATCGCGGCGCCTACCAGGACATGCTCATCACCCTCGAGGCCGGCCAGTCCTACCTGCGCGACCGCCTGCTGCGCCAGCTGGTCGACATCCAGTACCAGCGCAACGACTGGGACTTCCACCGCGGCACCTTCCGCGTGCGCGGCGACGTCATCGAGGTCTTCCCGGCGCACGAGGACGACGAGGCCTATCGCCTCTCCTTCTTCGGCGACGAGCTCGAGTCGATCACCCGCATCGATCCGTTGCGCGGCGCGACGAAGGGCAAGCTCCTCTCGGTGGCGATCTTCCCGAACAGCCACTACGTCACGCCCGCCCAGCAGCTCAAGAAGGCGATCGCCTCGATCCAGGCGGAGCTCGGCCCGCGCCTGGAGGAGCTACGCGCGCAGGACAAGCTCCTCGAAGCGCAGCGCCTCGAACAGCGCACGCTCTACGACCTCGAGATGCTCGAGCAGCTCGGCTTCTGCAACGGCATCGAGAACTACTCGCGCCACCTCACCGGGCGCGCGCCGGGCGAGCCGCCGCCGGTCCTCATCGACTACTTCCCCGAGGACTGGCTGCTCGTCGTCGACGAGTCGCACGTCGCCATCCCGCAGGTCGGCGGCATGTTCCGCGGCGACCGCGCGCGCAAGACCGTGCTCGTCGACTTCGGCTTCCGCCTGCCCTCCGCGCTCGACAACCGCCCGCTCAAGTTCGAGGAGTTCGAGGCCAAGATCCACCAGGTCATCCACATGAGCGCCACGCCGGGCGACTACGAGCGCCAGCAGGCCGGCGACGGGATCGCGCAGCAGCTCATCCGCCCGACCGGGCTCATCGATCCCGAGGTGCTGCTGCGCCCAGTCGCCGGTCAGGTCGACGACCTCATGCACGAGATCCGCCAGCGCACGCCCAGGGGACAGCGCGTGCTGGTGACGACGCTGACCAAGCGCATGGCCGAAGACCTCACCGAGTACTTCCAGGAGGTCGGCATCAAGGTGCGCTACCTGCATTCGGACGTCGACACCCTCGACCGCATCCAGCTCATCGACGAGCTGCGCGCAGGCGTGTTCGACGTGCTCGTCGGCATCAACCTCCTGCGCGAGGGCCTCGACATCCCCGAGGTCGGCCTGGTCGCGATCCTCGACGCCGACAAGGAGGGCTTCCTCCGCTCCGAGCGCTCGCTGATCCAGACGATCGGCCGCGCCGCGCGCAACGTCGACGGCACCGTCATCATGTACGCCGATCAGATCACCCGCTCGATGGCCGCCGCGCTCGACGAGACGAACCGCCGCCGCGCCATCCAGAAGGCCTTCAACGAGACGCACGGCATCACGCCGCGCTCGATCGAGCGCGCGGTGCGTGCCGGCCCGCGCGCCGAGGACTACGCCCCGGCCGACGGCGGCGGGCGGCGCGGCAAGAAGGGCAAGGGCAAGGGTGCCGACAAGAGCGCGCTCGGCGAGATCAAGAACGCGGCGCTGTCCGAGAAGGAGCTCGGCCTGCGCATCGCCGAGCTGAAGAAGGAGATGATCAAGGCGGCGCAAGCCCTGGAGTTCGAGCGCGCCGCCCACATGCGCGACCAGGTGCGGAGCCTCGAGGCGCTGCTCCTCGGGACGATGACATGAGCCCGCCCGCGGCGCTCGGCTGGGCGCTCTGCTGCGCCGCGCTCACCGCCTGCGACGCCACATCCGGCGCGGAGCGCGACGACACGACGCCGACGCCGGTCGTGCCCGCCGGGCACCCCTGCCCCGAGCTCGCGCTCGCACCCGAAGCGAGCCGGCGCTGGGACGACGGCGAGGTGGCGCCGCTGGCCCTGCGCCTGCCGACCCCGCCCGGGATCGCCGTGCGCGTGACCCAGGGCAACGACGGGCTCTTCAGCCACCGCGGGCCCGAGCGCTACGCCTGGGACTTCGGGGTGGAGCTCGGGACCCCCGTACACGCGGCCGCCGGCGGCGTCGTCGTCTGGGTCGAGGACGGCATGAGCGCGTTCGGCCCCGAGCCCGAGCACCGCGACGACGCGAACTTCGTCGTCGTCGATCACGGCGGCGGGCTGTTCTCGGCCTACGTGCACCTCGCCGCCGGCAGCGCGCGCGTGCTCCCCGGCGACGTCGTCGCCGCCGGCGAGATCCTGGCCGAGACCGGGCTCAGCGGGCAGATGACCGGCCCGCACCTGCACTTCCACATCGAGAACGTCTGGAGCGAGTCGGTGCCGGCGCGCTTCGCGACCCCCGAAGGGTGCACGCTCCTGCCCGCGCAAGACGCCTTCGTCACCGCCTGGGAAGCCCCGCTGGCCGCGCAGACCGCGCTCTCCTTCGCGCCGCCCGACGCCTTTTCCGAAAACGGCGTCAGCGCGCTCGAGGGGCTGCCCGCGCGCCTCTTCGAGCGCGACGAGCACGCCGCCGTGCTCGGCCGCACGACCGACGAGAGCGCCTCCGAGGTGTGGTTCCTCGTGCTGCCGCCCGCGGGCGGCACCGCGCTCTTCGCGCAGCGCTTCGCGGTGCATGCCGGGCGTTTCACCGGACGCCTCGACCTGCGCGCGCTCGCGCCCGGTCAGTACGGCGTCGCGCTGGTCGCGGGCGAGGGTGGGCCGGTCAGCGTGCCGCGCAGCGTGCGCGCCGCCATCCTGAACTGAGGTATCGGCCCGAGACGCCTCGCGGCTTTCGTCGATCGCTGCTAAAAACGACACACGTCCGCTCCCGTGGGCTCGCACGGTTCCGCCAACCGGCCCGCGTGTGGTATGAGAGAGCCCCCTCCCGTTGACGACGATGGAGGTCCAGTGTCCAACGGCAAGCCCACAGATTCGAACGAACTCGACTACGATGAGGAGCGCGCGCGGGCGATCGAGGAGCGCATCGAGCGCCTGAGACGCTTGCACGGCTGGGCGTCGGACACGGTCAACGTGACGCCGGCCGAGGCCGAGGCCCTGCGCGATGAGCACCGGCGCAACAAGGCGCCGCGCGCGACCCTGGTCCTGCGCTACGCGCTGCCGGGCGGCCCGCAGGAGAAGGTCGAGATCAACGAGGATCACTACGACATCGGCTCGGGCGAGAAGGCCAAGCTGCGCGTGCTCCACCCGAGCGTCGCCGCCCGCCACGCCCGCGTCTCGCGCGACGGCGACAGCTTCCGCGTGCGCGACATGAACTCGCCGAACGGGACCTACGTCAACGACTCGCGCATCCCGCTCTCGTCGGAGCTCACCGACGGCGACGTGCTGCGCTGCGGCGACATCGAGTTCACCATCACGATCCGCAGCGGCGGCGAGACCGCCGCGCCCGCGGAGGCCCCCGCGCCGAGCCCGTCGACCACGCCCGCCCCGCGACCGACGCCCGCCGCGCCCCCGCCGGCCGCGGCCGCAGCCCGCGAGGAGGAAGACAAGAGCTCGGCGACGATGTTCGTCTCGCGCGACGAGGTCATGCGCCGCTCGAGCCTGCGCTCGCGCCTTCAGTCCGAGCCGGGCATGCCCGCTGTCACCGCGCCCGCGCCCGCGCCCGTGCCTGCCCCGGCGGCGGCCGCGCGCGTGACGCCCTCGGCCGCGTTCATCGTGTTCACCGACGCCGACGGGCGCGACGCGGAGTGCGAGATCCCACAGGACCGTCCGCTGGTGGTGGGGCGCCGCTCGAGCGCCGACCTGCGCCTCGTCGACAACTCGATCTCCGGCATGCACGCCGCCTTCGAGTGGGCCGACGGCGAGGTCGTCGTGCGCGACCTCGGCTCGACCAACGGCACCTGGATGCACGGCGATCGCGTGCCGCGCGCGGTGCTCGGCGACGGCGACGTCGTGCGGCTGGGTCTCGTGCCGGTGCGCGTGCGCTTCGTCGTCGAGGTGGCGGGCGAGTCGACCTTCGTCGGGGCGCTGCCGGTGATCGACGACGAGGACGAGATCCCGGCGCGCCCGGTGCCCGCCACGGTGCACCCGCCGCGCCCGCACGCGCCGGCACCGGTGGCCGACGAGGGCCCGGCCGCGTTCTGGCACCTGGTCTACGTCACCGACCGCGGCGCGGTCACCACGATGGTGATGGACACCGGCAACGCCTGTGTCGTCGCCGGCGAGGGCGGCTGCGAGATCAACGTGCACGGGCGCGGGCTCAAGGCCGAGCACCTGCAGTTCGACCTCGACAAGGACGCGCTGACGGTGATGCAGGCGCGCCGCGACGCCATCCTCAAGGTCGGCGGCCATCCGGTCGCCGAGTCGCCGCTCAAGGCCGGCGACGTGGTCTCGGCGGGCAGCCTCGACATCCGCGTGGTGTCGGGCCCGTCCAAGTCGGCGGCGCGCGCGTCGGCCGGCTACTCGGCCGCGCACGACTTCTGGGCCGAGAGCTTCCGGCGCATCGACCCGGCGCTCGAGCTCCTCTTCGTCGACCCCGAGGCGACGGGCGGCCGGGCCGAGCTGTCGATCTGGGGCGACGGCGCGGTGCAGGTCGACCTGCACACCGGCGAGTCCTCGGACCGCTACGACGCCGCGGTGGACGAGGACTTCCAGCGCGCGCTCCTGGCGGCGCTGACGCGCGCCGGCTTCCCCGACGTGCCGGAGGAGGCGCCCCAGGACCCGGGCACCGGCCCCGAGCTGCACGCGTTCAAGGACGAGGAGCGCGGCGCGGTCGTGATCAGCGACTGGCTGGCGACCTCGTCGTCGGCGTGGCGCGAGGTGCGCGATCTCTTGCGCGCGGTCGTCGACCACATCGCCGGCTGACGGGCACGTGACGAGGAGGATCGGCGCGATGTGGATGCGATCTCGAATCGACGGCTCGACGGTCGGCGCGACGCGCTGGCTCGCGAGCCTGGTCGTGCTCTTCGCGGCGTGCGACGAGGACACCGGCGTCACCCTGCTCTTCGACCGCGCCAACGGCGACCCGACGCAGCACGTCTTCCCGACCGACCAGTACAAGGGCGAGCAGGTGCTCGACTCATTCTCGGAGGCGCAGGTCGGCCTCCTGCCGTTCGTGCAGCAACTGCGCTACACCGCGCAGCTCGGTTGGGCCCCGACGACCGGCGTGCGCATCCCGTTTTCCGCGCACGAGGACGACTCCGATCGCTGGATCGACCTCGCGACCGTGCCCGACGCGCTGCGCATCTACCGCGTCGATGGCGAGGCGGCCACGCTCGTGCCGCTCGGTGAGACGCGCCTGCAGCAGCGCACCAACGCGCTCTTGATCCGTCCTCAGGCCCCCTGGGCGCCGGGCCGCTATGCGGTCGCGGTGATACGAGGACGGCTCGAGACGATCGGCGGCGGCGGCGTGTCGGCCTCGAACGACCAGGACCTGGTGATCCGCGACGGCGACCCCGCGACCGACGAGGACTTCGCCAAGGTCGCGGCCGCCGACGGTGTCATCGATACGCGCCGCGACACGCTCGCCTTCTTCTCGTTCACGGTCGTCGACGCCACCGGGCAGATGCAGCTCCTCAAGGCCTACGTCTCGGGGCTCGCGCCCGTCGATCAGGCGGGCGAGGATCGCCTGCTCGCGATCACGCCGCTCCTGCCGGAGGAGGGTCGTGGGCTCGCGGTTGGCGGCGCCAAGGCGGTCGCCGACTCCGATCCGGCGATCGCCGCGGTCTTCGAGGCGGCCGGCGCGAGCGCCCTGCCCAAGGACGCCATCGGCAAGATCGTCGGCGGCGCGATCGCGACCCCGGTCTTCATCTCCGATCCGCAGCCGGACCCGCTGCAGCTCTTCTTCAACGGCACCTTCCTCGGCCGCACGCCGCTGGTGCCCTTCAACCCGCAGAATCCGCTCTCGCTCTCGCGCGCGACGCCGACACGGCTCTTGCCCTACCTGATGTTCATCCCCAAGGTGCACGCGCCCGAGCTGCCGGTCATCGTGGCGATGCACGGGATCACGCGCAGCAAGGAGGACTGGATCGCGTTCGCCAACACCGCGTGCGCGACCGGGCACGCGCTCATCGCCATCGATCTCTACCAGCATGGAGACCGCCAGGCCGAGATCGCCGTGCCCGAGGGGGGCTTCTCGACCAAGGTCGATCCGGTGCTGGCAGCCGGCGGCATCAACTTCCCGGATCCCTTCATCAATCCGACCTTCCTCGCCCGTACCCGCGACAAGCTCCGCCAGTCGATCGTCGATCACATGGCGCTCGTGCGCCTGCTCTCGGCTGGCGACGGACAGAACCCGCTGATCGACTTCGACGGTGACGGCGCGCCCGACAGCATCGGCGCGATCCGGGTGGTGGCGCACTCGCTCGGCGCCATCCTGGCGACCCCGCTCGTCGCCGTCTCGCCCGAGATCGACCGCGTGCTGCTCGCGGCGGTCGGCTCGCACCTGACCCAGATCATCAACGACAGCCCGCGCCTGTCCAAGGACGTCGACGTGCTGATCTACGCGACCGCCAAGGCGACGGGCATCGGGCTGCTCGCCGACTCGCCGCGCTTCATGGTGCCCGACGGCGCCGAGCGCGAGCTCTTCTCACGGGTCTCGGAGACGATCCTCGGCGGCGTCGACCCGGCGAGCTACGCCGGCGCCATCACCTCCGGCGCGCTCGGCGGCGCGAGCCCGCGCGTGCTCGTGCAGCTCGCCTTCGGCGACGACGTCGTGACCAACTTCGCCAACGTGCGCTTCGCGCAGGCGCTGGCCAGCGGCGCCGAAGAGCCGGACGAGGTCGTGCTGGTCGGCGAGGAGCTCTTCCCGCTCGGCTTGCCGGTGGTCGCGCCCGCGCAGGTGCTGCCGCCGCTCGCTTTCACCGAGCTCGCGGGCGGCCACGGCCTCCTGCTCGACTTCGCCGATCCGGCGGTCACCACCGCGGCGCAGCAGCAAGCCGGTCTCTTCCTCGCTCAGCCGTGATCGTCTCGATCAGTCGATCGGGATGAGATCGCCGGAGAACGCGAAGCCGAGCACGAAGTAGGGCATGGCCTGGCTCACGTCCTCGCCGGTGCGCCAGCGGTGCTGCAGGTACCAGTTCACGAGCAGCAGGATCGTCGGCTTGTTGAAGCTCGCGCCCGGGTCGTCGAAGAAGGTGTAGGCGACGAGCGGGCCGAGGCGATGGGTCGGGGCGTTGTCGCTGTCCTTGTCCTCGCCGGGGGCGAAGGCGTCGTCGGGGTACTGCACGTCCATGAAGGCCCAGCGCGCGCCGATGATCAGCTTCTTGCCGACCTGCACGAGCAGGTCGAGATCGTTGGTGAAGAACCAGCCCTTCCCGGGCAGGAGCAGGTCGAAGTACTGCTCGTAGAAGAGGGTGTCGTTGCCGCGCAGCGCGACCTCGAGGTAGCCGGCCTTGAAGCGGTTGCGCACGATGAGCGGGCCGACCTTGGCGCGCGCCTCGCCGTCGAGCGTGAGCTGCCAGCCGTCGGTGGCGTAGTTGAGGCCGGCGTCGCCGCCGTCGGCGATCGCCGAGTCGGAGAAGTCGGCGTCGTCGTCGGCGTAGGACTGGATCAGGTCGAAATTCCCGAAATAGTTCAGGTACTCCCACTTGACCTCCAGCTTGAGGATCGCCAGCGGCTGGAGCTTGGCGGCGACGCCGAGGCGCATGAGGCCGGGCGTCAGGATCGGCGCGGCCGTCAGCGCCCAGTAGTTCTGCGACATGATCAGCGAGTCGCCCGGATCGTAGAGGCGGTGGCGCCAGTCGAGCTCGAACTGGTTCTGCAGGCCGAGCGGGTTCACGCGGATCACCGTGAGGTTCTGGTAGAAGAGCTGGTGCACCGGCGTGGGGGGCGGCGGCTCGGAGGCCGCGGCCGCGGGCCCGAGGATCGAGAGCGCCATGAGCGCGGCCAGGTGCGAAGTCGCCTTGTGCATCGTTTCCTCCGTGACGGACCCTCGGTGACCCCGCGAAGGTCGCACGACCTCGCGCCGCCACGCAAATCGTGCCTCGGCGGCCCGCGCCTGGTCACCGCGAACGCTGTCGACGGCTGTTGTGGCGCGTGGCGGTCCGGGCTATAGACCGGCGTCATTCGGTCGCGGTGGCGCTCGTGGCGACGCCGCGCGCCAACCCCCGGAGCTCGTCGATGATCCTCGCCGCCTTTCTCATCTCCACCGCGGGAATCCTCGTGGCGCTCGCGCTCATCCAGGGCGCGCGGCATGCGCGCCGCGAGCACGCGCGCGAGTCGCTCGAGCGTGAGCTCGCCGGCTTCCTCGACGGCGCGAGCGCGAGCGACGACGAGCACGGCGGCGGCACCTACGAGGGCATGCCGGTGCGGATCACGGTCGGCCACCACGAGATCACCTTCGAGGTGCAGCTCGAGCCCGCGATCATCCCCTACCGCGAGCTGGTCACGCGCCACGCCCCGCCGGCGCTCGTCGCCCGCCTCGCCGACCTCGGGCTCCGCGTCGACGACAAGGACAGGGTCCTCGGCGCCGTGCCGCGCGAGCCGGGGCTCGCGGAGAACCTCGTCTCGGTCGCCACCCGCCTGCCGGCGATCGCGGCGGTGCGCGCCCTGCGCAGGTTCGCTCCGGGAGAGCTCCTCGCCCGCATCGACCGCGCACGCGCCGCCGCCGAGATCGATCAGATCCTGCTGCAGCTGACCGAGCATTTCCCCGACGCGCCCGAGACCCAGGACGCGATCGAGCTCGCCGCCGAGCGCGAGCATGCGCACCCGGATCGCGTGCGCCAGCGCGCCGAGCGCTGGCTCGCCCGCAGCGCATGACGATCATCATACGCGACATCTTGCATTCCGTGAGCGGCGCTGGTAGGAGCGCGCGCCCCCTTCGGGAATCACGGAGACCCCACGATGTCGCTCATGACCCAGCGCTCGCTCGCCACCGCTCTATCCGTCGTCGCGCTCGCCGCCTGCGCTGACGCCCCCACCCAGGACCAGGGCTCGCACGAGGAGCCGGCGCTCACCGCCGGCAAGGCCGACGGCGTCGACCACGACAACTGGACCTACTTCGCCAAGGTCGCCGACGACTACCGCCGCTGCATGTTCCCGATCTGCGGCGGCATGTACGTCGACCGCGTCAACCAGTCCAAGGTGAAGTGCGCCGACGGCACCTGGGACAAGCAGTGCTACGTCGCCGAGTACGACTTCTCGGCGATCGCCCAGGGCGAAGAAGCCAACGAGCTCGCCCAGTTGGCGCGCGCCGGCCGGCTCGTCGTGCGCGGCGAGCTCGGCATCGGCTTCTACCCCGAGTTCCCCGAGATCGCGGTCCTGCACGTCAGCGAGGCGTGGGTCGCCCCGACCGAGAACCCGGCGACCGGGATCTTCTACCGCGCGCACGACCTCGGCATCATGTGCATCACCCACCCGTGCGTCTCGACCGAGCTCACGCGCCTCAACCGCAACGCCGACCCGATCTCGCAGGTCGCCGGCGTCGACCTGACCCGCACCGACCTGTCCGACGAGCAGATCGACCAGGCGTGGCAGGCGATGCAGGATGGCTCGGTGATGGTCGCCGGCAAGCGCAAGAAGGTGACCGGCCCGGGCGGCAGCGCGCACACGCTCGTCGCCTCGCAGCTCTATCAGCGCTTCGTCAGCGCCACGGCCGAGGGCAAGGCCTGCGGCGGCCGCCTCGGCGCCTGCCCCGACGGCTACTTCTGCCAGTTCCAGGACGCGTGGTGCGGCGCCGCCGACGGCACCGGCGTCTGCCACCAGCGCCCCGACCATTGCACCGATCAGTACGAGCCCGTGTGCGGCTGCGACGGCATCACCTACGGCAACGACTGCTTCCGCCAGGCGCTGGGCGCGGGCTTCGCCACCCCGGGTGAGTGCCGCGTCGCGCGCGGCTGCCAGATCGGCGGCTGCGGCGGCGAGATCTGCGGCAACGCCGGCGAAGAGGCGCCGGCCTCGATCTGCCTCGCGCGCCCGACCGACCACTGCTACCAGCAGCACGGCGTATGCGAGCCGCAGGGCTTCGCCTGCGGCTGGACGATGTCGCCCGAGCTCGAGAGCTGCCTGCAGGCGGTGCTCGACGGGGAGCCGGGACCGCCCGACAGCCCCGATCAGTCCTTCTGAAGCGTCTCCTCGAGCCAGAGCGCCGCGGCCTCGACCGCGATCGCCGCGCGGCGTGAGGTGAAGACCTCGAAGGCATGCTCGGCGCCGGGGACCTCCGCATAGCGGACCCGCCCGGGCACGCGCCGCTCGCACTCCTCCGCGAAGGCGCGCGCCGTGGCCACCGGCACCAACGTGTCGAGCGCCCCGTGAACGAGCAGGGTCGGCGGCGCATGCGGCCCGAAGTGCGTCGCCGGCGAGGCCTCGGTATAGGCCTCCCTGGCCGCGCCGAACGAGCGCTTCATCACGAGCAGGTGCCAGAGCCGGCGCAGCGCCCCGCTCGGCCAAAGCGACGAGCCGTTCACCGCCGCGACCAGGTCGTAGATCCCGTACCATCCGACCAGCGCCTGCACGCGCGTGTCCTCCGTTTCGAAGCCCGGCTGCCACCGGGTGGCCGAGGGGGTGAAGGCGGCGAGCGCGCTCAGATGACCGCCGGCCGAGTTGCCGGAGATGGCGATGCGCGAGGGGTCGGCGCCCCAGCTCGGCGCCATGCGGCGAGACCAGGCGATGGCGCGCTTGATGTCGACGATGTGATCCGGCCAGGTCGCCCACGGCGAGAGCCGATACTGCACCGAGACCGCGACCCAGCCCGAGCGCACCAGCCGCCGGATCAAGAGACGCCCCTGCCAGCGGCGGAAGCCGAGCACCCAGCCGCCGCCGTGCACGTAGACGAGCAGCGGTCCCGGGCGCGCGGGCGCGGTGCGTGGGCGATAGAGGTCGGCGCGCAGGCGCTCGCCGTCGCGTTGCAGGTTGTAGCGCGCGATCACCTCGCGATCGCGAAACCAGATCGGCACGAGGTAGCGCCAGAGCGCGAGCTCGGCCGGCGGGATGGTGCGTCCCAGCGCCTGCGCGAGCACCTCGCGCGACCGCGTCGCCTGCTGCCACGAGCGCGCCGGCCCGGCCGCCGACGCCACCAACAGCACGAGCCCCACGGAGCCGAGCGACTCATCGAGCGCGCCCGCCAGGACGAGCGCGAGCCCGGCCCCGCCGAAGAGCGCGGCCGCGTGCAACGGCAGCTCGCCCCCGATCCAGGCCGACGGGAAGAGCGCGGCCGCGAGCTCGCCCGGGCGCCGCACGGGGTGATGCACGTGCCAGGCCGCCAAGACCGCCACGACCCCGAGGATGAAGAGCGCGATCTCCACGGCGCGAAGCTCGCCAAGCCGCGCGCCTTCGTCAACGGCGCCATGGACGGGACGTCACGATTCGCTGCATAGTCCTCGACGATGTCGCTCGAGAGCCTGCTCGTCCACGTGCCCCCCGAGCATCGCGCCGAAGTCCAGCGGCGCTACGCCGACTTCATGCAGGACTCGGAGACGCTGGCGAGCGAGCACATCGACAGCTTCGCCAAGGTCCTGAGCCGCCAGGGCCTCATCAGCGAGCAGGCGCTCAACGAGTTCCTCACCTACCGCGCGCTGCTCGTGCGCGTGCCCGCCGACGACGAGCCTCCGCCCGCTCCGGAGGGCCACCGCTACGAGCGCATGACCGTGCTCGGCCGCGGCGGCATGGGCGAGGTCTTCCTCGGCACCGAGCCGACCCTCAAGCGCACGGTCGCCATCAAGCGCCTGCACCCCGAGCGCGAGCTCGACCAGACCCAGCACCGCCGCTTCATCACCGAGGCCCAGGTCACGGCCCAGCTCGACCACCCGGCGATCATCCCGATCTACGGGCTCGAGCGCGACACCGACGGCTCGCTCGCCTACGCGATGAAGTTCGTGCGCGGGCAGACCCTCGCCGAGTATCTGCGCGAGGCACACCGCCAGATCGAGTCTCACGGCCGCCCCGAGGGCACACACTCGCTCAAGGCGCGCGTCGCGACCTTCGTGCCCGTGCTCAACGCGCTGGCCTACGCCCACCGCCGCGGCGTCATCCACCGCGACCTCAAGCCCGAGAACATCATGGTCGGCCGCTTCGGCGAGGTGCTGGTCATGGACTGGGGGATCGCGCGCGTGCTCTCCACCCCCGGCCAGGCGACGACCTCCACCCTCGCCGCCACCGGCGCCGTCGCTTCGCCCGCCGCCGGCGCCCACCTCACCGCACCCACGCGCCGCGAGAGCGCGCGCGACACCGCCGCCGACCCCGACGCCAGCCTCGTCGACGCCAGCGAGGGGCTCACCCGCAAGGGCACCATCCTCGGCACGCCCGACTTCATGTCCCCCGAGCAGGCGCGCGGCGAGGAGCTCGATCAAGCCTCCGATCAGTACGCGCTCGGCCTCATCCTCCAGGAGGTCGTCACCCTCGCCGCGCCGATCCCCGGGCGCAACCCGGTGCTCGTGCTCGACAACGCCCGCCGCGGCGTGCGCGCTCCGTTCACCAAGGCGCGCGAGCGCGTGCCGCGCGAGATCCGCGCCATCATCGACAAGGCCACCGCGCCCGCCAAGGCGGATCGCTACGCCTCCGTCGAGCACCTGGCCGACGACGTGCGCCGCTTCCTGCGCGACGAGTCGGTCGTGGCCGATCCGGACCGCGGGCTGCGCCACGTCACGCGCTGGATCGGCAACCACCGCGGCACCGCCATGGCGCTCGGCGTCGCGCTGCTCGTGCTCATCTTCGCCGTCGCCGCCTTCGTCGCCTGGCGCAGCGAGGTCGCGCTCGCCGCCGAGCGCCAGGCCGCCCGGGCGCGCGAGCGCGCCATCACCCAGACCCAGTCGCTCATCGACACGCGCGCCAAGGCGATGATCGAGCGCCTGCACGGCTACGAGCAGCTCCTCACCGAGCTCACCACCTCGGCCCGCATCTTCCTGCGCGAGCCGGCGCCGCCCTCGAACGTCATCGTCTACCAGTACCGCGGCGGCCGCCGCGATCCCGTCGAGCTGCCCGACGACGCCGTGCACTCCAAGGTCTACGCGCAGCTCACGAGCTTCGGCCACGCCGATTTCACCGCCGCGCCCGAGGTCGATCGCGCGCACCCCGCCGTGCGCGCCGAGGTCGATCGCCTCGCCCGCCTCGAGCCCGTCCTGCGCAAGACGCTGCTCGCCAGCGCCGGCGGCCGCGCGCTCATGCTCTCGCCGCAGCGCGCCACCGAGCTCGTCCTGCAAAAGGGCGTGCCGTTGGTCTGGTCCTACTTCGGCACCGCCTCCGGCCTCAGCATCGGCCTGCCCGGCACCTGGAGCTACGAGGACTCGCCCGGCGCGGCCGGCTACGACGCGCGCAAGGAGGCCTGGTACGTCGACGTGCTCGAGACCGACCAGATCCTCTGGTCGAGCGGCGTCGACGAGAACGGCCTCGGCCTCCTCATGAGCCTCGCGCGCGTGGTGCGCGACGAGCGCGGCGAGCTCCTCGGCGTCGCCGCGCTCGATCTCGCCATGACCACGCTCATCGACGAGCTGCTCGAGATCCCCGAGCTCACCGCGGTCGGCGCCGAGGCGCTGCTCCTCGATCGCGAGGGCCGCGTGCACGTGCGCTCATCGCAGAAGGACAGCGCGCGCACGATGATCGAGTTCGCGCCCCTGCCCTTCGAGATCGAGGCCGTGCGCGCGGCCGTCGTCGCCGGCGACGGCGGCCACCTGATCACCGACGACGGCCGCCTGGCGTCGTGGGCCTCGCTCGGCCGCGTCGGCCTGATCTACCTCGTCATCGGCCCCGAGGACGCGATCCTCGCCGCCGTGAAGCGGCCCTGACGTCCCACGCGGCCGGTCGTCATGGACCCATGACGCGCAGCTCGGAGATCGCCACGTCGTCCGGCCAGCGTGTTCCCGCGAAGTGACCGCCGATCGTGACACGCACGCTCGTGGTCTTGCGCGGCGAGCTCAAGACCACACGCTGAAAGCCGCGCGCCTCGCCGCTCAGCGTGTGCTTCTCGGACGCGCCGTCGGACAAGCTCACCACGATCTCGGCCGCACGCGCGTTCAACGCGAAGAGGTCGCCGTGACCGTCCCTGCGCTGGAAGCCGTTGGCCACCTCCAGCGCGACGACTTCCTGCTCGCCGTCGAGGCTCAGCTCGATCCACGGGCTCTGTCCCTTCTTCGGCGGACCCGGCTGCCACGAGGTCGTGAGATCGCCGTCGACCGCCTCGCTCGCGCCGAAGCGATAGCCGCCCCGCCCGCGCATCGCCCCGCTGGCCGTGACCCCGCGCACCGCCAGCGTGCCCGCCGGCGCCCGCTCACAGAGCCCGAGCGCCACCTCGTCGAGCACCTCGACCCGCACGGTCTCGTAGTCCGGGTGCGCCACCCCGACGTAGAGGTAGATCGGTCCGCCGCGCGGCGGTTGGAACACCTTCCACAGACTCTCGCGCGCTGCCTCGGGCCCGGTCGCGAAGGCGCGCACCGGGCGCCAGCCGCCACCGCTCGACATGAGGAGCGCGTCGTCCTCGACCCTGAACGACGCGAGCCGCCCATCGACCACCCACGCGCCGCGCGCCGCCACGCACCCGACGAGACCGAGAGAGCGCGCCGCCGCGGCGAGCCGCGCCTCCTCCTCCGGCCCACAGCGCTCCTTCGCCATGCACCCGAGATCGATCGCCGGCGTCGCGCCCGGCCCGACCCAGGTGATCGCGTCGGGCTCCGACCTCACGCCGGGGCGGTGCGCCCTGCGCCATGTCTTGAACGCGGCCTTGTCGCCGCTCGCCGTCATCGCCAAGCACGAGAGCGCGTCCGGCGTCGGGTCGAAGGGCGGCGACGCCACCTCGCCGAGCGGCTTGCCGATGGGGCGCGGAACACACGCCGACTCCCCCAGCGCCGACGCCGCGACGTGCACCAGCGCGAAGCCACCGCCGTCGTCGCCGCCGCCGCTGGGATCGACCAGCCGCAGGAAGAGATCGGCGACCTCGGCGGCGTGGTAGACCGCCTGCACGCGCCAGCGCCCGAGCTCGTGCGCCAGCTCGATCGTCAGCGGCCGGTTGCCCTCGATCGCCACCCGCGCCTGCCGCGCCTCGCTCGTCACGCTCACCGGCACCGCGCGCGCGATCGTCACCGCCTCGCCGAGCGACGCCTGACACGTCACGAAGCCAGGCCCGGCGAGCGCCGCCGCCAGCCCCTCGTCCGCCGCGAGCCCCTCGCCGAGCGCCCACGATCGCTCCTCGACGAAGCCCCGCTCCGCGCGCGACAGACCCGCCAGCCTCAAGAAGCGCCGCCCGCTCGCCGCCTGCACGATCGAGAGCACCCGCGCGCCCCGACCATCGTCCGCCTCGATCCCGACGCACCCCGGCGTGCCGGCCACCAGGCGCGCACGCACCTGCGACGTCAGCCCGGACCAGGCGGCCCCCTCGGCGACCGTGTCCGCGCCCGTCTCCCCCTCCAGGTCCTCCCCCACCTCCGCGCCCGCGTCCTCCCCGAGCTCCGCGCCCAGGTCCTCCACGAGCTCCGCGCCCGCGTCCTCTGTCGCCGCCGCGTCCGTCCCGGTCTCCTCCGGCGCCGGCTCCGACCTCGAGCCGCAGGAAGACGCCAGCGTCGAGAACGCCCCGGCAATCACGATCAACATCCCGAGCCTCAGCATGACGCCACCATGCCCCCCGATCCCCCGAGCGAACAAGCCCTGCCGGTGCTCGAGGCAGACACGGGGTGCAGAAACGGTTTGCGCCGGTACCTGCGGCACGAAGGCGAGACGCCCATGCGCGTCTGGTACCGCCTCGACAACCCCCTGCCGCACGCGCTGTGGCAGGCCTGGTCGGACCTCCGCTAGGGACCCGCGCTGCACGGCGTCGCCGAGCTGTGGACCGCCGACCGCGACTTCCATGCGTTCCCGGACCTGAGCGTGAGGAACCCGCTGGTGTGACGTGCTCGAGGTCGAGCCCGCAGGTCGCTGGCAGACCGCTGGCAGACCGCTCAATCGTCGTCGTCATCGCGCTCGGCGCGTCCATGCCGGTCCGCTTCGCCGCTTGCGCGCTCGCCGCCGATCCCGCCCTCGGCCGCGGGCCCGCCGCCCTGGGCGACGTGCGCGCTCGCGGCGCCGTGCACATACACGAGCTCGCCGCCGGAGTGACCCACGCGCAGGCCGAGCACGGCCACCGCGATAGCACCGGCGGTCGCCGTGGTGAGGAGCGCCCGGGCGGCCGTCGGCCGGTTCGCGAGCACGGCACCCGCGGCCAACACGCCCAGGACGATGGCGCCCGCGATGACGAACGTGCTCGCGCCCTCCTCGTGAGCCTCGATCGCGGCCTCGGGCACGACGGCCTCGACGCGCTCCTCGTCGGCCTCGCCGGCCTGCATCGCGACGAAGCCTCCCGCGACGAGCGCCGCCTGTGCGGCCACCAGCGTCACCACCGCGCCGCGCCTGAGCTTGCCCCGCCACGCGAGGAAGGCGACGGCGAGCGCCCCGATGGGCACGAGGAAAGCGAGGGCCAGCGGGATGTGGACGATGGCGGGGTGCAGCGGCAAACCATTCATGGGGACCTCTCCTCTCGCTGTGCGCGCACGAACATGGGAGTCCCGCGCGCCGGGTTGCAGTAGACTGCCGGTCGCCGGACCGGCATGGACGCACCTTCGAGCCGACCGGTCGGCGTCGCCATCCGTCTCGCGACGGATGGCCGTAAGAACTTGAACTCAATGGTGGTTCCGCGATGCCATCCGACATCCGAGGCAAGCGCAGAGGCCGCGACGAGCAGGCGCCCAGGCCCACCAGCGGGCTCACGCTCGGGCTCTTCGTCGCGATGCTGGTCCTGATGGGGTCCGACCTCGTCGCCGACGCGCTCGGCGCACCGGGTCCGCTGCACGTCGCCGTCGAGGGGCTCGTGATGGGGGTCGCGGCGTTCGGGGTCGCGCTGTTCGTGCGTCAGTGGCGGCGCGAGCGGGAGCGCGCCCTCGACCTCGGTGCACGCGTGGCGTCGCTCGATCAGGCCGCGCGAGACTGGCAGGCCGAGGCGCGGCGCTGGCAGGCCGAGGCCCAGAGCGCGGTGACGGGACTCGTGCAGGCGATCGACCGCCAGTTCGAGCGCTGGGGGCTCTCGCCGGCGGAGCGCGAGATCGGCCACCTCCTGCTCAAGGGGCTGGCGCTCAAGGAGCTCGCCGAGGTGCGCGGCACGAGCGAGCGCACCGTGCGACAGCAGGCCCAGGCGATCTACAGGAAGGGCGGGCTCGCGGGCCGGGCCGAGCTGGCCGCCTACTTCCTCGAGGACCTCCTGGGCTGAGGGCGCGCGACCGGGTGCGCACCCAGGGCACGCCCCATGCCGGCTGACATCCGGCCTTGGTCGATGCACAGTGGGTCGCATGGAGTTCCCGCGCTTCTTCCTGCCGAGCGAGAGCGAAGCGACCACCGCGAGCGAGGCGAGCTACGTGCTCGACAGCTTCCACCTCGGCGGCGTGGGCGAGGTCATGGTCGGGCTCGACGCCGCCGGCGCGCTCCTCCTCGAGCCGCTCGACAACCCCGGGGAGCGCCTGCCGTCGATCCGCGCCCACCTTGCGCACGCCGAGGTAGCGACGGCGAGCAAGCGCGGCCTCGACGCCGCGCCCGGGGGGCTCTGGCTGATGGCGCTCGATCTGGTCGAACAGCTCCCGGACGCGCCCGGGGTCAACGATCCGATCTACCTGTACGGCACGCTCTACATGGCCAGCGGCGATGGCCGCGGCACGCGCGGGCAGCTCACGGCGACGCGCGGTGATCTGCTGCGCGGCGTCCTCGAAGGCCTGCCCTGGGCCTTCCGCTATCCGCCGGACGCGCACGACCGGATCCCGCGCGCCTTCCATGCCCTCCTGCCGGCAGACCGCGCCGAGGCGATCGAGGGCGGGCACGGCCTCGTGCTCGCCTACCCGGCCATGGATCCGGCGCTCTTCGGCGACCATGCGGGCAACGAGCTGGCGGTGCTGGCCATGCTGCACGATACGCTGGCCGCGCTGCTGGCCGATCCCGAGCGCGATGGCAGCGCCCGATCGCCGCTGCCGGTGCCGGATCGCGCCGTCTTCGTCAGCGATCTGGAAGCGCGCGGCTGGACCATCGAGGAAGACGAGGACGGCGCCGCCTGGGCGACGCGCGAGCCGGTCGAGGGTGGTCTCCTGAAGCGCCTCTTCGGCGGCAAGGAGCGCCTCGCGATCCCGCCCCAGGCGACGGTCGAGCTCTACGCCGAGCGGGTGCGCGCGGAGCTGGGGGGCCTGACGGGGTGGCCGTCGCGCGCCTCGCGCGCGCTGTTCGCGCGCGTGCAGAGCCCCTACATGGGCGACACGTCGCGGCGCGGCGTTCCGGTCATCGCGATGCCACGCCCGCCCGCGCACGAGCCGCCGCCTCCCCCGCCGCCGCGCCCTCCACCGGCCGACCTCATCCGCGCGCGCCGCGACGAGTGGATGCAGGACTTCGTCGGGCAGCACCGCCAGCACCAGCCCAGGCTCACCCCGCTCGGCGCCGAGCCGCGGGCGAAGCGACCGGACTGGATGAAGGACTTCGAATAGGCGCCCGATCCAGCTGCGCCTTTCGCGGGGCGGGCGCTCGCGTGCTCTTCCGGCGCCAGCCGACCTGGGCTACATGGATTGTCCATCCCATGTCAGGAGGAAACCAATGGGCGAGCGTCCCGTGCACCCGTTCTCCGATCTTCACGTCGAAGGTGATCATGTCCGCGCCACGTTGCTCCACGACCCGACGGTCGAGGGTCTCGACATGGCGATCTACATCGACGGCTCCGGCTCGATGGAGGACGAGTACGCCCCGCGCGTCGAGGTGCGGGGCGGCTTCTGGAAGCGCCTCTTCGGCGGCGGCGAGCGCATCGAGCTGCCGAACGTCGTCACCCCCGAGGTGCAGCGCATGCTCGCCTACCTCGCGACCAAGGATCGCAACGGCAAGCTGCGCACCGCCTACTGGGCTTGCGGCAAGGGGGGCCAGGAGGTCGAGATGCTGGGCGAGCTCACCGGCGACGACGTGAGCCGGTACGAGTTCAAGGGGCCCAGGGTCGCCGGCGGCAGCACGCGCCTCGTGCCCGCGATTCGCGACTTCGTCGAGTACATGCGGGGGGCCGTGAGGAGCGGCGCACGCCAGGGCTGCGCCGTGATCGTGACCGACGGGCACATCCACGACGAGGACGAAGTGATCCAGCTGTCTCGCGAGATCGGGCAGCGCATCGCGCGCGGGCAGATGGCGCGCGTGAACTTCGTGCTGGTCGGGGTCGGCGACTCGATCAACGAGGAGCAGTTGGAGCACATCGCCCACGTCGAGACGCCGGGCGTCGGACACCTCTGGTGCCATCGCGTGGCCCACGAGATGAAGGAGATCCCGGAGCTCGTGGCCGTGCTGGTCGACGAGAACATGACCGTCGCCGCCGGCGGCACCATCTACGACCACCGCGGCAACGTGCTCAAGGTGTACGAGGGGCGCCTGCCGGCGGTGCTCGAGTTCGAGGTGCCCGAGGGCACCGAGAGCTTCGTGCTCGAGGTCAACGGGCAGCGCTTCGAGCAGCCCCTCCCCGAGGAGCACCACGGCGAGCATCACGACGAGGACGAGGACCACCACTGATGGCGCACGAAGCTCCGGTGAGGCCCTTCTCCGACGTCCACAAGAAGGGCGACCACGTCATCGCCACGCTGTTGCACGACCCGACGGTCGAGGGGCTCGACGTCGCGCTGTACATGGACGGATCGGCGTCGATGGAGCCGACCTACGGGCCGCGCGGCATCCTGGCCAAGATCGGCGGCGTGAGAAACCAGGTCGAGCCGCAGATGCACTGGATGCTCGAGTACCTGGCGACCAAGGATCGCAACGGGCTCCTGCGCGTCGCCTATTGGGCGACCGGCGACGGTTCCGAGCTCGAGGTGCACGGCGAGCTCACCGGCAAGGAGGCGCGCACCTTCAAGTTCCCGGGGCCCAAGGCGTACGGCAAGGGCACCATCATGCTGCCGGTCCTGCGCGACTACGTCGCCTACCTGCGCGAGCAGGTGGAGAAGGGCGCGCGGCGCGGTCTGGCGGTCATCATCACCGACAGCCAGCTATGGGACGGCGAGGACGTGCGCGCGTACTCGGCCCAGGTCGCCAAGGAGATCGCCGCGGGGCGCCTGCCGCGCGTCAACTTCGTCTTCGTCGGCGTCGGCGAGCAGGTCGACGAGGAGCAGATGGAGGCGATCTGTCACGACGAGTACCCGGGCGTCGGCCACCTGTGGTGCCACCGCGTGGCCGACCGCATGGAGGAGATGGCCGAGCTGGTGGCGGTCCTGGTCGACGAGACGATGACGGTCGCGAGCGGCGGAACGATCTACGACGACCGCGGCAACGTGCTGAAGATCTACGAGGCGCGGCTGCCGGCGGTGCTCGAGTTCGACGTGCCCGACGGCGTGAAGAGCTTCACCCTCGAGGTCGCCGGACAGCGCTTCACGCAGCCGATCCCCGACGAGGACGATCACCACGACGAGCCCGAGCCGCCGCGCTTCGACCCGGCGCCGGCGTTCGCGCCCCGGCCACCGCGCAAGAAGCACGGCGGGCATTCGCACTGATCATTCGCCGCGGGCGAACAGGAAGATGCGCAGCCCGTTGAGCACGACGACCACGGTGGACCCCTCGTGCAGCACCACCGCCTCGCTGATCTCGGTCCAGCCGAAGAGCGCGGCCACCACCAGCACCGCCGACACGCCGAGCGCCACCACCAGGTTCTGGCGGATCACGCCGCGCGCGTGCCGCGCCAGGCGGAAGGCGAACGGCAGCTTCTTCAGGTCGTCCGCCATCAGCACCACGTCGGCCGTCTCCATGGCGACGTCGGAGCCGGCGCCGCCCATCGCCACGCCGACGCTCGCCGCGGCCAGGGCCGGCGCATCATTGACTCCGTCGCCGACCATGGCCACGCCGCCCTCGGCTTCGAGGCTCTTGACCGCGCGGACCTTCTCCGCCGGCATGAGCGGGGCGCGCGGCTCGCGGATGCCGACGTCCTTGGCGACCGCCTGGGCGACGCGGAGGTTGTCCCCCGAGAGCATCACCGTGCGTGTGACGCCGACCGCGTCGAGGTCGGCCAGCGCCGCGCGTGCTTCGGGTCGAAGCGTGTCGGCGACGCCCAGGACGCCGAGGAAACGCTCGCCCCAGCGGACCACCATGGTCGTGCGTCCGGCGTGCTCGAGGCGCTCGACCTCGGCCAGGATGGGCGCGTCGACCGCGATGCCGGCCTCGCTGAACATCGCCGCGTTGCCGATGTCGACCGGCTGCCCGTCGAGCCGCCCGCGGATCCCGCGCCCGTGGATCGCCTGCATGTCGCTCGCGGCCGCCGGCACGATGCCGCGCTGCTTCGCGCCGTCGGTCACCGCCAGCGCCAGCGGGTGGGTCGAGAAGGTCTCGAGTCCGGCGGCGATCGAGAGCAGCTCGGTCTCGCTCACGCCGGCGGCGGGCACGATCGCGACCAGGCGCGGCTTGCCCTCGGTGAGGGTGCCGGTCTTGTCGAAGGCGACGACGCGCACCTTGCCCAGCGCTTCGAGATAGGCTCCGCCCTTGATCAACACCCCCGAGCGCGCCGCGCGCGCCACCGCCGACAGCACCGCGGCCGGGGTCGCGATCGCCAGCGCGCACGGCGAGGCGGCGACCAGCACGTTCAGCGCGCGCAGCACCGCGTCGCGCAGCGGGGTGCCGGTCGCCAGGAGGATCAACGGCAGCAGCACCACCACCGCCAGCACGATCGGCACGAAGCGCTTCTCGAGGCGCGCCGCGAAGCGCTGCACCGGCCCCTTGTGCGCCTCGGCCTCGGCCACCATGTCGACCACCTTGGCCAGCACCGACTCGCTGGCGCGCCTGGTCACCTCGATGATCAGCGCCCCCGAGGTGTTGATGGTGCCGGTGAAGACCGCGTCGCCCGCGCGCTTGGCGACCGGAGTCGACTCGCCGGTGACGGCCGCCTCGTCGAGCATCGACTCGCCTTCGCGGATGATGCCGTCGAGCGGCACGCGATCACCCGGCCGCACCATCACGTGCGCGCCGCGCTCGACCGAGGCGACCGGGCGGTCGATGGTGCGGCCGCCCTCCATGACCGGCGCCACCTCGGGTCGCAGCTTGCCGAGCGCCTCGATCGAGCGGCGCGCCTTCTCGAGCGCGCGGTGCTCGAACGAGTGGCCGAGCGAGAACAGGAACAGGAGGAAGGCACCTTCGAGCCATGCCCCCAGGATGCCGGCGCCGATGGCGGCGAAGACCATGAGCGACTCGATGTCGACGCGCCCCTGGCGGAGCGACTTGAACGCCGACTGCGCCGGAAAGAAGCCGCCGGCGAGGAGCGCCGCGATCGCCAGCGCCGTCGGCAGCGCCGCCGGCAGGGCCGAGAAGCTGGCGATGAGGAAGGACGCGAGACACAGACCTCCGGCGACGAAGGCGAGCGGCAGCTGGAGGCGCGGCGCCAGCCCCTCGCCGTGCGCGTGGAGCGAGCAGACGTGGCCCGCGGACGCCTCCTCCAGCCGATAACCGAGGCGGCGCACCGTCTTCTCGATGGCTTCGAGGGTCACCGACCGGGTGTCGAGCTCGACCAGCAGGCGCTCGGTGCCGTAGGCGACCGACGCCTGGATGACGCCGGCCAGCTTGCCCAGCGCGTGCTCGATCTGCGCCGCCGCTTGCGGGTCGGCCATGCCGACGACGAACCAGGTCTTCGACTGGTAGCGCGCGGCGACCTCGGCGGCCTGCGTGCGCACCAGCGCCAGCACCTGGGCGAGGCTCACCTTGGCGGCGTCGTAGTGGATGCAGATCTCGGGGTGCGCGCCGTCGCGCCTGAGGTGCATGTCGAGCACGCCGTGATGCGCCTCGATGAGCTGCTCGAGGCGCGCGAAGCGACCCACCTCGTCGGACTCTCCGGGCAGGTGAAAGGGCAGATCGACCTGTACCGCCAGCCCGCCCGACTCGGCCGGGCGACTGCGGTGCGGCCGCTCCTGGGCCGGCGCATGGTGGTGATCGTGATGATCGTCGTGCCCGCGATGGTCGTGAGGCCCGCCGTGGTCGTGGTCGCCGTGATCGTGGCTGCAACCCGGCCCGTGCACGTGTCCCTTGACGCCCCGAGGTGGGACGGCGAGCGGCTTCAGGCCGGTCTTGCCGGCGAGCTTGATCGACTTGAACGGCGTGGCCATGCGACCAGGACTACCGCGTCGCAAGGACGCGCGCCAGGGATCGCCGCACAGCTCGCGGACACGCACGCGGCATGGCTTCGGCGCGCAAATCGTGAGGCGCCCTCGTGCGCCGAGCGACCGGCGACGCGCGCCGGCCGCTCACTGCGGTCCTCGTCACTTCTTCTCGATGACGTGGAAATAGACCTCGATCTGGTGGCTTACCGGACCTGCCTTGACGTTGCTCTTGATCTTCATGTCGATGCTCCCTGGTAGTTCGCTACGAGCACGCTTGCGCGACCCCGTGTCCCGCCTGCGCGGCTCGTTGCCCCCAAGAGCAAACGCCGTGCCGCCGCGGCAAGGACGCCCCGACCAGGCGGCGTGCGCCCGCGCGCGCGACCTGGCGCCGGTGGAAGGCGAATGTCCCGCTGGCCGCGCTCGACGTCCCGTGTGACATCCCGAACGCGCCGGCGGTGTCGTCACGCTCGGCGAGCGGCGCTGAGAGCTCGGGGCCGACGCGTTCGGCGTGATGATCCGGGTACGCGCGGTCGTGCCGTACGGCGGCCGATCGTCTACTTCGACGCGGGTGCGAGGCGCGCATCCAGCGCGCGCAACGTCTTCGCCGAGGCGCCGTGGAGCGCGTCGCGCTCGGCGCAGGCGAGGTGAATCGCGGCGTCGGCGCGGGCGCGGGCCACGACGAGCGCGCGCTCTTCGGGCGCGACGTCGGTGGCGTCACGCCAGCCCTCCGCGAGGGTGCGCACGGCCTTGTCGAGGCAGACGCTGGCCTCGCTCGCCGCGGGCGTCGCGACGGGCGGCAGCGCGGCATGCACGGGCGGAGGCGCGCAGCGCTCGAGCGCGGCTTCGGGCCCGAGGCACACGGAGACGGCGAGCGCATGTCCGGCGAGCGTGGTCTGCGCGGCGAGGCGACCGGAGAGCGGCGGGACCTCGTCGCCGAGCACGGCGCGCGCGCGGTCGAGGTCGAGGACGA
>WYBB01000045.1 GCA_011526585.1 Deltaproteobacteria bacterium
ACCCGAAGAGCCGCATGGAACACCTCGCACCGCATCGAGAGGAACCGCTGACCGAGAGCGCCCGGGTGACAGGTTGAGATCGAGCCGCAATGCGACCTCACGCCGAGCTTCACCCAGGAGGATGGCGGGGCGCGCCGGCGGCTGTCAATGAAGAACTGATCACGCACCGCGCCACCGCCTGCGGCGCGGCCCGGGTGAATTCACCGACGGTTCCGTTGTGGGCGCCAACCGACGTGCTATGGATCGGGCGCTTCCCCACAATCAGGAGGATCCCGATGGCCACTGCAGTGCTGTACATCGGCTGGAATCGCCCGCACGTCGGGCGTGAGGCCGATGCCTTCCGCTTCTTCACCACCGAGCTCTCGGCCGCCCTGGACAAGTTCCAGGCGGACGGCTTCTTCGAGCACCACGAGCAGGTCGGGCTCACCGCCCACGGCTGCGGACCGGGCGGCTTCGCGCTGCTGCTCGGCGAGCGCGCCAGGCTCGACGAGCTCCGCCGCACCGACGAGTTCGAGCGCATCGCGATGACCCTCGGCATGCTCGTGAGCGAGCTGGCGGTCGTGCCCGGCGTCAACCGCGCTGGCATGCAGGCCGTGCTCGAGCGGCGCAGGGAGTTGATGTCCAAGGGTTGAGCCCTGCCCAGCGGGCGGCCATTAGGGCCGGCTCACGGGGTGGGCACGCCCGGCGCGCCCGCCCCGCCGCCGAGCTGCTCCTCGAGGAGCTTGGACGCGACCTCGAGGAAGTCGTCCTCGGTGACGAGTCCGACCAGACGATCGTCGTGCACGACCGGCAGGCAGCCGATCTTGAGACGGCGCATGAGCGCTATCGCCTCGAGCGTCGGCGTGTCGGGCGTCACCGTCGTCAGCGCCGTGCGCATGATCGCCGAGACCGGGGTGTGCCGCGCCGAGCCGCCGCTGGCGAGCAGGCGCAGGACGGCACGGTGGGTCACGAGGCCGAGCAGCCGGTGGTCCTTGTCCTCGACCGGCACGTAGCGGATCCGCTCCCAGATCATGAGGTGCGTGCAGATCTCGACCGGATCCTCGGGCTGGATGGTGAAGAGATCGGTGCGCATGTACTGGTCGACGCGCTGGAAGTTGTGGTGCGCGCCGTGCGCCTCGTCGAGGCGCGCGCGCTCCCACTCGGCGACCGGCCGCCCGGTGAGCTGGCGCTGCACGGTGGCGGCGACGAGCGCGTTGCTGCGCTCGCCCGGGGTGGCGCGATCGCGCAGCGACATCCACGACGAGAACTGCCAGCGCGCGCCGGTGCGGCCGGTGCGCGCGCGCTGATCGATGACGCCGAGGTACTTGGCGATGTCCGCCTCGACGATCCCCTGGCGACGCAGGCCGGCCTCGGCCATGGGCAAGAGGCGATCGAGCAGCAGGTTGCGCGCGGCGATCTCCTCGCCGTCGAACCACAGGAAGTGGCTGCCCAGGCCCTCGCGCGCGGCGGTGTAGAAGTTGTGGCCGGCGGTGTCGAAGTCCATGCGGCGGGTGACGTCCTCGCCCTGGTGGAACATCTCGAGCATCGTGCCGAACCAGAGCGCGGCCGAGGCGATCTCGTCGATCGTGCTCGGGCCCGAGGGCATGACGCGGTTCTCGATGCGCAGGTGGGGCTTGTCGCCGGTCATGCCGAAGCAGGCGCGGTTCCAGCGGTAGATCGTGCCGTTGTGGATGCGCAGCGCCTTGAGCTTGGGGATCTCGCCGCGGTCGAGCACCGCCATCGGGTCCTCGTCGAGGTCGGTGCCGACCAGGGCGCGGAAGCGGGCGATGTCCTCGCGGTAGATCTCGGCGACCGAGGACCTGACCCAGCGCGTGCCGAAGCTGACGCGCGCCTCGGTCTCGCGCATCTGGTGGGTGTGGCTGCGGGTATCGACCGCCTGGCGGAAGAGCGCGATGCGCGTCTCGGCCCAGAGGCGGCGGCCGAAGACGATCGGCGAGTTGGCCGAGATCGACATGATCGGCCCGGCGAGCACCTGCGCGACGTTGTACATGCGCGCGAACTCGGCCGGGTCGACCTGGAAGTGCACCTGGAAGCTGGAGTTGCAGGCCTCGAGCATCACCGAGTCGTGCTGGATGATGAGCTCGTCCAGGCCCTTGATCGAGAGCTCGAACTTCCCGCCGCGCATCTCGGTCACGACCTTGTTGAGCGCGAGGTAGCGCGGGCTCGGCACCATGTTGTCGAGGCCGAGGTCGGACTTGCGCAAGGTCGGCAGGATCCCCATCAGCACGACGTGCATGCCGAGCGACTGGGCGGCGGCGCGCGCCTTGTCCATGAGCATGTCGAGCTCGGCTTGCATCGCCGAGAGCCCGTCCCCGGTGAGCAGCTGCGGCGAGCAGTTCGCCTCGAGCTGGAAGATCCCGAGCTCGGTGGTGAAGTGCGGATCCTGCAACTGCTCCAGCATCTTGAGCGCGCCCTTGGCGGGGGCCCAGGTCTGCTGGTCGATGAGGAACATCTCCTGCTCCGCGCCGATGCGACGCGTGCCGGTCTCGAACAGACCCTCGGCGAGCATGCGCTCGAGCGCCTTGAGATCGCCGAGCAGCGCGACCATGAACTCGCGATGCTTCTCGGCGTCCTGCCCGCCCTCGACTTCCTTGTGGGCCCGCGTGCTGGTCATGTGGTCCTTGCCTGTGACGCCCGTATGGTATGCCCCACCGGCGGGCGGGCACAAGGCCCGCCCCTACGACGGGTGCCTCATGGGCGGGCGGACACGAGGCCCGCCCCTACGGGCTGCGCGTCCACTCGGCGAGGTACTGCGGCGCCATCTTGCGCCAGGTCTCCCAGTCGTGTGGCCAGGCGTGGCCCCAGCTGTCGACCCGGTTGGGAACGCCCCTGGCGCCGAGCGCGTTGGCCATCGCCCAGGACTCGCCGATGTCCTCGGCCCGACCCTCGCCGGATGCGAGCAGGATGAAGCGGCGCTGCAGGACCTCGAGGTGGTAGCCGGAGAGCGTCGGCAGGAAGTGCAGCGGCGAGGAGACCCAGAAGTCGTGGGTGAACTCGGAGGGGCCGCACTGGAAGAAGCGGCGGAGGTCGTAGGTGCCGGAGAGCGCGAGACAGCGCGAGAAGACGTCGGGGAAGCGGCAGGTGACGGCGACGGCGTGGAAGGCGCCGAAGGAGGCCCCGGCGGCCCAGACCTCGAGCTCGGGCGATTGGCAGTCGGCGCGGATCGCCGGCACGACCTCGTGGCGCACGTAGTGGTGGAACTGGTTCTGGAGCCACATGCGGTGGCGCGGGTGACCCTCGGACTTGACCAGCGCCATGCCCGCCACGCTGTCGCAGGCGTAGACCTTGAGCTTGCCGGCGTCGATGAGCGGGCGCAGCACCGTGACGAGGTGCATGCGCTCGATCTCCTCGGCGTCGCCGCCGGCGGTCGGGAAGATCAGGATCGGCTGGCCGTAGGTGCCCCAGCGCGCGAGCGTGACCTGGCGCTGCACGCGGTCGGAGTGCCAGCGACCGACCGTCTTGATGCCTTCGTGCTGGCTCACACGGAGGCTCCCGACTCGTCGGCGCGCCAGGCCTGGATGCGCTGCCAGAAGAGCTCGGTGAAGGCCTCGACCTCGTGACGCGGGTAGAGCGCCTCGACCTTCTTGCGCACCGCGGTCCTGGCGAGCTCGGTGCCGAAGAAGTCCCAGGCGACCTCGTCGAGGTGGGACAGGTGCGTCTGGCAGAACTCCTCGAAGCGCTCGTGCTCGAAGCGCTCGCGCGCGATCTGGGCGTAGGCGGCAAGGCGCTCGCGGTAGGGGCGCTCGCGCTCTTCGGCGATGGCGTAGAACGGCGCCCAGTCGAGGGTCTTGCGGAAGGGCTTCTTGGTGACCGCGCAGAAGATCGACCAGCGCAGCTTGGCCTTGACGAGCCACGGGAAGTGGCGGTGCAGCGAGGTGACCTGCGAGTCGGGGCAGGGGTTGGCGAAGTCGATCGGGTACCAGACCCCCTCCTTGCGGAGCGACTCGCAGGAGTTGAAGTCCCAGCCGAAGAACGCGTTGATGGTGAGGCAGG
>WYBB01000227.1 GCA_011526585.1 Deltaproteobacteria bacterium
CCGAGGACCCTCTATCGAACCGCGCGAGCTCGACCAGAACCCTCGCACAGGCCAGGTCACGACCCGATTAACCACCCGGGAAGCTCGGCGCTTGATTGGCCGAACCGCTTTGTTTGTCCTACACACTCGAAGGCAAGGCGATCTTCGCCTCGGTCGAGGTGATCTGCCGCACCTCCACCGCCGCCGCGGCGACCGACAACCCGAAGGCCCCCAGGCTCGAGCACCGCCGATGAGCGTCGGCCCCTCCGCCCGATGACACCGGTGAGCGACACGATCCGCACCCTCGCCCAACGCGGCACCCGCGGCCTCGCCCGCGTCCTGCGCTTCGCCGCCGCCTTCGAGCTCGTCGCCGCCATCACGCGCGCCGTCGCCGAGCCCGACACCAGCCCGGCGATCCTCACCCACGTCGCCGTCGTCGCGCGCCTCGGCTATGCGCTCTTCGGCGCGCTCGCCGCCCGCCGCCTCCTCCCCCTCGCCCGCGCACATCGAAGTGGTACTCGAAGGTCTACCCGACGGCGCGCCGCTCGTCTTCGTCATAGTCGGCGGCGAAGCTGTAGAGGATGCGCGGGTCGCACCCGATCGGCGCGTAGCCGAGGTAGCCCGTGACGGTCGCGAGCAGGAGCGGATCGCGCGCGACGCGCTGCACGTCGGGCAGGAGCGCGGCCTCGTGCACGTCGGCGAGCACGGCGGCGGCGCCGTCGGGCAGACGCCCGGCGACCACCTCGGAGGCGTGGAAGAGGCGCTCGCTGTGCCACTGGCGGAGGGTGCCGGTGCGCGCCGCATCGGCCAACGAGGCGACGATGGGAGTGGGCAGGCGCAGCCCGAACGCGGCCGAATCCTCGCGCATCGCTTCGATCAGGGGACCGGCGTCGAGCCCCGTGAAGAGCGTCGCGTCGCGGACGGGGGTGAGCGCGCCGACGGCTCCGACCTTCTGCCCGAGGTCGCCGCCGAGCGCGAAGGTGAGGCATGAGGACACAACGGTGCATCGAAGCATGTGAGGGCTCCCCGGATTCGAAGGTCGTGAGTGGTCTTCGCGCGAGCGACATCGCCTGCGCGGGGTGCCCAAGGCCCGCCATCCACGCCGACTTCCCGGGTCCGCGCCGATTGCCACATCGACACTTGCGAGGGCGCCGATCCAATCTCGCTTGCCTCGTTGTCAATCCTTGACCCCAGGCGGTGCACCGTGCTCGCGCCGCTCGGATGAGGGGTCGTGTAGTAGCTCGTGAACGAGGTGGTGCTGAGCGACGTGTTGTCCGCGAGCTGCTCGTAGCCCGCCCAGTCACCGACGTCACCGTCCATCGGCCCGGTGAACGGCCCGATCATCGTGCTGCCGCAGCTCGACTCGAGGCTCGAGCTCATCGTGCCGGTGCCGGTGATCGTCGCGCCCGCGAACGGGATCTCGAGCGTGACCGACGTGCCGGAGATGGTGCCGCCGATCGGGATGCGGGTCCCGTCGTCCAGCGCGAGCTCGGCGCCGTCGAGCTCGATGACAACACCTAAACCTCCAACTGTATGGTGGTCGCGGGTGGCAGCCTGACTGGCCTCGACACCGGCGGCAACGGTCGCCCGGTCGCCTACCACCGCGCCGGTCACCGCCGTGCGCGGCGCGGACTTCGACGAGGACGGCATCGACGACATCATGGCCGCCATCGCGAGCCGCGGCGAAGTCTTGATCCTCATCGGCGGTGGCGAGCAGTGCGACGACGGCAACCTCGTCGATGGCGACGGCTGCGACCACGCGTGCCTGGACGAGTAGCGTCGCCTTCGCTCGCACGGCCTCGCGCGTCGCCGAGCGACGGAGGCCGGGGTGCCGAGGTGCAGCTCGACGAAGCCCGGTTGCCCCTGGTCGCTCCCGAAGGTCACGAGGTCGGCGCGGTCCACGGGTGTCTCAAGCGAGACATCTGACACACGTATGGGACACTCCGTCGGGCTCGAGACCGGCCCACAGAGCCGTTCAGGGTGATGGCACGGCGCGTGCCGACGCGCGGCACGTGCGCAACCTCGAGACGTCCAACCTTCGTCAGGCCGAGCCCTCGCGCCCGGGCCTCGGCACTCCGCGGTCCTATGCGCCGCGCGACCCGCAGACGTGTCCGCTCGCACGCCTCTTGCGCGACCACCTCGACGACTTCACCGCCCGCTGCGCCGATGACGACCGCCCTCTGCCACGGTTCATCGAACGCCGGCTCCGCGCCATCACGACGTGCGGTGACCTCGGCCACGGCTTCGTGCGGCTCGAGTGCACGCGCTGTCGTGGGCCACGGGTGGTCCCGTTCTCTTGTAAGGTCCGACTCTGCCCATCTTGCGCGGGCAGGCGCATGAATGAGCAAGCGGCCCACATGGTGGACCGGGTTCTGCCTCATGTGCCCTATCGCCAATGGGTCCTCACACTGCCGGGCGAGCTCGCGCGTGTGGTCGCCTTCGACGGCGACCTGGCCACGGCGGTCTTCGGGACCTTCGCCGACGAGCTCGCGCGCTGGCAGCGAGAACGGACCCACGACTTCGGCCTCGCGGCTCCCGAGACCGCTTGTGTGCTCGAGATTCAGCGCTTCGCGGACGGCGCGCGCCTCTACCCCCACGCGCACGCGCTGGTCCCCGACGGGGTCTTCGTCGCGAGCCCCGACGGACAACGCGTGCGCTTCAGCCGTCAGGACCCGCCGAGCGATGAGGACGTGGCACACGTCGTCAGCCGCATCGAGCACCGGCTGACCCGGGTCCTCGACCGCTGGCGCGCGACGCGGACCGCGGATGGGGACTCGGACGACGACAACATCCTACCAGCGTGCGCCGAGGTCCCACCGACCGAGCTCGTGCGGCTCCTCGGCGAAAACCAGGGCCACGCGCGCCGACCGGCTCCCACGAAGCCGCTCTGCGCAAAAAGCCCCGGGGGTCTCGAGCTCCATGCCGAGGTCACGATCGCGGCGCACGACCGCAAGGGACTGGAGCGCCTCTGCCGCTACCTTAGCCGTCCACCGATTCCCCAAGACAGGCTCGAGCGTCGAGCCGACGGCAAGTACGTGCTGTCGCTCAAGCGCACCTGGAAGGGAGGGGTCAAGGCCGTGGTCTTCGAGCCCCTTGATCTCATCGCGCGCCTCGCCGCCCTCGTGCCTGCACCCTACCTGGCGCTCCGTCGCTTCCATGGCGTCCTCGCACCGCACCACCACCTTCGCGCACTCATCGTCCCCACTCCCTCCGCCGACAGCGCCG
>WYBB01000046.1 GCA_011526585.1 Deltaproteobacteria bacterium
GCAGCAAGAACATGATCGTCACCGCCGGCGGCAAGAACCTCTACCCCGAGGATCTCGAGCTCGCCTTCACCGGGACCGGCGCAAGCGACCTGGCGATCTTCGCCGAGCACTTCGTCTGGGGCCGCCCCGCCGACGCCGCCGCGCTCACCGCCGAGCGCCTCGTCGTCGTCGCGCGCCCCGACGACGGCGCCGACTGGGACGCGCTGGCGGCGCGCATCGCCGCGGCCAACAAGAAGCAGCCCGACGCCCGCCGCGTTCACGCCCTCGTGCGCGCGCCCGCCCCCTTCCCGCGCACCGCCTCGATGAAGGTCAAGCGCGACGAGCTCGCGCGGACCCTCGCCGCGCGCGTCGGCCGCGATCAGCTCGTGCCGCTGTAGGCGTTTTCGCACGAGGACGCACGCATCGCTGCTCGGGCTTGCCGCGGCGTCACTCCGATCGGATCATGGGTTCGTGCTCACCACGCTCGCCTCGCTCCTGTTCCTCCCGGCGCTCCCGCCAGAGCCGATGCCGCCCTGCCCTCCCTCGATCGATCGCTGCGCCTCCCTCCGCCTCTGGATCGCCCCGCACGACGACGACGCCTTCGACGATCACGCCTTCGTCGCGACCCAGCTCGAGCACGCCAACCTCCACCACCAGCCGGCCGGCCTCGCCTTCGCGATCGTCGAGACCCGCACCCTGACCCCCGCCGAGCGCGCGATCGTCAGCCGCGCCGATCGCGACGCGCTCGGCCACGCCAACTGGCGCCGCGGCGTCATCGACGTCTACCTCGTCTCCTCGCTCGCCAACGTCGACGAGCCCGGCGAGATCCGCGGCGTGCACTGGCGGAGCCGCGCCGATCGCAAGCGCCGCTTCATCATCGTCTCGCGCATCTCACCGCCGCACGTGCTCGCCCACGAGCTCGGCCACTACTTCGGCCTGCCCCACTCCGACGCGCCCGCCTCCCTCATGAACACCTCCGCCAACGCGCTGCCCGAGCGCGCCTTCCTGCCCGACGAGATCACGCGCATCACCCGCCGCGCGCGCGCGCTCTTCTCCTCCGGCCTCGTCGCCGATCCGCGGCAGGGCCCTCCGTGAGCTGGCGCCTGCGCCGCCTGCTCCTCACCGGCGCGCTGCCCGGCGCGCTCGTCTATCTCCTGCTCTTCGCCATCTCGATCGGCTTCTTCGCCTCGGCTGAGTACATGGGCGTCGAGGATCGCTCGGTCTCCGATCGCGTGCTCGCGCTCTTCGAGTCCCGGATCCTCGTCCAACAGCTCGGGATCCTCGGCTGGCACCTCGCGCTCGGCGCCGCGCTCGGCCTCTTCGCCACCCTCTGGCTCGGCATGCACGACGCCGTGCGCCGCGTCGACCTGCCCGTGCCCGACCTCCACGGCGTGCGCTTCGTCAAGGGCCACCTCCCGTGGTGGGGTCGCTCCGCCTGGAACCACTTCACCCGCATCGCCCTCCTCGTATTCGCCCAACACCTCGCCATGCTCGTCTCCTCGATGGCGGCGCACCCGGCGATCTATGCGTACTCGGGCGAGCAGCTCGCGCCGATGGGCTGGCTCCTCGCGCTGGCGGTCGACCTCCTTCCCACCTGGCTCGCCGCCGCGCTGCCCTGGCTCCTGCCGGGCTCGACCCTCCTCTACGCGCTCGTGTTGCTCGCTCGCCGCCCGCCCCGCTGGCTCGCCCACCGCCGCGCAGCGTCACTTGCCCTCAGCGCCGGCCTCGCCCTCGGCGTCGCGCTCGCGCTGGCCGCCCGACCACCGCGCCTCGCCCCGTCGGCCCCCACCGCGCGCAACGTGCTGGTGCTCGCCATCGACTCGCTGCGCGCCGATCTGCTGCGCGAGCACCCCGACGCCGTGCCCAACCTCGCCGCCCTCACGCGCCGCGCCACCACCTTCACCCGCGCCGTGCCCACCGTGCCGCGCACCTACCCGTCGTGGGCCTCGATGCTCACCGGCCGCTACCCGCACGACCACGGGATCCGCCACATGTTCCCGGTGCCGCCGCGCCACGCCAACGGCCTCGTCATCGAGCACGGCCTGCCCGAGCTCTTGCGCCGCCGCGGCTATCGCACCGGCGTCGTCTCCGACTTCGCCGGCGACGTCTTCCGGCGCGGCGACTGGGGCTTCGAGCACGTCGCCACCCCCGACTTCACGCTCGCCTCCAACGTCGCCCTCGGCGGCTTGAAGCTCCACCTGCACCTCATGCCCTGGCTCGTCGAGGCGCTGCCCGCGCTCGGACTCGAGCCCTACCGCGACGAGCTCCTCGCGCTCGAGCGCCTCGCCGATCCGGCGATGGTCGAAGACGCCGCCGTCGACTTCATCGCCGCCGATCCCGAGCGCCCCTTCTTCCTCGTCGCCTTCTTCTCGGCCGGCCACTTCCCGTTCGCATCGCCGAGCCCCTACTGGCACCGCTTCACCGATCCCGACTACCGCGGCCGCTCACGCTTCCTCAAGCAATCCTTCGGCGCCGCCCTCGACGACGCCGCCTTCGCCGCCGAGAAGGCCCACCTCTTCGCGCTCTACCGCGGCGCCATCGCCGCCTCCGACGCCGCCCTCGGCCGCCTGCTCGCCCGCCTCGAGGCAGGCGGCGCGCTCGCCGACACCCTCGTCGTCGTCACCGCCGACCACGGCGAAAACCTCTACGAGCACGGCCTCGGCATGGGCCACGGCGACCACCTCTACGGCCGCACCACGCTCGAGGTGCCGCTCGTCTTCGACTTCCCCGAAAACCCCCACCGCGGCCGGAGCTTCGACCTGCCGGTCTCGCTCGCCGACATCGCCCCGACCATCGCCGCCCACCTCGGCCTCGCCCTCCCGCTCCCCGACCACGCCGGCCTCGACCTCATCGCCCACCTCGCCGAGCGCGACGCCCTCTCACGCCGCCCGATCTTCTCCGAGATCGACCTCTGGTTCTTCCCGCCCGAGACCACGCGCCTCGAAGGCAAACGCATCATCGGCGCCGAGGGCTGGTCCGGCTTCACCTTCGATCCCGAGACCTCGGCGATCTTCCTCGCGCCCGAGCACCAGCCGCTCTCGATCCTCTCGAAGCACCGCATGGTCCTCGCCGACGGCAGGAAGCTCCTCTACGTCCCGACCCGCGACGGCGTGCGCTGGGAGCTCTACGATCCGATCGCCGATCCCGGCGACACCCGCGAGCTCTCCGCCGCCGAGCCCGAGCGCCTCGCCGCGCTGAAGTCGCTCATCTGGTCCTGGATGCTCGCCGACCCCGCCGTCGAGCGCGTCGGCGACTTCGTCGTGCCGCGGAGGTCCCGGTGATCGCCGCCGCCCTCATCGCCATGATCGCCCTGCCGGCCCTCTCCGCGCCCGAGCCGCCGCCGCTCCGCCGCATCACCCATCACCTCATCGAGGCCCTCGACCCCGCGCTCGTCACACCGGCCCTGCCGCGCGCGCCACCGCTGTCCTGCCTCGGTGAGCCGGTGCACGCGCCGTGGGACAACCCCTAGTCGCCCTTGCCACCCGCGCTGCGCTCGCGCCACGTGCGCATGACGCTCGCCGCCGCCGACGCCGTCGTCGAGCTCCGCGACGCCTTCCTGGTCGAGGCGCCGCGCACGCTCGCCTTCGAGCTCGTGCCCGACGCCGCCCCGCGCCTCGAGCTCGCGTACCGCCTCTACGGCTGCCACGGACCCAACGGCGACGTCACCCTGCGCGTGCGCACGATCGACGCGCTCGGCACCTGGCAGACGGAGCTGCGCCTCCACGCCCGCCGCCCCGCGCGCTCCGAGCGCGACGCCTTCCTCGAGCTCGCGCTCGACCTGCCGCTGTCGGCCGGCCAGCCCGCGCGCCTCGAGCTCGAGCTCGTGCCCGCCCGCGGCGGCGACGGCGTGCTCGTCGCGCTCGCCGAGCCGGTGCTCACCGGCGTCGCGCCCGGCCCGGCCACCGCGGCCGACACCAACGTCCTGTGGATCGTCATCGACTCGGTGCGCGGCGACGCCATGGGCCCCGGGCGCGCGTTCTCGCCGTCGGTGACCCCGGCGATCGATCGCCACGTCTTCGAGCGCGGCACGGCCTTTGCGCAAGCGCACGCGCTCAGCAACCAGACGCGCACCTCGACCGTGGGCATGCTCGCCTCGCTGCCGCCCTCGATCGGCGGCTTCCACTCCAACGCCTGGGCCTTCACCTCGGGCCGCCGCGAGACCTTCTACGCCTCCGATCCGCCGCTCGTCACCCGCGCCCTCGCGCGCGCCGGCTTCCGCGTGGTGCACTTCGGCCACAACCACTTCCTGTGGGCCTCCGAGGTGATCGGCCTCGATCACGGCTTCTCACGCGCGGTCGACTTCCGCGGGATCCCGTCGGACGCCGTGCTCGCCTCGGCCGAGGCGATCCGCTTCGTCCAGCGCCGCGCCGACGAGCGCTGGTTCATGATGCTGAACTACACCGCGCCGCACACGCCCTATCGCGCGCCCGACGACTTCGACGCGCGTGCGCGCGAGATGGTCTTCACGACCGCCGCCGGCGCGACCTTCGGCCCCGACGAGCGCGTCGGCTTCCTGCCGCGCAGCTACCTCGGCGAGCTCCTCTGGGTCGATCACAACCTCGCCGCCGTCTTCGCCGAGCTCGATCGCCTCGAACTCACCGAGCGCACGCTGATCATCGTCACCGCCGATCACGGCGAGGTGATGAACCCCGCCCACGACTGCGTCTCGGCGCTGTTCGAGATGCCCTGCGGCTTCAACCACAGCCTCACGGTCTACGACGACGAGCTGGTGGTGCCGCTCGCGCTCGCGCTGCCCACGCGCATCGCGGCAGGCCACGTCGTCACCACGCCGGTGTCGCACGCCGATCTGCCCCGGACCATCCTCGCGCTCCTCGGTCTCTCCCCGAGCCCGCGCCACGTCGGCCGCTCGCTCGTGCCCGCGCTCGCCCGCCATGGCCTGCCCGAGGTGCCGATCTACGCCGACGGCCGCCTCGCCTCCGCGCTCCGCCTCGGCGACTGGAAGCTCATCGTGCACGCCGCGCAAGACGACATCCGCCCCCGCGCGCGCCTGATCGACGGCGAGCCGGCGCGCTTCGAGCTCTTCGATCTCGCCGCCGATCCCCTCGAGACCGACAACCTCGCCGCGCGACACCGCGACGTGCTCGCGCTCATGCGCGCCGAGCTCGACGACGTGCGCCTCGCGCTGCGCACCCGCTTCGAGCGCGGCCACCTCGACGAGCAGGCCCTGGCCTCCCTCGCCGCCGACCTCCCCGACAGCGTCGCCGACAACCACCTCATGCTCGTCGCCGATCACCGCCCACGCCGCCTGCGCGGCCGCGTCAGCGCGCACGGCCGGGTGAGCTGCGGCGCCGACCCGACCCGTACCGCCCCACCGATCTGCGTCCCCGACGGCGACGGCGCCGTGCTGATCGACCTCGAGGTCCCCGCCGGCACCACGGGCACGCTCTCGCTCACGACCAGCCCCTGGAGCGCGCCGCTCGATCTCACGCTCACCCTCGACGACGTACCCGTGCCCGCCGACCGCCTGCGCATCGGCCCCTGGGGCCTGTGCCTGCTCCCGCCGGGCGGCCGCTTCGACCGCGCCGATCACCTCGCGCTCGCCATCGCCGAAGGCACGCCGCTGCCGCAGCCAC
>WYBB01000228.1 GCA_011526585.1 Deltaproteobacteria bacterium
CTTCGAGGTCAGCGATCCGGCGCTCGGCGTCCACACGCGCCTGTCGATCATGCCCGCCGAGATTTGTCGATCGCGTTCTCACAAGTGATCGGAACGATCCGACTTTTTAGGGGCCTGAACGGTTACGAGAGGAAGGTCGGCGCGGCGGCGTAGGGGTAGGCGGCGCCGGGGGAGGTCGCGATCTGGAGCGGGTCCCAGACGACGACGCGCTGGGCGGTGGCGCGGCAGGTCGGGGCGAAGTCGTTGCGCACGGTGAGGGTGTAGCCGACGGTGGCGCCGGCGGGGGCGCGCCACTTGGTACCGACGCGGTAGACGCCGGTGAGCGCCTTGGTGATCGTGAGGGCGGCGGTGGCGCTGGCGGTGGTCGGGGCGGCGGTGGCCGAGGTCTCGGTGGCGTTGGAGGCGTCGGCTTCGGCGGTGAGCTGGTAGGTCGTGGCGCCGAGGGCGCCGTTGGGGATGCTGGCGGTGAGGCCGAGCGGGAAGGTCGAGCCGAAGCGCAGGTCGCCGAGGCGCCAGTAGACGTGGTGGGGCTGCACCTCGACGCCGTCGACGACGATCGGGTCGGGGCCCGGGTGGTAGACACCGCCGTGGGTGGCCGAGACGAAGCGCAGGCGGGTGCCGGCGTTGGAGAAGCCGTCGGGGGTCGTGCCGAGCGGGAGCAGCGCGGTGACGACGGTCTGGCGGGCGGTGACGTTGCTGACCGAGATCGGGAACTTCCAGAGGCCGGTGGCGCCGGAGCACAGGGTGGTCGGGCCCTGCGCGGCGAGCTTGAGGGTCGAGATCGAGGTCCAGGTGACCTGGAGCGCGTCGACGATCGGGGCGGCCGGGCCGTTGGCGGCGAAGGTCACGCGCAGCTGGATCGGCGAGGTCGTCGGGGGGATCGCGGCGAGCGAGGCCATGCGCGTGTAGGCCGGATCGTCGGAGGCGACGAGCGAAGGCGACGCGATGGGCGATCCGCCGGCGAGGACCTCGAGCGAGAGCTGGCCCGAGCCGCGGACGTAGACCGTGCCCCAGGAGGACAGCGCGCTGGGGTCGATGTCCTTGGTGGTGAACGACCCGGGCGAGCCCGGCGCGGCGAGCTCGACCCAGCCACCTTCGCCGTCGAGGGAGGCGTTTGCGAAGGTCGCGAGGCCGGTGCCATCGGCGAGATCGTCGAGGTAGACACCTTCGTCGTCATACTGCACGGGGGCAGCGTGAGCCGAAGACGACAGGGATCCGACGGTGGTCGCGGCAAGGGCCGCGGCCAGAGCGAAGCGTCTCATGTGTCACTCCCAGTCCTCGCCCGCATGCAGAGGACTCCAGGGTCGTAAGAGACTTACCATCCGGCTTAACAATGGGGCAAGTGGGATTTCGCTCACGTGTGAAACTCAAGTGACTCCAGGGTGTTGGGCGGGCGATCGGCCCGGTCGGGCGCGACGCGGGTCCGCTCGGCGCGAGACGCTGCATTCGGGCGTGGGGTGAGCCCTGGTGGCGGGGTCCGTTAGACCCATCGACGGGGCGCTGCGTATCGAGACGACGGCGCGCGCTCTTCGGACCCGTGAGAGGTCCTGGGGGCCCGCGCGACACGGCGTCGCAGATCGAGTAGGGTCCGGCGCATCTCTTCAGGTGGAACGAGGAGCTCGCATGATCGACTTTGCCAGGATTGCAAGACGGGCGGCGATCGCGGTCGCGATCGGGACGCTCGGCGCGATGTCCTTCGCCGGGGCGTGCAACGAGAGCGTGGGGCCGAACCCCGACGCCGACGTGGGTGGGCCGGCGACCCACCCGACCAACCTCGATGGCGGCGGGGATCCGAAGTCGACCCGCATCGCCGGTCCTCCTGGAGGCGTGCCGATGGGAAGCTTCCTCTTCGATCTGCGTGAAGGCACGCCGGGCGCGGGCGACCGGGAGATCGTGCCGCCGGCGGTGGCGAAGGTGCTGAGCGACGCCGAGGCCCAGAAGATCTTGCAGCGGCTGCCGAAGATCGACAGCGAAGAAGGCGACGTCGTCGAGTTCGCGCTGCGCGAGGGGAGCAAGCCGCCGCCCCTGACCGGCGGCGTGGTCGAGACGCCGTTTCCGCCGCCGGCGCCGCCGGCGATCGCGGCGCCCGACGTGAAGGACAAGCCCGCGGGCGTGCTGCGCTTCCAGCCCGAGGGCGACGTGCCGCTGGCGCCGCGCATCACGATCACCTTCGCGACGCCGATGGTCGCGGTGACCTCGCACGACACGCTGGCCAAGGACGCCGTGCCGGCGAAGCTGACGCCGATGATCGAGGGCAACTGGCGCTGGGTCGGGACCAAGACCTTGTTCTTCGATCCGGTCGGGCGCGCACCGATGGCGACCGAGTTCAAGGTCGAGGTGCCGGCGGGGCTGAAGGACGCGAACGGGCAGGCGCTGGCGGCGGGCAAGACATTCGGCTTCAAGACGCCGCCGCCGTCGTTCGTGAACACGGTCCCGTCGGGGGAGGCGGTCGCGCTCTCGCCGCTCTTCGTCGTGCACTTCGATCAGAGGATCGACGCCAAGGTCGCGCTCGAGCGGGTGCGCGTGGCGGCGGGCGGCAAGACCTTCAAGGTGCGCGCGCTGACGGCGGAGGAAGAGGAGAAGGAGGCCAAGGGCTGGCGCGACAACAAGGACATCGTCGGGCGCTGGGTGGCGTTCAAGGTGAGCGAGGACCTGCCCAAGGACACGCGCGTGACGGTGTCGTTCGCGGCCGGGTTCCCGTCGGCCGAGGGGCCGCGCACGACCGACAAGGAGCTGTCGTACAGCTTCAAGACCTATGGGCCGTTCAAGGTGAAGGAGGCGCGCTGCGGGTGGAATGACGAGTGCTACCCGGGCATGCCGTTCATGATCGACTTCACCAACCCGGTCGACGAGGACGCGCTGACGAAGGAGCAGATCGCGGTCGAGCCGGCGATCGTCGGGCTCGAGGCGGACGTGAGCTGGAGCCGCATCAACCTGCGCGGGCTGACCAAGGGCAAGACCAGCTACGACGTGAAGCTCGACAAGGGGATCAAGGACATCTACGGCCAGACGCTCGGCGAGAGCGAGACGCTGAAGTGGCGCGTCGGGCCGAGCCGCGCGCTCTTGATGGGCAACGTGCAGACGATGACGGTGCTCGATCCGGTGGCGAAGAAGCGCAAGCTGCCGGTCTACACGATGAACATGAAGGAGGTCGCGGTCGAGCTCTACAAGGTGAGCCCGTCCGACTGGACGGCCTACCTCGAGTTCCTGCAGGAGCGCTGGCGCGACGACAAGCCCAAGACGCCGCCGGGCAGGCGGGTCTTCGCCGAGACGGTGGCGACCGGGGCGCCCGAGGAGGAGCTCTTCGAGCTGGGCGTCGACCTCGCGCCGGCGCTGGACGGCGACTTCGGCCAGCTCATCGCGGTGATCAAGCCGACGAAGTACGAGAACAAGTGGGAGCGCGATCGCATGACGATCATCACCTGGGTGCAGGCGACGCGCATCGGGCTCGACGCGTTCTCCGACCGGGAGGAGCTGATCGCGTGGGCGACGAACCTCGCCGACGGCAAGCCGCTCGCGGGGGCGACGGTGGCGCTCGACCCGCCGGGCGCGACCGGCACGACGGACGGGCACGGGCTGACGACGCTGGCGCTGCCGGCGAGCGCCAAGCGGCAGATCCTCACGGTGAGGAAGGACGGCGACCTCGCGTTCCTGCCGGACACGATGTACGCGTACGGCGACACCGGGCGCTGGGTGAGGAACCCGGGGCAGGACGTCATGCGCTGGATGGTCTTCGACGACCGCCACCTGTACCGCCCGGACGAGACCGTCTCGGTGAAGGGCGCGCTGCGGATGATCACCGCGGGCGAGAAGGGCGACGTCGCGGGGCTGCCGGCCGGGGCGGTCACCGAGGTGGCGTGGACGGCGAAGGACTCGCGCAACAACGACATCGCCAAGGGCACGGCGAAGGTCTCGGCGCTGGGGTCGTTTCACCTGGAGCTGAAGCTGCCGAAGACGCCGAACCTCGGCACGGCGACGATCACCTTCGAGGCGAAGAGCGGCCGCGCGGGCGACAAGCACTTCCATCATTTCGAGATCCAGGAGTTCCGGCGACCGGAGTTCGAGGTGGGCTCGGAGGTGAGCGAGGGGCCGCACATGGTCGGCGGCTCGGCGCTGGTGTCGATCACGGCGAGCTACTTCGCGGGCGGGCCGCTGCCCAACGCCGAGGTGAGCTGGAACGTGAGCTCGTCGCCGACGAACTACACGCCGCCCAACCAGGACGACTTCGTCTTCGGCACGTGGGTGCCGTGGTGGGGGTGGCGCGGACCGCACCGGAGCGACGAGACGGGCGGCTATCAGTCGCACCAGTTCGCGGGGCGCACGGACGGATCGGGCACGCACCGGCTGGGGATCGACTTCAAGGGGGTGAACCCGCCGAGGCCGGTGAGCGTGGTGGCCGAGGCGACGGTGCAGGACGTGAACCGGCAGGCCTGGTCGACGGCGTCGACGTTGCTGGTGCATCCGTCGGAGGCGTACGTCGGGCTCAAGGCGGCGCGCTGGTTCGTCGAGGCGGACAAGCCGATCGAGGTGCAGACGATCGTGGCGGACATCGACGGCGAGCGGCAGGTCGGCGTGCCGATCACGATGCGCGCGGTGCGGTTGGAGTGGAAGAAGGAAAAGAAGATCGGCTGGACCGAGGTCGAGGTCGACCCCGAGGAGTGCAAGGTCGTCTCGGCGAAGGACCCGGTGACGTGCACGTTCAAGCCCAAGCGGGGCGGGCGGCACAAGATCACGGCGCGCGTCGAGGACGGGGACAAGCGCCCGAACGAGACCGAGCTCTCGGTGTGGGTGCCGGGCGGCAAGCAGCCGGCGGACCGCGAGCTCAAGCAGGAGGAGGTGACGCTGATCCCGACCAAGAAGAGCTACGAGGTCGGCGAGACGGCGGAGGTGCTGGTGCAGGCGCCGTTCGCGCCGGCGCACGGGGTGTGGCTGCTCAAGCGCGAGGGGATCGTGACGACGACGCCGATCGTGCTCGATGGGGGCACGGCGACGATCAAGGTGCCGATCGAGGAGTGGATGATCCCGGGGGTGTCGCTGTCGGTCTTCCTCAACGGCGAGGCCGATCGCGTGGACGACAGCGGCAAGCCCGATCCGAAGCTGCCCAAGCGGCCGGCGTTCGCGATGGGCGGGCTGGCGCTCGAGGTGCCGGCGACCTTGCGCAAGCTGACGGTGGCGGTCACGCCGCTGGCGGCGCGGACGGAGCCGGGCGCGGAGACGGCGGTCGACGTGGAGGTCAAGGACGCCAGGGGCGCGCCGGTCGGCGGGGCCGAGGTGGCGCTGGTGGTGGTCGACGAGTCGGTGCTGGCGTTGTCCGGTCACGTCTTCCCCGATCCGATGGGGATCTTCTACGGCGGGCGCGGCGACTTCTCGCGCGCCGAGCACCTCAGGAGCCACGTGATGCTGGCGGTGCTGGCGGACCTCTACGCGGCGGCCGGCAACAAGGACATGGCCGACAAGCTCAAGACGGCCGGCGGCGTGATGGAAGGGAGCATGCGCAAGATGGCGGTCCGGGACGAGATGCCGGCGCCGGCGCCGACGGTGGCGCTCGACGGCTTCGCGGAGACCGCGGCGATGCAGCCGCCGGCCGAGGCGCCGGGCGGGGGCGACGCGGCGGCGGGACCGATCGCGGTGAGGAAGGACTTCAACCCGCTGGTGGTCTTCTCGCCCGAGCAGGTCACCGACGCGAGCGGCAAGGTGCGCGTGCCGTTCAAGATGCGCGACAACCTGACGCGCTATCGGGTGGTGGCGGTGGCGCTCGAGGGGGAGAAGCGCTTCGGCAAGGGCGAGTCGGCGATCACGGCGCGGCTGCCGCTGATGGTGAGGATGTCGCCGCCGCGGTTCCTGAACTTCGGGGACCGCTTCGAGCTGCCGGTGGTGCTGCAGAACCAGACCGACAAGGCGATGGAGGTGCAGCTCGCGGTGCGGGCGACGAACGCGGCGGTGACCGCGGGGCATGGGCGCTCGGTGACGGTGCCGGCCAACGACCGGGTCGAGGTGCGGCTGCCGATGGCGGCGGCGAAGCCCGGCACGGCGCGCATGCAGGCGGGCGCGGTGAGCGGAGCGTGGGCGGACGCGGCCGAGGTGAAGCTGCCGGTGTGGACGCCGGCGACGACCGAGGCGTTCGCGACCTATGGCGAGATCGATCAGGGTGGGATCAAGCAGCCGGTGCAGCTGCCGGGGGAGGTCGTGACGGCGTTCGGCGGGCTGGAGGTGCAGTCGAGCTCGACGCAGCTGCAGGCGCTGACCGACGCCGTGGTCTATCTGGTGACCTACCCGTTCGAGTGCTCGGAGCAGATCGCCAGCCGCATGATGTCGCTGGCGGCGTTGAAGGACGTCCTGACGGCGTTCAGGGCCGAAGGGCTGCCCAAGCCCGAGGCGATGCTGGCGAGCGTCGCCGAGGACCTCAAGCGGCTCCGCGGCATGCAGGCCAACGACGGCGGCTTCGCGTTCTGGCGGCGCGACCAGGAGACCTGGCCGTTCCTGACCGTGCACGTGACGCACGCGCTCCTCAGGGCGAAGGAAAAGGGCTTCGAGGTGCCGCAGGCCATGATCGATCGCGCGCTCGGCTACCTGAAGAACATCCGCAACCACATGAACAAGGAGTGGTACACCGAGGCGACGAAGCGCTCGATCGAGAGCTTCGCGCTCTACGTGAGGGCGCGCGCGGGCGACGTCGACGGCGGGCGCGCGGCGGCGATCCTGCGCGAGGAGGGCGGGGCCGACAAGGCCAACCTCGAGCTCGTCGGCTGGCTCTACCCGGTCTTCATGAAGGCCAAGGACGAAGGTGCGCTCGGCGCGATCAGGAAGCACCTGAACAACCGCGTCTCCGAGACCGCCGGGGCGGCGCACTTCGTGACGTCCTATGGGGACGGAGCCTATCTCCTGCTGCACTCCGACCGGCGCGTCGACGGGCTCCTCTTGGAGGGGCTCATCGACGACCAGCCGAAGTCGGACCTGATCGTGAAGCTCGTGCGCGGCCTCCTCGGCCATCGCAAGGCCGGGCGCTGGGCCTCGACCCAGGAGAACGCCTGGGTGCTGCTCGGGCTCGATCGCTACTTCAACGTCTTCGAGAAGACCGAGCCGAACTTCACCGCACGCGCGTGGCTCGGCCAGCTCTACGCGGGGGACCACAAGTTCAAGGGGCGCACCACCGAGCGCCACGAGTTCAAGGTGCCGATGCAGAAGCTGGCCGACCTCGGCGGCAAGGCCGACCTCACCCTATTAAAGGAAGGGGCGGGCCGTATGTACTACCGGATCGGGATGCGCTACGCGCCGAAGTCGCTCGAGCTCGCGCCGAGCGACCACGGCTTCTTCGTCGAGCGGATCTACGAGGCGGTCGACGACCCCGGCGACGTCACGCGCGACGCCGACGGGCGCTGGGTCGTGAAGGCCGGCGCGCGCGTCAAGGTCAAGCTCACGATGCACACCGAGGACCGGCGCTACCACGTCGCGCTGGTCGACCCGATGCCCGCCGGCTTCGAGGCGCTCAACCCCGAGCTCAAGGGCACGCAGTCGACGCCGGGGCGCGACGACGACCGCATCGGCGGCGCCTGGGATCACGGCACGCTCGGCCGCGCGCGCTACTACTGGTGGTGGGGCCCGTGGTACGAGCACGAGAACCTCCGCGACGAGCGCGCCGAGGCGTTCACCTCGCTCCTGTGGGAGGGCGTCTACACCTATACCTACTACGCGCGCGCGACGACGCCGGGCGAGTTCGTCGTGCCGCCGCCCAAGGCCGAGGAGATGTACGCCCCCGAGACCTTCGGGCGCGGCGCCTCGGACAAGGTCACCGTCCATTGAGCCGGGCGTAATCACCCAGCGAAGCAACTTGCCGTCCGGCGAGCGCAGGCGTATCGACCCCGCATGAGCCCGGGTCGAACGCCTCGCCGCCAGCGTCCCTTGCCGGCTCGCATCGCGAGCCTCACCAAGGGCTTCCAGCCGCCGCGCCTCTTCGCGGCGCTGCGCGAGAGCTTCGCGCACGGCTATCGCCGGCACGACCTGCGCGCGGACGTGCTCGCCGGGCTCACCGTCGGGGTCATCGCGCTGCCGCTCTCGATGGCGCTGGCGATCGCCTCGGGCGTGCCGCCGCAGCACGGCCTCTACACCGCCATCGTCGCCGGCGCGGTGGTCGCGCTCGCCGGCGGCTCGCGCTTCCAGGTCTCGGGACCGACCGCCGCCTTCGTCGTGATCCTCGCGCCGATCGCCGCGACCTACGGCCTGGGCGGCCTCCTCGTCGCGACGATGATGGCCGGCCTCATCCTGCTCGCGCTCGGCTTCTTCCGCCTCGGGCGCCTCATCCAGTTCATCCCCTACCCGGTGACCGCCGGCTTCACCGCCGGGATCGGGGTCGTCATCGCCACCCTGCAGCTGCCCGATCTCTTCGGCTTCGCGCTGCCCGCCGGCAACCACGAGTATGCCGAGCGCGTGCAGCTCATCGCCGAGCACGCCGCCATCTCACCGACCGCCGCCGCGCTCGGCCTCGGCACGCTGGCGCTCCTCCTCGTCGTGCCGCGCCTGCAGCGCGCCGTGCCCGCGCCCCTCATCGTCCTGCCGCTGGCGGCCGTCGCCGCCTGGCTCATGAAGGATGCCGATCTCGGCGGCTTCGAGACGATCGCCGACCGCTTCAGCTACGTCGTCGACGGCGTGCGCGCGCAAGGGATCCCACAGGCCGCCCCCCACTTCGATCTGCCCTGGAACTTCGCCGGCCCCGACGGGCACGAGCCACTCGGCCTCTCCTGGAGCATGCTGCGCGCGCTCTTCGTGCCCGCGCTCACCATCGCGCTGCTCGGCGCCATCGAGTCCTTGCTCTCGGCCGTCATCGCCGACGCCTCGACGCGCACCCAGCACGACCCGGACGCCGAGCTCATCGGCCAGGGCCTCGGCAACCTCGTCGCCCCGTTCTTCGGCGGGATCGCCGCCACCGGCGCCCTCGCGCGCACCGCGACCAACATCCGCGCCGGTGCGCGCACGCCAGTCGCCGCCGTCGTTCACGCCGCCTTCCTCCTGCTCGCGGTCATCGCGCTCGCCCCGCTGCTCGGCTGGCTGCCGATGCCGTCGCTGGCCGCGATGCTGCTCGTCGTCGCCTGGAACATGGCCGAGGTGCGTCACGTCGTGCACACGATCCGCACCTCGCCGCGGAGCGACGTGCTGGTCCTGCTCACCTGCCTCGCGCTCACGGTGATCTTCGACATGGTCGTCGCGGTCTCGGTCGGCTTCGTGCTCGCGGCGCTCCTCTTCATGCGCCGCATGATCGAGGTCGCCGACGTCGAGCTCACCCACGCGCCCGACGCGGTCGAGAGCGCGGACAAGGGCGTCATGATCTACGCCATCGCCGGGCCGCTCTTCTTCGGCGCGGCGCAAAAGGCGATGAGCTCGCTGCACACCATCGGCGCGCACATCCACACCGTGGTCTTCGACCTGCGCCGCGTGCCTGCCATCGACGCGACCGGCCTCGTCAACCTGCGCTCGGCCGTGACGCGCCTCGAGACGCGCGGCGTGCTCACCGTGCTCGCCGGCGTGCAGTCCCAGCCGCGCACCGCGCTCGCACGCGCCGGGCTCGACGGCAACCACGGTGGGCTCCTGCTCGTGCGCGAGGACTTCGACGAAGCGTTGCGCGAGATCGCCGCGCGCCCGCCCACACCCCACGCGCCCACGGTCTGACACCCGGTTGACAGCGGCGCGGCATGCTCCGACACTGCGCGATGGCGCTCGACGCGGCGAAGTCGCGCGGCGCCGCGCATGCGCGCCTTGCCGGTGCGTGCGCCCCTCCCCGGAGGCACGAGCTCTCTCCCGTGCTCAAGCGACTGCTCACGTTCTGGCGACCGCGCCCGGAGCGCCCGAAGGAGGGTGCGACCTACCGCCTTTGCCGTTTGCGCCACGCGACGCTGCACCCCGGCGCGACGCTCTGGACGCCCGGCGTCGGGGGCGGCAACCTCGGCGGTGGCGCGGCCAACGCGCTCGACGAGGCCGGGCTCGGCGGCGAGGTCGTCGTCGGCTTCCAGTCCGGCGCGCGTGAGCCGGTGCACACCTTCGGCGTGCTCGCGCGCATCGAAGAGCGCGTGCCCTTCCCCGAGAGCTGGAACCCCGAGGGCCTCGGCGCGAGCCACCGCTATCGCCTGACGGGGCTCGCGCGCGTCGAGATCGATCCGGGCTCGCAAACGCACAAGCGCGTGCCGACCGCGCTCGCCAAGCCCGCCCTGCCGCGCGCCGAGGACACCGCACCGCCGCCCCCGGAGCTCGTCGAGCTCCTGCTCGCGCTGAGCCGGCTCGACAACGCCTGGCCCGAGCACTGGCTCGAGGCGTTCTCGACCCTGCCCGGCGCGCCGCTCGGGCAGTGGGCGACGACGCTCGGCTGGCGCCTCTCGCGCGAAGAGCGCCTCATGCTCTTCGACCAGCCCAACCGCATCGCCGAGGTCCTGCTCTCGACGCTCGACGCGCTCCACCTCGGGCTCGCGCCCGAGCGCCGGCGCGAGGCGGTGCGCGCCCAGACCCTCACGCGCCGCACGTCGTACATGCCCGAGAGGACGATGGAGGTCATCGGCGACGAGGACGGCTGGGCGTTCTTCCACCCGGCCGACGTGCACGGTGCGGCGGCCGAACAGGAGCCCCGCGCCGAGGCGATCGAGACGCACTTCCAGCGCGGCAACGCGATCGCCGTGCGCAGCGTGCCCGGCCGACGCTGTCGCGTGCGCCTCACCGCCGGAGACCTCGGCGAGGACGAGGCGCGGCGGCGCGGCCCCGAGGCGAGCTTCCGCCTGCTCGTGCGCCATGGCCGCCTCTTCCTCGGCGGCGCGACCCTGCTCCGCGCCGGCGCCTATCAAGAGCGCCTCGAGTTCGCCGAGCCGCGCCAGTGGCTCGACATCCCCAACGGGGTCTACCGCGCGATCGTCACCGCGATCGAGCCGCCGTCGCACAGCGACGAGCCCACCGTCGACCTCGGCGCCGCCGAGTCCTCCGCGCACACCCTCGGCGATGACACGCCGCTGTCGGAGTACGTCGTGCAGCTCCGCGGCGAGTCGACGCTCGAGGACATCGCCGTGCCGGACGCGCTGCCGGAGCTCTGACGAACGATGCCCCTTCAGCGCACGATCACGGCTCGTGAAGCGGCGCACTTCCTGGTGAGTCACCACGGGCTCCTGCGCCCCCGCGCCGAGCCGCCCGCCGAGGCGTGCCGCGCGCTCCTCGCCGAGCGTCGCTGCATCCAGCTCGACCCGCTCGACATGATCGGCACCAACGCCGATCTCGTCGCGCTCGCGCGCATCGACGGCCTCTCCCGCGGCGACATCTATCGACACCTTATGCCGCGCCACGCCTTCGAGCACTTCGCCAAGGAGCGCTGCCTCCTGCCCGCGACCGCCTTCCCCTGGTATCGCGCGCACATCGCCCAGACCGACTGGTGGAGCCTCGAGTCGCGCCTGTCGCGCCTGCCGCCGGGGATCCTCGACGAGGTGCGCGCGCTCGTCGCACAGCACGGCCCCATCGACGCCGAGGGGCTCGATCGCCTCGGCGGCTTCGGCCGCGTCAAGCCGATGGACTGGAGCGGCTGGCGCGGCACCACACGCGCCTCGGCCATGGCGCTCGAGGTCCTGTGGACGCGCTGCGAGGTCGTCGTCGCCGGGCGCGGCCCGCGCGGCAAGCTCTGGGACGTGCCCGAGCGCGCGCTCCCCGGGCACCACCAAAAGGTGCGTGGTCGCCGCCGCGACGACTTCCTGCGCTGGGGGATCACCGAGCGCGCGCACGCCGCCGGCCTCCTGTCGCGCGCCGCCGGACCCCACTGGTCGGTGCTCTCCGAGGCGCGCACCTCGGCCCTGCCCGATCGCCTCGTCGCCCGCGGCGCGCTCGAGGAGATCGCCATCGACGGTGCCACGCGCACCTACCTCGCACCGGCGGGCGCCCTCGACGCCGCGCTCGCCGCGCGCGACGAGCCCGACGAGCGCATGCGCATCCTCGGCCCCCTCGACTCGTTGCTCTGGGATCGCAAGCTCGTCGCGCACGCCTTCGGCTTCGAGTACGTCTGGGAGGTCTACAAGCCGGCCGCGCAGCGGCGCTGGGGCTACTACGTCTGCCCGCTCTTGCACCGCGGCGAGCTGGTTGGCCGCTTCGAAGGGCGCTTCGTCGACGGATCGCTCGAGGTCCTCGGGCTCTGGAAGGAGCCCGGCCGCCGCTTCGAGATGCGCGCCTTCAAGCGCGCGCTCGAACGTCACGAGGCCGCGCTCGCCGCCTGACCCTCCACGGTTCCTCCTCCGCGCCCTCCCAAGCGCTGCCAGCGCCCGAAACACGTCGGACACACGACCCTGCTATCACCGCACGCGTGGCTGTTTGCCCTCGCGTGGGGCCAAGGCAAGGAGTGTTTCGTGGACAAGATCTCCAACCTCGACACCGTCTGGGTGCTGCTCTGCGCGTGCCTGGTGTTCTTCATGCACACCGGCTTCGCCCTCCTCGAGTCGGGCCTCGGCCGCTCCAAGAACACGGTCAACATCCTCGCCAAGAACTTCCTGACCGTGGCCATCGCCTCGCTCGCCTTCTTCTTCCTCGGCTTCGGCTTCATGTTCGGCGAAGGCGGCTTCCTCGGCCTGACCGGCTTTTCCCCGACCTTCGACGGCAGCGACGTCGTCGCCACCCCCGACAACCTCCCGGTCGCCGCCTTCTTCTTCTTCCAGCTCGTCTTCGCCGCCACCGCCGCCACCATCGTCAGCGGCGCCGTCGCCGAGCGCATCAAGCTCTCGATGTACCTCCTCTTCGCCTTCGTCCTGGTCCTGGTGATCTACCCGACCGTCGGCCACTGGGTCTGGGGCGGCGGCTTCCTCGCCGAGGCGGGCTTCCACGACTTCGCCGGCTCGACCGTCGTGCACTCGGTCGGCGGCTGGGCCGCGCTCGTCGGCGTGCTCTTCCTCGGGCCGCGCCGCGGCAAGTACGGCAAGGACGGCCGCGTCACCCCCATCCCCGGCCACTCGATGGCGCTCGCCACCACCGGCGCCTTCATCCTCTGGCTTGGCTGGTTCGGCTTCAACCCCGGCTCGCAGCTCTCGGCCGACGGCTCGGCGATCTCGATCATCGCCCTCAACACCAACATGGCCGCCGCCGCCGGCGTCATCGGCGCGCTCATCGTGTCGTGGTGGCGCCTCAAGACCCCCGACCTCTCGATGCTGCTCAACGGCGCCCTCGCCGGTCTCGTCGGCATCACCGCCGGCTGCTACGTCGTCTCCCCGCTCGGCGCGATCGTCATCGGCTTCCTCTCCGGCCTCATCGTCGTCTTCGCCGTGCTCGGCTTCGACAAGCTGCGCATCGACGACCCGGTCGGCGCGACCTCGGTGCACCTCGTCTGCGGCGTCTTCGGCACGCTCATGGTCGGCCTCTTCTCGACCAACGCCGACATCGGCCTCGGCCTCTTCTACGGCGGTGGCGCGACGCTTCTCGGCGCGCAGCTCACCGGCGTGGCCGCGGTCGGCGGCTTCACCGTCGCCGCCAGCGCCGTGCTCTGGTTCGTGCTCAAGAAGGCCTTCGGGATCCGCGTCGACGAGGAGGACGAGCACATCGGCCTCGACCTCTCCGAGCACAAGATGGAGGCCTACCCCGCCGACGCCAACGCGCGCCCCTCAGCGCCGCCGGCCGCGCGCGCCGCTCTCGAAGCCGACGCCACCGCGCCGCTCCACGCCACCGCGTCGGTCGAATAATCGGTCGCCGTCCCTCCGCGCGATGGTATAGCGCCCGCTCGGAGGTGCAACGTGCGCGCAGCCAGGATCACCGCCTACGGCGGCCCCGAGGTCTTCTCGATCGACGACGATGTGCCGGCGCCCACGCCGGGTCGCGGCCAGGTGCAGGTCGCCGTGCACGCCTCGAGCGTCAACCCGATCGACACCAAGATCCGCGCCGGCGCCTTCCGCGCCGCGCTGCGCTACGAGCTGCCGCGCGCGCTCGGCATGGATCTGTCCGGCGTCGTCAGCGCCGTCGGCGACGGCGTCACGCGCTGGCAGGTCGGCGACGAGGTGATCGCCTCACCCGGCCCGAAGACCCCGGGCACCTACGCCGAGGTCACCGTCGTCGAGCAGTCCGAGCTCGGCCGCAAGCCCGCCAACCTCACGCACGCCGAGGCCGCGAGCCTGCCGCTCGCCTTCCTCACCGCCTGGCAGGCGCTGGTCGACAAGAGCAAGCTCGCCGAGGGCGAGCGCGTGCTCGTGCAGGCCGGCGCCGGTGGGGTCGGCACGCTGGCGATCCAGATCGGCAAGCACCTCGGCGCCCACGTCATCACGACCTGCAGCGCCAGGAACGCCGAGCTCGTCAGGAGCCTCGGCGCCGATCAAGTGATCGACTATCGCGCCGAGCCCTGGCACGAGGTCGCGCGCGACGTCGACGTCGTGCTCGACGCGCTCGGCCTTCCCGAGGCGCGCAAGGCGCGCAAGGTCGTACGCAAGGGCGGCCGCATCGTCGGGATCTCGGTCGGCCTTCCCGAGCGCGTGAAGAAGGTCGGCCCGGTGCTCGGGATCCTCGGCACCGGCGTCGCGCTCGCCTGCGCGGTCACCGGCTCGCGCCTGCGCGGGATCCCGAGCCGCTTCTTCACCCGCCGCCCCGACGGCGCGCAGCTCGACATGCTCGCCGAGCTCTGCGAGCGCGGCGTGATCCGACCGGTGATCGACACGATCTATCCGCTCGATCGGATCGGCGACGCGCACCGCCACAGCGAGTCGGGGCGCGTCGCCGGCAAGCTCGTCATCGCCACGCGCTGATCTCGCGTCGCGCTCAAGCTAGGGTTGTAGCTCTATAGAGTTCGCCAGCGAGACCCGCGCGGGCTAGGCGCGAGCGAAGGAAGCGACGAGGCGACCTCAAGGTCGCCGCAGGAGCGCCCGAGCGAAGCAACGACGCCCCCGCGGGTCGTAGCGGCGAACTCAGCTGCAGGTCTTCTTGCCGGGCTTGCCCTTGCACCTGTTCGAGCAGCAGTCGGCGTTGCTCGTGCAGGCCTCGCCGGGTTTGCCGAGATCGCAGGTGCCGCCGCCGGTGTCGCAGTCGCTGTCGCTGCCATCGGTCGCGCCGTCGCAGTCGTTGTCGCGCCCGTCGTCGCACGAGGTCTCGACCGTCTGGGTCGGCGTGCAGACGGGGGTCGAGCCGCCGAGGTGGTCCAGCGCCGCGGCGGCCCGGACGAGGCCGTAGCCCGACGCGGTGTCGCGCCCCGCAGGCGCCAGATCTTCGGCGGTCGCGGTGAGCGCGGCGCGCACGTCCTCGTTGCTCGCGGTCGGGAAGTGGTTCCAGATCAGCGCCGCGATCCCCGACACGTACGGGGTTGCCATCGAGGTCCCGTCCCACGCCTCGTACCCGCTGGCCGGCTTGGTGGTCAGGCTGACGACCGTCGCGCTCGCGCCGGCCAGGCCGATCAACGCCTGGCCGTCGGCCTGCGTGAGACCGAGCGCAGGGATCGCCGAGGTGCTGCCTTCGCCCAGCGTGGCGTAGAGCTCTTCACCGGCGACGTTGTTGAAGATCAGCGCCGCGACCGCGCCGCCGCTCTGCGCGTTCTGCACCTTGTCGTTGAAGCTGACCACACCGCGCTCACACACCACGACCGCGCCCGCCCACGCGCCGACGCTGTCGCAGAGGCCACCATCGACCAGAACGCCGCTCGCACCCGCCGAGCTCGCGGCGAACTCGACCGGGTGCCCGTCGAAGGTCGTGTCGCCGACCGTCACGCTCGCGTCCGTGACCCACGGCACCGTGCTCGACACGGCCACGCCCGGCGCGGCGATCTCGACCTGGGCGTTCTTCTGCGAGAAGTCGGCCACGACCTTGTTCACATCCAGCGCGGCGACCGACATGACCGACGCGTAGCTCGCCGGGTAGGACAGGCGCGTGCTGCCGTCGTTGCCCGCGGCGGCGATCGAGAGCACGCCCGCGCCATTGGCCGACTTGAAGGCATTCTCCTCGGTCTTGGACTTGAACGAGCCGCCGAGGCTCATGCTGACGACGAGCGGCCCCGACGCGGCGCCACGGCACCGGTCGAGCGCGCTGACCAGGCTCGACGCATAGGCCCACGTCCCGTCGTCGCCGAAGACCCGCACGATGTGCAGCTTGAGGTTGCCCTCCGGGTTGACGCCGGCGACGCCGATCTCGTTGCCGCCGAGCGCGCGCACGATCCCGGCGACGTGCGTGCCGTGGCCGCTGCCGTCCTGGTTGGCCGGCCCGGCGCCGCCGTCGGGCGCGAAAGTCACGTTGGCGCTGCTCAGATCCTCGTGGCCCGCGTAGTAGCCCGAGTCGATGATGCACACCGTGACCGGACCGGTGACCTCGCTGACCAGGTCGGCCTGGGTGAGCGCGATCCCGTAGTCGGGCGTCTCGGCCAGCGGAGCGCGCACCGCGTCGGGCTCGATGTAGTCTACGTTGGGGTTGCGCGAGAGCCCGGCGATCGCCTGGGCCGGAATGTGCGCCGCCACCGCGCCGTGGCGGGGCAGCGCGAGCACGACCTCACCGCCGGCGGCATGCAGAGCCGCCGCGCCCCGCGCGTGGTCGTTCTTGAACTTGACGATGTAGCGCCCGCTCGCGTCGGGGGCGGCGCCGAGCGCGCCGCGGTTGATGGCGACGCCCTCGTCGGGCATGGCGTTTTCGGTGCAGCCCAGCGCGAGCGCGGGCGATAGACAGAGAGCGAGCACGGAAAGGGCGCGCATGGATGGCCTCCTGGTCGCACCGGACGAAATCGGGACGACGTGTCGGGGAAGGCGCGCGAGATAGAGCGCTCGCCGAGCGAAGACAAGCGCCGGGTCGATTCACCGTCAGCCAGCGCGAAGAATTCGTATTCTCTTTGGATACAAGGTGTTTCTTGCTGATCTCACGGTCTGAGCGGCACGAAATCGAGCCCGCCGTTGTAGGCGTAGCTGATGTTGTGATCGAAGCCGTAGACGACCACGCCGACCGGCTCGTCCGCGAGCAGCGTGCGATGCCCGCCGTGCGTCGCCAGCGTGAGCGAGCGCCAGGTCCCGTCGCCGATCACGCGCGCGCCGCTCGTGTCGAGGGGCGTGCCGTCGAGCGTCAGCGTGGTCCCCGCGGAGAGCGCGATCGCGATGAACTGGTGGCGGTAGGTGTCGGGCACGAGGAAGATGTGCTCGGAGCGCCACTGCGCGACCGGCGCAGCGAGGACCAGCGCCGGGTCGCCCTGGCAGGTCCCGCCGATCTCCGGCGGGCAATCCCCGCTTACCCCGAACGGCCCGGGCGGCGTGGTCTCGCTCTGGCTCGCCATGAACTGCGCGAGCAGGACCGGCTGCGAGGCGGTGAGCACGAAGTCCTCGCGCGCCGAGAACTGCCAGTGCTGACCGGCCTGCAGGGTCGGCGCGCCGGCGCGCGGCGGGTCGAAGACGAGCGTCGTGCCGTCGGCCTGGGCGAGCACGCGGAAATAGTCGGGCTCGCCGCCGCGGTCGGTGAACTTGACCACGACGAAGGAATCGCCCCAGGTCTCCAGCGGCGGCAGCTGCGTCTCGACGTGATCGCAGAAGCGCCCGCGGTCGGGCACCCGCGCGCAGCGGTTGCCGGAGAAGACCGCAATCGGCGCGCCGAGCGACTCGACCAGCGTGCCGGTCAGATCGGTCCGCACGCCGGCCGTGCCCGGCGGCTCGAGGTTGAGCGACTCGTGCGCGCGCAGCGTGAAGGTGCTCGGCACGCCCGCCGGGATGATGAACGGGCTCTGCTCGAGCACGATCACCTCGGGCGAGGTGACGACGACCTCGGTCGCGTCTTCGGTCGCGAGGATGGTCACGAACGGCGGCCGCGAGAGCTCGCCCGCGTCGCTGAACGTCACGGCGAGGTAGCGCCGCCCGAGCGCCGTCGTCGGGATGAGCAGCGAGGCGTCGTTGGTCGCGACCGGCGCCCCGATCTGATCGTAGCGCTCGAGCGGGTTGAACATGAAGGCGGCGATCGGCTGGTCGCTCGCGATGTGGAAGCCGTGACGGCCGAGGCCGGGGCGCGCGATCTGCGAGAGCGCGCGCGGCACCGGCAGCGGGTGCGTGGCCAGGCCGCCCACCGGGACGACGACCGTCTCGACCGGGCCCCACGGGTAGGTGATCGCGACCGTGGCCGGCCGCGGCGAGGCGTTCGAGAAGGCGAAGGCGAAGACGTTGTCGATCGCGCTCTCGTCGTTGGGTAGATCGGCCGCCCAGAAGTCGCACGCCAGGTAGCCGCGCTTCTGGCCGCGCACCTCGCACGCGCTCAAGCAGCGGCCGCCCGCGCATTGTTCGCCCGCGGCGGCATCGCAGACGAGCGCCACCACCTCGCGGCCGTCGTCGCCGCACGCGAGCACGGTCTGTCCGTCGCAGCGGCGCGCGCCGCTCGTGCACCCCGCGCTCGTCTCGGCGGCGGTTTCGGTGTGCCCTGCCTCGCCGTCGCCCGCGACGTCTGCGTCATCGTCGGGATCAGACGTCTCGTGCTGGTCGAGCGCCGCGTCGTGCACCGCCTCGTCCGCCGCGGACGCGCCCGTCTCGGGCTCGCCGCACGCGCCGAGGGTCACGAGCGCAGAGCCGAGGATGAGTCTCGTCGAGGGCATGGCATCACGTCTCGCGGTTACCCCGGCGCGCGCGAATAGGGTCCGCGACTTGCGCCTTCAGGGAGGCGCGGATAATAGACGAGCGGCCTGCCTGGCGTCGATGAAGCTCGTCCCCGCCCATATCGCCGCGTTCATCCTGAACAAGACCGCGCGCCGCAACTTCCGGTTGTTGCTGCGTTATATCGGGCTGCTCGCGCTCCTGGTCACCGTCTACAGCATCCTCTTCCACGTGCTGATGGAGGCCGAGGGCCAGGAGCACTCGTGGCTCACCGGCTTCTATTGGACGCTCACGGTGATGTCGACGCTCGGCTTCGGCGACATCACCTTCACCTCGGACATCGGGCGCGCCTTCTCGATCGTCGTGCTCCTGAGCGGCGTGCTCTTCCTGCTCGTCGTCTTCCCGTTCACGTTCATCCACTTCTTCTACCAGCCCTGGCTCGAGGCCCAGGATCGCGCCCGCGCCCCGCGCGAGCTGCCGCCCGAGACCCAGGGTCACGTGATCCTGACCGGCAACGACCCGGTCGTGCTCGCGATCGTCACGCGCCTGCGCACGCTCGGGCGCCCCTACGTCGTCCTGGTCGCCGAGCTCAAGCGCGCGCTCGAGCTCGCCGAAGAAGGCATCAAGGTCATGGTCGGCTCGCCCGACGACGGCCGCTCGTGGAAGCGCGCGCGCGTCGAGCGGGCCTCCACCGTGGTCGCCGCGCACGACGACTACCTCAACACCAACATCGTCTTCACCGTGCGCGAGCACGCCGAGAGCGTGCAGGTCATCGCGCTCGCCCGCGCCCGGGAGTCGGTCGACGTGCTCCAGCTCGCCGGCGCCAACCACGTCGTGCAGCTCGCGGACCTGCTCGGGATCTCGCTCGCTCGCCGCGCCTACGGCGGCCACACTCGCGCCAACGTCGTCGGCACCCTCGACGGGCTGCTCGTCGCCGAGGCGCCGATGACCCACTCCTGCCTCGTCGGCAAGACCCTCGGCGACGCCAGGATCGCCGCCTCCACCGGCACCGCCGTCGTCGGCACCTGGGAGGAGGGCGCCTTCTCCCTGCCGCACCACGACACCGTCATCCGCGAAGGCACCGTGCTCGTGCTCGCCGGCGGCTCCGAGAACCTCGCCGCCTTCGACCGCAAGGCCGGCGGCACGGCCCCCGACACCGCGCCGATCCTCATCCTCGGCGGCGGCCGCGTCGGCCGCGTCGTCGCGCGCGAGCTCACCGCCCGCGGCCTCGACTATCGCATCGTCGACCTCAACCCCGAGCGCGCCACCAAGTGCGACAAGTCGCGCCTCATCGTCGGCTCCGCCGCCGACTACGACGTGCTCGAGCGCGCCGGCCTGCGCGACACCCCGACCGTCGTCGTCACGACCCACGACGACGCGACCAACGTCTACCTCACCCTGTACTGCCACAAGCTCCGCCCCGACGCCCAGATCGTCGCGCGCTCGAACCTCGACCGCAATGTCTCGACCCTGCACCGCGCCGGCGCCAACCTCGTCATGTCCTACGTGTCGCTCGGCGCCAGCACCGTGCTCGGCCTCACCGACGCGCGCAGCGCGCTGCACGTCGCCGAGGGCCTCGAGCTCTTCCGCACCGCGATCCCCTCCACCTTCGAGCCGGTCTCGCTGGCGGCCTGCCGCTTTCGCGAGAACACCGGCTGCACCATCGTCTCCATCCAACGCGGCCACGAGCGCATGCTCGCGCCCAGCGCCGCCACCTCGCTCGAGCCCGGCGATCGCCTCATCGTCGCGGGCCCCCCCGATGCGCGGCGCGAGCTCCTCAAGCGCCTCGAAGGGCCGGCCGCCAAGCGCGCCGGCGTGCCGCGCGGCGCCGCCTCGTTCGAGTGATCGACGATCCGATTGTGTCGCGCGGCGCCATCGCGTAAGGGCCAGGTCATGTCCTTGCGCACCTGCCTCACGTGCCTCCTCCTCGCCACGCTCGGCTGCGGCGACGGGTCTTCGTCCACCCCGTCCGACACGACCGACACGACCGACGCAGCCGATGGGATCGCCGAGACCACCGCCGAGATCGACGCCGAGACCGCGGCCGATCTCGCTGTAGAAGACACCGCCCCCGGCGACGACGGCGACTCCGCCGAGGTCGACGCCGGCGACACCGCCGCGCCCACCGTGCACCGCGTCGGCTATCGCGTCGAGACGATCGCCTACCTGCCCGCCGACGGCTCGGCCGAGCGCTCGCTGCGCGTCGCCGCCTGGTATCCGACCGCCGCCGAGACCGGCGCCGAGGTGCGCTACCTCGGCCTCCTGCCGCGCCCCGAGCTCCTCGGCGACGCCCCGCCCGACACGGCGCTCGGCCCGCTGCCCGTCGTCGTCTTCTCGCACGGCAACTCGTCCTTTGCCGAGCAGAGCTTCTTTCTCACCGAGCACCTCGCCGCGCACGGCTATCTCGTCGTCGCCCTCGACCACACCGGCAATACCTTCGCCGACTCGCCCGACGTCGCCATCTTCCAGTGGCGCCCCCAGGACGTCAGCGCCGTCATCGATCACCTCGTCGCGCTGCCGGCCGCGCACCCGCTCGCCGACCTGGTCGGCGACGCCATCGCCCTCGCCGGCCACAGCTTCGGCGGCTACACCACGCTCGCCGTCGGCGGCGCCGCCTGGGACGTCGACGCGCTCCTCGCGTACTGCGAGGTCGACAGCATCCCGCTCGACGGCTGCGCCTCACTCGCCGCCCACGAGAGCCTCTATCGCGCCGGCTTCCTCGACCCGCGCGTCGACGCCCTCATCCCGATGACCCCGGGCGCGACCGTCGTCTTCGGCGCCGCCGGCGCCGAGGCGATCGCCGTGCCGACCCTGCTCATGACCGGCGCCCTCGACAAGACCACGACCAACGCGGCCGACGGCGATCCGACCTGGGCCCAGCTCACCCGCGCCTCGCCCGAGAACCGCCGCCTCGACTTCGCCACCGCCGGCCACTTCACCTTCTCCGACGCCTGCGCGCTGCCGGTCGCCATCGGCGAGGACGACGGCTGCGGCCCGGGCTTCCTCCCGCCCGAGCGCGCGCACGCCGCCATCAACGCCTACGCGCGCGCCTTCCTCGATCTGCACCTGCGCGGCGACGACCGCGGCGCATCGCTCCTCGACGGTGAGCTCACCATCGAGACGGATGTGACGCTCTCGCTCCCCTGAGCGCTCGAGCGTCAGGATTCTGACGCCACGCCGGCGACGGGTGCCAACAACCTGGAATCCGGTGCGAAATCCGCGCGGCATGCGTCGCGATCTGCGCACGGATCTGCGCAAGACCCTGCCATGATCGTCAGGGATCGCACCTCGCTCGCGCCACGCGAGTTACAGCCGCGCCGCCCCGCGCGAGCCTCGCTCGCCGGCCAACAGAGCCACCCCGCGCCGATCACCACGCGCGCTCGCGGGCGCTCGTCACCGCCACCACCGCGGCACTGTCCCGGTTTTGCATGGCACTTTCGTGGCTTCGCCGTGAAGTCGTGACTACACTCTGTCTTGTCGGGGGCCCCAGGGATCCCTGGCGCCTCCCCGAAAAACCCGAACGAAAGCCCGGCACCGGAACGGTCGCCGGGCAGGAGGCATTCCATGGCGCGTCCCGCGCTCACCCTCGTGACGATCCTCTTCGCGGGCCTCTCGCCGGTCGCCGCGGACGTCGCGGCGGTGCGCGCCGAGTCGCGCCCTTCGCTCGATCTGCCCGAGTGCACGAGCCTGCCGCGCGAGAGCGACAGCGTGCTCGGCGCCGACCTCCTCGATCCACGCTTCAAGGGGCTCGCGCTCGACGACCTCGCGCGGCTCGACCTCGAGACCTTCCCCGAGTCCGCGCTGCTCGCCGGCCAGGCGCTGATGGTCGACGCGGTGATCCGCGCGCCGGACGCCGTCGCGCTCACCGAGATCCTCTCGACCTCGATCGTGCACCAGCGCATCGATCACTGGATCGTCGACGTGCTCGGCCGGCACCCGCGCTTCACCGATGGGGACACGAAGAAGCACAAGGCCGGCCGCGTCGGGCTCGTGCGCGTGCGCGTGCCGATCGGGCAGGCCGAGGGGATCTCCGATGCGGGCCATCCCGAGGTCGTGCTCGAGCGCTCGTTCTCCGAGATGAGCCTGCGCGTCGAGGTCAGCATCGCCGACTGGGTCGCGGTCGTCGACGACGCCGCGCTCGGCTTCCGCCGAGTCTTCCCGCTGGGTGGCGGCGGGATCGACCGCGGCGTGCGCGTCGCCGGCGTCACCACCTCGCTGACGCCGACGACCGAGGACGGCCTGCTCGAGACGAGATACGCCTATCGCGAGCTCAGTAACCCCTGGTACTTCAAGAACAAACCCTACCTGCCCATCAGCGCGTCGCGCAGCTACACCCGCCCGGATGGCAGCGTGCACAAGTACTACGCCGAGTCGAAGATCGCGTTCCACATCTGGCAGGCCAAGGGCTTCGAGCGCGGCTACTTCTCGCGCGGCTGCATGCGCATGCGCACCGACGACCTGACCGAGCTGGCGGCCTTCGTCTTCTCCGCGCCCAAGGCGATCCCGATCGCCATCCGCATCGGCCAGCGCCCGGACGTGCACCACCCCGTCCCGCTCTCCGAGCACTATTACGAGATCGTCAACTACGGCACCGCCGAGAAGCCCCGCTACCTGCTCGAGTGGGGCCAGCTCTACAAGACCGCGCCGGGCACCACGCCGCTGCCGCGCCCCTCCGAGCTCGAGCCGCTCGACTTTCGCGAGCGCCCGGTCAAGCCCGTGCCGCCCCCCGAGGCCGGCGGCCCGGCGCCGGACACCACGAGCGCCCGGCCGTGACATCGTCGGCGTGACATCGCCGGCGTGACGCGGGCGGCCGAAGGTTGAACCGGTCGGTCATGTGGCGTACTCACCGGGTATGCCCCCCGCTCCACCGTCCCGCAGGCGATCCTTGCGGTGAGCACACGCCCCCACGTGCGCTTCGCGACGCCTGACGGGTCCGAGATCACCCTGGCCCCGGGCGAGCTCGTCGGGCGCATGGCGGGGGCCGCGTTGCGCATCGAGGACCCGCGGATCTCCGAGGCGCACGCGATGGTCTCGCTGCGCGGCGCCGAGCTCAAGCTCCTCGCCTTGCGCGGGCGCCTCAGCGTCGACGGTCGCCCGGAGAGCGCCGTCCGTCTCGTTCCCGGCGCGCGCGTCGTGCTCGCCGGCTTCTACGCGCTCACCGTGCGCGCGGCCGTCCTGCCTGACGAGGTGATCATGCTCGAGCTCGCCGACGGCGACGGCGAGATCCACGGGCCGCTCTCGATCGATGGCGTGGTCTCGCTCTACGCCGATCCACTGCCGCGCCTCGTGCCCCGCTTCGAGCCCGACGCGCCCGCCATCGTCTGGTCGAGCGAGGACGGCCTCAGGGTGCGCGTCGGCGCGACGCCCGACCGCCTCTACCGCGCCGGCGAGACGCTCACCCTGCTCGGGTACGCGGCCCGCGTCGTGCAGGTGCCGCTCTCCACCCTGGCCTCGCATGCGACCCTCGACCAGGGTGGCTTCGACGTCGCGCTCACCCTGGTCCTGCACTACGACACCGTGCACGTGCGCCCGTCGGTCGGCGCGCCGGTCGTCTTCGACGGGCTCATGGCGCGCCTCCTGACCGAGGTGGCGCAGCTCGAAACGCCGGTCTCGTGGCTCTCGCTGGCGCGCCTGCTCTGGGAGGACGAAGACGACGAGCACATCCTCCGCTACCGCTGGGACCAGGCGACGAGCCGGATCCGCAAGAAGCTCCGGGCCGGGCGCGTGCGCGCCGATCTCCTGCGCTCGACCGGCGGCGGCCTGGTCGAGCTCTTCCTCGGGCCCGGCGATCGGATCGAGGACCTGGCTTGAGCGGCCCGCGCCCGAGCCTCGGGGACCGCGACGATTGGGACGCACCCTCGGTCTCGGGCGAGCATGCCGGAGCCGGCGACATGGGCCACGCGGCGCAGCACGCCGCCTCGAAGCGGGTCGGCGACCTGCGCTTCGAAGAGCGTGACGCGCTCGGTGCGGGCGGCGGCGGGCGCGTGGTGCGCGGCGTCGATCGCCACCTCGAGCGCGACGTGGCGCTCAAGATCGTCGGCCCCGAGGACCCCCAGGCCCTGGCGCGGCTCAGGCGCGAGGCGGCGATCCTGGTCGCGCTCGAGCACCCCGGCATCGTGCCGCTCTACGATCTGATCGAGCGCAACGACGGCGGCCTCCAGCTCGCGCTGCGCATCGTGCGTGGGCGCTCGCTCGAGCGCGTGCTGGCCGACGACCGGCGCGAGGCCGCGGGGTCGCGGCGCACTCCCGAGCGCGTGCGCAACCTCGCGCGCGCGGCCGAGGCCGTGGCGTGGGCCCACCACGAGGGCTTCGTGCACCGCGATCTCAAGCCCGCCAACGTCATGGTCGGCGACTTCGGCGAGATCCAGGTGATCGACTGGGGCCTGGCGGTGCGCCGCGGCGAAGGCGACCTCCCGCCGAACGTCGCTGGCGCGGGTCGCCCCGCGATCACCGCCGAGAGCTTCGAGCCGGACCTCACGCGCGCGGGCGCCGTGCTCGGCACGCCGCGCTACATGAGCCCCGAGCAGGCGCGCGGTGAGCGCGTCGACCAGCGCGCCGACGTGTGGAGCCTCGGCGCGATCCTCTTCGAGCTCGTCGCTGGCCGCGCGGCCTTCGCCGAGGGCGACGTCGAGCAGGTCCTGAGCGCCGTGCGCGAGGCGCGGCCGCCGGACCTCAAGGCGCTCGCGCCGCGCGCGCCGGCGGAGCTCGTCGCGATCGTCGCGCGCGCGATGGCGCCCGATCCGGAGGACCGCTATCCCGACGCGCGCGGCTTCGCCGACGATCTCAACGCCTACCTCGACGGCCGCCCGGTGGCGGCGCACCGCTACGCCCTGACGCAGCGCGTCATGCGCTTCGTCAGGCGGCGTAGGATGCCGCTGGCGGTGGCCGGCGGCCTCGTCGCGACCGCGGTCGCGTTCGCGCTGGCGCCGCGCGGACCGGTCGAGGTCATCGAAGACAGCGCGCGCGCCGAGGCGCTGGCCGACGACCTCGCGCGCGAGCGGCGCGGCCTGGCCTCGGTGCTGGCGCGCGAAGCCGAGGACCTCCTGCTGAAGCGGCGGCTGCCGGAGGCGGCCGCGACGGCGGCGCGCGCGCTCGATCTCGCGCCTACGCCGGTGGCGCGCGGGGTGATCGCGCTCGCGGCCGGCGCCAACGCGGTGCGTCTCCTCGAGGAGACACCGCTCCCGGTCGGCGCGTGCCTCTCACGCGCGCTTCACCCCGACGGCGAGCGCTGGCTCTGCCGGCGTGGTGACGAGGTCGTGCTCTACCAGCGGGCCCGGGAGCTCTGGCGGCATGCGGCGCGGGTGGACGGCGCGGTCTTCACCGCAGGCGGCGCGCGCGTCGCGCTCTTCGATCTCACGCGCAGCGTGGTCTACCTCGACACCGCCAGCGGCGCCGAGCGCTGGCGCTCGCCGCTGCAGGACTGCGGCATGACGCTCCACCAGGGCGCGGGCGCCGAGCTCGCCTACCTCTTCGGGCGGCGCTGCCTGGCGCTGCTCGATGGCGAGACGACGGCGTGGGCGATCTTCGGGCCCTGGATGCAGGCCGCCGCCCTGACGCGCGATCGGCGCTGGGCGGTGCTGGCGAACGACGATACGCTGATCCACGGCGCATACGATGCGAGCGCGCCGCCGATGCACGCGAACGCGCCGATCGCGCACGGCGTGGCGTCGCGGACGGCGACCGCGCTCGGCGCCGAGGTCATGGACGTCATGAGCATGGCGCTGGTGCGCGACGAGGTCGTCGTGGGCACGCTGCGCGGCGCGCTCGTCCGGGTCGGCCTCGATGGTCGCACGCGTGTGCGCACCATCTTGCGCGAGGAGGTGCCGGTGACCGCGATCGAGCCCTCGCCGTCCGGGGCGATCCTGATCGTGGGCTTCGATCGCGGCGGGCCGGCCTTGGTCGAGCGCGAGAGCCTGCAGCTTCGCGCCGTCCTGCCCGAGGCCGATCGCGGCGCGACGGCGTCGTCCGGTGATACATCCCTGGTCACCGTCGCCGGGCGGCGCGCGACCTGGGAGATCGCGTCGAGGATCGGGGCGCTCGCCGGGTTGAACGGCCTCGCGGCGCTCGCCGTAGACGAGCGGCGCCTCGCGGTGGTCCACGAGCGCGCGGTAGACCTCTTCGATCGACCGGCGGGCGTCGCGCTGGCGCGGATCGACAACCCCACCCTGCTGAAGTCGATCGCGCTCCACCCACGCCGGGCGGAGCTCGTCTGGTCGGGCATCGATGCCAGCGCGATCGAGCGCTGGGACGAGCACGCGGGCCGCCTCGCCGGGCCTCCGGCCACGATCGTGCGCCGCCTCGCCTACACCGCCAGCGGCACGCTGCTCGCCCTGCCCTACATGCCGGAGCTCTGGGTCGTCGCGCCGTCCGCCCCGGAGCTCATCGAGCGACGGGCGGGGGACGGCTTCGTCGATGTGGCGATTCATGGCGAGCGCGCCGCGCTCCTGACGCGGAAGTCGGAGCTGGTCTTGCTCGAGCTCGCGGCGGGCCCCGTCGAGCTCGCGCGCTGCGCGTGGCCGGGCACGCACGCGCTCTCGCTCTCCGCGGACGGTGCGATCTTCGTCGCGGCATTGGAGGACGAGGTTGCGCTCATCGACGTGGGCTCGTGCGCGGTCGTCGGCTGGCTCGACGCCCGCGTCGACCAGATCCCGATGCGGCTCACCGACGTACAGGTCAGCGCGGACGGGCGGTGGATCGCCGCCGGCGCACGCTCCGGGCGCGTGCTCGTCTGGCGGGACCGCGAGCTCCTCGCCGCTGTGCACACGCACGACCACCGCGTCGCGCAGCTCGCGTTCACTCCCGACTCGAGGCAGCTCTACAGCGGTGGCTGGGATGGCGCCGTGCAGGTCTTCGACCTCGCGGTCCTCGGCCAGGCCGAAGCGGCGCAGGGGACCTGGGCGCGCGCCGCGTGGGGTCTCTGACCCTCTATGCGGTGTCTGACATGGGTGTCGATGGCTGCGCCGGAGGGCGTAGCCTCGAGCTTGACCACCCCGTCAAACCCCCGAGCGCCGAGGAACGCCATGGTCGCAGCTACCCAGAACCCGAGCGCGGGCGTCGTCCAGCGCGCGCCGCAGGGAGAGTCCACACCGGCGGGCGGGGGATCCCCGGGCAGCGGGGTCGGCACGGCCGCGTCCGGCGCGCTCAAGGCGTCGCTGCGCGGGCAGAGCTTCGCGGTGCAGGAGAGCGCGCTCGCGCCTCGCGAGAAGAAGCGCGGCGAGGCGCCGGTGCAACGCCTGGAGGCCGGCGCGGCGCCGACGACCACGAGCGAGCCGGCCGCCGGGGCGCAGGAGACGCCCGAGGCCGCCGAGCAAGCGGCGCCGAGCCCGCTCACGGCGCGGCTCGAGAGCTGGCGGCCAGCGCTGGTCAAGGCGACAGACCCGGTCGCGTTCATGACCGACGTGAGCTACAACAGCGCGGTCGGCAGCAAGGGCAACGCGCAAGGCTTCTTCGTACAGGCGATCGGTGAGCTCGACCGCGTCTCGGGCGAGATGTCGGCGTTTGCGGCGGGTGAGGCCGGGATCGACGCCGCCGAGCGCGCCGAGGTCGAGCGGCTCGTCGCGCTGGCGGGCGCGTGGAAGGGGCTCTACGCGACGATCCGCGACACCGGGGACAACCCCGCCGATCGCGAGGGGCTCACCACGGTCGCGCTGGCTTCCGTCGGCGAGGCGCAGACCCGGCTCGACGCGCTGAGCCCCGAGATCGTCGGCCTGGACGCGTTGATGCGCATGGACCAGAGCCTCGACGATATCCGCACCTTCGTCGGCTCGTGGTCGGTGCTCGCCGAGTCGGGCAGCGGGGCGGCCAAGCCGATTTGGGCCTCGTTCCTGCAGACGACCCAGCGCTACCGCATGATCCTCGAGCAGTACGGGGCGCTGGAGGAGCGCGGCGGCGAGGCCTCGCAGTACGGCTTCGCGGTCAAGGGCGAAAAGGGCATGGCCCGGACGCGCGAAGAGGCTGACAAGGCCGCCGACGAGTCTGGGGGCTACATGGTCCTCGCCATGCAGTCCTACTCGTACAAGGCCGGCAACCAGGCGGGCCTCAAGAAGCAGATCGACGCGATGACGGAGCGCGTCGCCGCCGGCGAGTTCAAGACCGTCGAGGAGGCCAAGGCCGCAGGGCGCCGGGAGATCGGCGCCGGGCAGGCCTCCGAGGTCTACTACCAGATGGTCGACCACTACATCTCGGCCGCCTGGCACGAGAAGAACGCCCAGCACGAGAAAGCGCAGGGCGATCTGGCGACCTTCAACGGCGTTGCGCAGACCGCCGCGGCGCAGAAGAGCCTCGCGTCGAGCGACAAGGCACTCGATCGGTCCGAGGACGCCAGCGGCGAGAACCGCGCCGCCGCCAAGGACGGCATCAAGGAAGACGCCGACAAGGCCTGGGGCAACGTGCAGAAGTACCAGGCCCAGGCCGAGATGCATCAGCAGAAGGCCGAGAGCTACGTCAGCGGGGCGAACAAGCAATACGACAAGGCGACCGCCCACTACGCCGAGTCGGCGGCGAGCATCGAGACCGCCAAGAACCACCTCGAGTTCGTCGATCCCCAGCGCCGGCTGGAGTTCGCCAGCGGCGTGGCGAAGGTCGAGGGCGGGCTCGTCAGGACCGAGAAGGGCCTCGCCGAGAGCGAAGAGCGCCTGGCCGAGGCGAAGACGCTGCACGACCAGGTCGCGGCGCGCGCGAAGGCGCAGCGCGCCTCGCTCGACAAGTACGACCCGCAGCGCATGGAGGTGAAGGTCCCGCCCGGGCTCGAAGGCGCCGAGCTGACGAGCTTCGTGCGGGGCAAGCTCTCGGTCAGCACCAAGATCCCGGGCGCGCCCTTCATCAAGATCGAAGGCAGCGCCGAGACCGAGGGCGGCGTCAAGACCAAGAAGGGCGACAAGTGGGGCTACCTGAAGAACGACTGGTCGCTCGGCATGAGCATCGACCTCGTGCTCTTCTGCATCAAGGCCGCCTACGTCGCTGGGAGCTCGGTCGAGGCCAAGGGCAAGTACAACCCGGCGGAGGTGATGGCCGCCGGCGAGAAGGAGCGTTCGAACTACGCCGCCAAGCGGGAGATCTTCGACTCGGGCGCCGAAGGGCGCCTGATGGAAGCCTTCGCCAACAACTCCAAGGCCTTGTCCAAGACATTCGGCGAGCTCAAGAGCGACGCGGTCGAGCTGCGCGCCAAGGGCATCTCGCGCTCGGCGTACAAGCTGCGAGTGATGAAGGCCGCGATCATGGCCCGGTCGGCCCAGGACGATCTGTGGGGCGGGGTCGTCGGGGCGTTCGTGCGCGTGGGCAGCCTCTGGGACGCGCTGAGGCAGGGCGGCGCCATCCTGTCCTCGGACGAGGTCTACGAAAAGACCCGCGAGCTCGGCGACGGCGCGGCGGAGACGGCACCCGAGGACGTGCAGGCCCGCGGCGACGCGTTCGGGATCGCCAACGCGGAGTCGCGCGCCAAGACCAAGGAACCGATGGACCGGATCGCCGACTACACCAACGATCCCAACGTGACGTTCGAGGACTACGGCGGCTGGGAGATCGGGGCCGAGGTCGGCTTCGCGGGCTTCGACGTCGGCGTGAAGTACAAGCGGGTCAGCGTGACGAGCGACGGCGAGGGCGAGACCTACGACTTCGCCGACAAGACCAAGCAGACCTACAGTCTGAGCGTGTCCGCCGGTAGCGGCGAGGCCGAGATCTCGGCCGTGATCGAGGACGGCAAGTTCAAGGAGCTGGGGATCGGCGGGACCTTGAGCTACGATGCCGAGTTCGATGAGGAGGCGCGCGAGGGCATCAAGGCGAACGCCGCCGAGTTCGGCAAGAAGGCCGTCGCGGTGCTCAAGAAGCTCGGCGACCCCAAGGCTGTGCTTACCGAGCTGGGCAGCTTCTTGAAGACGCTGTGGGCGGCGGTCAAGAACGCCGCCAAGACGGTCGTCGGCAAGGGCGGCGCCAGCGGCACGAAGGGGCTCAACGACGATTGGATGTCCGACGGCGCGGCGGCCACGCCGCAGCTGATCCTCGGCTTCGACTTCGAGCTCGGTGACCAGATCGACGTCTTCGTGAACGTCGGCGCTGGGGTTCAGGCCTCCACCACGCTCAACGCCGGCGTCTTCGAGGTCGAGGCCGAGCTGACCACCGGTCAGACGGCGCGCTTCCATGTCTTCTCGGGGTGAGCCTCAAGGTGCGGACGCGCGCGCGCGGATGAAGAGCGGGTCGCGCTCGGCCTGCGGGATCGGCCAGGCGTGGACCGAGTGCGCCAGCGCCGCCGCGCGCAGGGGGGCGGCCTCGTTGTCGAAGAAGGTCGAGATCGCGCGCAGATCGGCCTGGATCTCGGCGGCGCGCTTGCGAGCCGAGGGCTTGTCGAGGAGGCGGCAGGCGAGCTCGCCGAGGACCTGGTCGTGCTCGCCGCGAAAGAAGGCGGTCCAGGCGGCGGCATAGGGGGCCGGCAGGCGGCGGTAGCCGAAGACGTAGGCGTGCGGGTCGCGGCGGTCCTCGCCGTCGAGGCGGGCGCGCGGCTCGGGGTGGCCGACGAGGCGCAGGAGGCGCATCAACCCGAAGAAGGCCTCGCCGGTGAGCTCGCGGCTGCGGTAGGTGCCGTGCAGTGCGTACTCGGGGAAGAGCGCGGGCGAGCTCGTGTAGCAGAAGCGCACGGTGTCGCCGACCGCGCGCAGGCCGATCAAGGGATAGAGGAAGGCGAAGGCGCCGGCGACGTTGTGGCGCGGGCGCAGGGTCTGGATGAGGCGCACCTCGGCGAGGCAGGCGTCGAGCTCGCTCTCGTGCACGTCCCAGTCGAGCGCGACCGCGTCCTTGACGATGACGCGCGGCTTCTTGCCGCGTTTGCCGGGGCCGGCGGCGCGGTATTGGCCGAGGCGGCGCCGGAGGTCCTTGGCCTTGCCGACGTAGACGACGTCGCCGGCGGCGTCGAAGAAGCGGTAGACGCCGGGCGCGCTCGGCACGGTCGCGAGCAGATCGGGCCCGAACTTTTTGTCGAAGCGGCGCACGTGACCGGTCTGATCCCGGCGCGGGCGATCGTCAAGTTGCGGCGCGAGGTTTGAGGCGCGCGCCGGCGCCGTGGTAGAAGACGCCATGACGCTCGCCAGGAGCCAGCCCCGCGCGACCTACGCCGATCTCGAGCACACGCCCGAGAACATGGTCGCCGAGATCATCGGCGGCGAGCTCGTCCTGGCTCGTCGATCCGATCGCGTGCTACCTCGACGTCTACCGCCTCGACGGCGCGCACTGGACCTTGCTCGGGACCTGGGGCGAGGGCCACCCGGAGGCGGGCGCGGCGAAGATCCCGCCCTTCGAGGCGCTGGCGATCGATCTCGCGCGCTGGTGGGAATGAGCGCAGCGCTGGTGCTCGCCGCGGCGCTCGCGCTGGGCGCACCCGAGCCGGAGACGCCGGGCGAGCTCGAAGGCGGCGCCGACGGTCCCTGGGGGCTCGAGCTCATCGTGGTCGCGGAGCCAGAGCAGCCCCAGGAGGTCAAGTGCGCGCCGACGGTCGATTGCCTCACGTCGGCCAGGGCCTACTTCGGCGGGGCGTTGCGCGCGGCCTATCGCGAGCCGGAGGCGTGGTCGCTCGTCGCGACGCTCGGGCTGGCGACGCTGGTCGATCAAGAGGAGCGCCCGCCGAGCTACGCCGCCTTGACCTTGCGGATCGACCTGCAGTTCGAGCTCGGGCGAGGTCGCGAGGACTTCGGCGCCGCGCTGCGCGTGAGCCCCGTCGCCGCGCTGGGTTGGGCCGAGGGCGAGGTCGGGGTGGTGAGCGATCTGCCGGGATTTGCGCTGGTTCTGGGTACGGCGCGGCTCTGGGGCGAGGTCGGCGTCAGGACGCTGCCGACCCCCGCCGACCCGCGCGGCTTTCATCTCGCCTGCGGGTTCGTGATCGATCGCTGGTCGGGAACGGCCGGGCTCGGCACCTTCGCGACCCTGGGCTACGACGACGAAGGCCTCGGCGCCGCGGGCGCGAGCATCGGCGCCTACGGCGACGTGACGGTGCGCGTCACCGAGCGCTTCGATCTCAGGCTCATGGCGATCGCGGCGAGCCCGGTGCTCTTGAGCCTCGGCTTCGGCTGGCGCTTCCCGCCTTGAGACGAGGTCGCGTCAGCGCGAGGCGGCTTCGCGCCCGGGCCAGAGCTGCTCGCCGGTCTCGAGCGCGGTCTTGAGGCCGCTGAGCACGATCATCCAGCCGTCATCCGGCGACTGGCCGGGCTGGTCGGGCATGGCGTCGGCGACGACCTTGGCGGTGACCGGGGCCTCGCGCAGGTCGTGGGTCAGCGTCAGCTTGCACAGCGGGCCACGCGGCTCGATCTCCCAGCAGAGGCGCGAGCGCTCCGCCGCGAGCTCGGGCGACCAGGCGAAGCTCCAGGTGGTGACGAGGCGGCGCGGCGGCTCGGCCTCGAGGATCTCGCCCTGCGCGGCGAGGTTGCCGTCGGGGAGCGTGTAGCGCAGCGGGGCACCGCGCTCGAATGTCGAGGCGACGGTGGTGCTGAAGAAGTAGCGGCGCGTCCACTCGGGATCGGTGAGCGCCTGCCAGAGGCGCTCGGGCGTGGTGCGGATGAAGACCTGATAGATGTGCGTCTTGTCGTCGGCCATGGGACCCTCCAGTTGGTGTTGTAGCTCGATGAGCGCCGCGGCAAACGGCGCGGTGTAGCGGCTCACCCAACGGTCGTGGATGCGCCGGATGGGCACGCGGTTGAGGTAGTGGTGCTTCTCGCGGCCGACCTTGCGGGTGGTCAGGAGCTGCGCCTCCTCGAGGACCTTGAGGTGTTTCATCACGCCGAAGCGACTGAGCTCGATGCCCTCGCACAGCTCGCCCAGGGTCTGGCCGTCGCGGTGGCGCAGGCGGTCGAGCAGCAGGCGGCGCACCGGGTCGGCCAGGGCTCTGAAGACCTCGTCCATGGGCTCTTGATATGTGACAAAAAGGTCACATGTCAAGCGTGAAGTGTTCGATGACGAATGGGAACGTCAGCCCGCCCGATCAGCGCCCGCCAGGTCAGCGGTTGACGAGCGCGGGGTCCTCGGGGCGCGGCGCGAGGGTGCCGTCGGGCCGGAGCTCGAGCGGGCTCTCCGGGAAGTCGGTCTTGGAGAGGCGGCGCATGAAGGCGATGGTGCGGCCCTTGGCGTCGAAGCTCGGGGCGCCGGGGAAGCGCAGCTTGAGCGGCACGATCTGCGCGTCGGTGAGGCGGCCGCGCTGGTCGAGCGTGACCTGCAGCACGGCGCTCAGGTAGTTGGGCGAGCGCAGGTCGAAGGGGCCGTAGGTCAGGAAATTGCCGAGTGAATAGGCGATGATGCGGCCCTGGTAGAGCTCGAGCGCGCGCGGGTGGTGGGCGCCGAAGCCGACGATGAGATCGGCGCCCTGGTCGACGAGGTGGCGCGCGAGCTCGACGATGCGGCCGCGGTACTCGCTGCCGGCGAACTCCTTGCCGCGCTTGACGTGCATCGCGTCCTTGCCCTCGCCGCCGCCGTGCACGAGCGCGACGACGACGTCGTTCTCGCTGGCGAGGCGCGCGATGAGCTCGCCGGCGAGCTCGATCTCGTGGTGGGACTGGAACTCGGGGCGGTAGGGCTGGGTGAAGCCGACGACGGCGACCTTGATGCCGCGCACCTTCTTGATGAAGACCTGGTCGATGAGTCCGACCTGGCCGATCTTCATGCGGGTGAGGAGCGCGATCGTGTCGTCATAGGCGTCGGGGCCGAAGTCGAGGATGTGGTTGTTGGCGGCGAGCACGACGTCGAGCCCGAGGCGGGCGAGCACCGGCGCGTAGCGCGGCGGGGTGCGGAAGGCGAAGCGGCGCTCGCCGTCGACGCCGGGCTTGACCTTGCCGCGGTCCGACAGCGGCGCGGCGAGGTTGCCGAGGCTGAGATCGGCGTAGCTCAGGAGCGGCGCGACGTGATCGACGAGCCCCTCGCCGGCGCCGGGCGGCAGGAAGGGGCGCTCGGCCGGGAAGTCGGTGCCGATGACGATGTGGCCGACCGCGGCGATCGTCACCGTGCGGCGCGGGCGCGCGGCGGCGGGATCGATCGTCAGGGCGCAGAGCGCGATGGCGAGGAGCACGCGGGCCATGGGCTTCGATCTACGGTGGCCTCACGCAGATCGCTAGAAATGCGATCTTTTGGTGTCCGTGCCGGTTGACGGCGTCGCGTCGGCGGGGGGACGTTATGTCCACCGACATATGGAGGCGCCTCATGATCGTCCTGTGGATCGTCCTCGGCCTCGTCGCCGCCGTGCTGCTGACCGCCGCGCTCTTGCCCGCGCGCTACGCCATCACGCGCTCGACCACCATCGCGCGCCCGCCGCGCGTGGTCTTCAACGCGATCGCCGACCTCAACCGCTACCGCGAGTGGAACCCGTGGCAGAAGTCGGAGCCCGAGTCGCGCCAGACCGTCACGGGTGAGCCGGGCGTGACCGGCCACGCCTACGCCTGGGACGGCAAGAAGATCGGGGCGGGCTCCCTCACGCTGAAGAAGACCGTGCCGGGCGAGGCGGTCGAGTTCGACCTGCGCTTCATCCGGCCGTGGAAGTCCTCGGCCGACGACACGTGGCGCTTCGAGCCCGAAGGTGAGAACGGCACGCGCGTCACCTGGTCCAACACCGGCGGCCTGCCCTACCCGATGGGGCGCCTCTTCGGACCGATCCTGAGCAAGACCCTCGGCAAGCAGTTCGAGGAGGGGCTGGCGAGCCTCAAGCAGCTCGTGGAGAAGGGCTGATCGCCTCGCGTCGACGGAGCCCGCGGCGGCTGGTGTGAACGACGGTGATGAACGCCGTGGGTTTACTCTGCGCCTCCGGCGGATCTCGTGACCGACCGGACGCTAGACATCCGGTGGTCTCGATGCGAAGGAGCCCGCCATGCGAACCCTACCCCACATGCTTTCGGTGAGCGCGCTGGCGCTCGCCGCCTGTTCCGGTGGCGCCGATCCGACGGTGACCGCCGAGATCGTCAGCTACGACGGACGCGGTCTCGTGCTCGCCGCGCGGACCTCACCCGGCTGCGTCATCAACGTGCGTGGCCAGGAGGCGACCGCCGACGAGTCCGGGCAGGTGACGATCACCGTGCCGATCGACCAGCTCCACGGGCGCGACGTCGCCCTCGACTCGAGCTGCCCCGCGCTCTTCGACGACACCTGGGCGTTCACGCGCATCGACCTGCCGTTCTCGGCCGAGGTCGCCAAGACCTTGCCGAGCGATCGCGACGCCGACTGGGTGCGCGTCGTCGCGGTCGCCGACCACGGCGAGATCGGCATCAAGCTCGACGGCGCGCTCGCCGCGGACCTGTACCAGCGTACCGACGGCAAGACCCCGATCCCGCTCGATCTGCTCGGCAAGCCCGGCCTCGCCGTCGAGATCGCCGGAATCGCCACCACCCTCGACGCGCAGGGTCGAGCGCGGCTCGACCTGCCGGTGCGCGCGCTGGTCGTCGGGCTCACCGCCGCGGCGTTCGAGGGCTACGAGCATGCCGTCGAGCTGCCGGTCCGCATCGGGACGAGTGGCGCCGAGGAGCGCCTGCGCGTCACCATCAGCGGCGTGCGGCGCCTTGTCGCGAACCACCTCGCGGCGGTCGCAGGTGGCGAAAAGGTGCCGGCCGACACCCCCGACGCCGTGCGCGCGGTGGCGGTCGTCGATCCCGACGACGGCGCGCTCGCGCTCGACGCCGAGGCGACGGTCGGCGAGGTCGACGTGGTCGCGATCATGAAGGATCGCGGGCGTCGCCAGATCGAGCCGTGCGTCTACGACATCATCGGCGGCGGCGGCGGCTCCTTCTCGGTCACCCCGACCCTCGTCGACGCGACCGTGACCGCGTTCGACCTGCGTACCGGCGAGGCGCTCGGCGACAAGGAGCTCGACGCGGTGCTCGCCGACTGCCCGGGCTTCATCAACGACAACGAGTCGATCACCAAGCGCGTCGACCCCGCGTCGGCCCTGAGCTGGGTCCAGGCGATCGCCGCCGGCGGCAGCGGGCGCACGGCCAGCGCGGTCGAGGCGTTGGAGGCGCTCTTCGGCGATGATGGCGCGGCGTTGAGCGGGCCGTTCGCGGGGGTCAAGATCGGCATGACGGTCGCCGAGCTCGATCGCCACCTCGCCACGCCGGAGACCAAGGCGCGCCTGAGCGAGCTCGGGATCAGCGTGCACCCGCTCGAGCGGGTCTTCAAACACCAGAGCGGCGCGCTCGTCGGCGGCTTCGAGCTCGACGACAAGAAGGAGAAGCTGCGCCTCGTCAGCGGCTTCGTGGCGGCCCCGATCGAGGCGACGCACTTCGTCTCGCGCTGGGGCGAGCCGGCGCGCGACGAGACCGACGACAAGGGCTTCCGCACGATCGAGTGGAAGCGCACCCGCGGCGGCCTCAAGCCGAGCTACTTCGGGTCGGCGCGCGCGGGCTACGGCTTCCAGTTGGAGGGCGCGGGTCGAGGCTGAGCCAGGTGACCGGGCTCAGGGATCGATCGCCGCGCTCGCGCGACGATACTCGTGTAGTCCTCCGGCCGAGCGCTCGAACATGTTCCACAAGGGCTCGCCATCGCCGCCGAGCATCCCGATCCGGGGCCGACCGGTGGCGTCGATCTCGAGCGTGATCTCGCCCTTGGAGCGGTTCAGCGAGAGCCCGGTGCGCGACGCGCTGAGCTGCACGTCGGGCGGGGCCGAGGGCGGGTTCTCGCTGCGCTCGAGCTCGAGCAGGCCCGTGCCACCCAGCTGGCCGATGGTCGTCACGACCCGACCGCGCTCGTCGAGGAACTCGATGAGTGCGGAGCTGCCTTCGGCCGAAGCCCGGATCCGCGCGCGACCGTCGGGCCCGTCGGCGAGGATCTCGGCCGGCCCCCTCGCCAGCGTGATGAGCAGCGCGCCGAGGACGAGCGCGGTGACGCCCAGGTGCACGTAGCCGACGCGCCTGCCCCTGGCGACGCGGCGCTCGAGGTCCTGCAGGTGTCCGTAGAGAGATGCGGGCGACAAGGCGGCGTCTCCGGGGGGACGCGCTTCGCGCGGAAGGTCCGGGGTCGAATGACTCATGGCGAGGTCTCCGGGGTGTCGCGATCGAGCCGCGAGATCCTGCGTCCGACCCGGCGCTGGGTGCCGGGCTCGCGCTCATGGTGAGGCTATTCGACCGGGAGGTCGAGGGCCTGGGTCGGGTCCTTGCCGACGCGAGCCGGGCGATCGAGGATCTTGGGCGGGATCTTCATGCCGAAGATCTGCCGGCCCCCGAAGGCGGGGTGGTTCTGGTCGGTGCGACCGATCTCCTCGTCGCCGGGGAGGTGCCGATCGGTGCGACCAGTTGCGCGTGACCGCGAGGCGCGGCGCGCGTGCCCCAGGGGGATCAGTCGCGAGACGGGGCCGGGTAGATCGACCAGGTGGCGCGGTAGTCCTTGCCGTCGGGGCCGGCCAGGGCGAGCAGGCGGCGCAGGTCCTCGCGGTTGATCACGCTGTCGTCGCCGGGGTGCCACTCGAAGTGGAAGGGGTCGTAGCTCGAGCGCCAGCTCCCGCCCCAGACGAGGCCGAGGCGCTCGGCGATCGCGCCGAGGGTGCGCCAGGCGGCCGCGTCCTCGGCGAAGTGGCGCTTGCCGTCGCCGATGTCCTTGCGGTCGGCGATGAGCACGTCGAAGGCGAGGCCGAACTGGTGCCAGGTCGCCATGCCGCCGGGGCCGGGGCGGGCGCGGCGCGTGTAGGGCGTGTAGCCGAAGATGACGCGGAAGGGCACGCCGGCCGCGACCGCTTCGCGATGGAGCTGGCGCGCGAGGTGGGCGAGGTGCGGGTGCAGGCCGTCGAGGTGGCGCGCGCCCGGGGGGGCGTCGGGGATCACGGCGGGGAAAACGGCCGGGATCACGGCTGGCGCCGGCGGCGCGGGCATGGGTGGCGAGTTCTCGCCGGGTGGCAGGATCTCGCCGTCGGGGGCGATGACGGCGCCGGTCTCGGGGAAGTCCTTGCGGCTGAGGTCGCGCAGGAGCGGCAGGACCTGGGCGTCGGGGTCGGGCTCGGGGCCGCCGAGGCCGCGCTGCACGAGGGGGTGCGCGCGGCCGGAGACGAAGGCGCCGTCGGGCGCGAGCGCGACCTCGAGCACGAAGGCGAGGCCGTTGGGGCCGGTGAGGTTGAAGCGCTTGTAGGTGGCGAAGTTGCCGAGCGAGTAGGCGATGAGGCGGCCCTGGTAGAGCTCGATGGCGCGCGGCACGTGCGGTCCGTGGCCGAGCACGAGGTCGGCGCCGGCGTCGACGGCGGCGCGCGCGAACGTGCGCAGGTCGCCGCGGTTGCGCCCGAGGAAGGTCTCGGGGCCGTGCGGGATGCGCATGCGGTCGGGGCCCTCGGCGCCGCCGTGGAAGGAGACGACGAGGATGTCGCAGGCGGCGGCCTCGGCGGCGATGATCGCGGTCGCGTCGGCGAGGTCGTTCAAGAGGTAGGAGTGATCGTAGTTGGAGAGAGCGATCATCGAGACCTTGCGGCCGCGCACCTCGCGGCGCGCGATGTCGCCGCGCTTGCCGGAGTAGGCGAGGCCGAGCTCGTCGAGCAGCGCGCGGGTCGCCTCCCGGCCGGCCTCGCCGAAGTCGAGCACGTGGTTGTTCGCCATCGAGATGAGATCGAAGCCTGCGGCGGCGAGCTGCGGCGCGAAGGCAGGCGGCATGCGGAAGGCGAAGCAGCCCTTCTTGAGGCCGTCGCACTTGGGGCGGGCGAGCGGGTGGTCGTGCGCGACGGTCACGCCCTCGAGGTTGCCGAAGGCGAGATCGGCGCGCTGGAGGAGCTCGGCGAAGGGGCTCATCAGGCCGGCGGGGCGGTCGTCGGGCGGCGGCAGGTCGCGCCCGTCGGGGTAGGGGTAGGTCGAGCCGAGCATGATGTCGCCGACGGCGGCGAGGGTGATCGGGGGCTCGGGCTCGGGTTGGAAGATCGGCGATGGGGCCGGCGGCAGGCCGAGCGTGTAGTAGCTCACCTCCGAGCCGCCGTGCTCATCGTCGTGGGCGGGGTCGGGGGGCGGCGGAGCCGAGGCGCAGGCGCCGAGCGCGACCCAGAGCGGGGCGAGCGCAGCGAGGCGCCACATCAGTAGAAGCCCAGCTCGAGCTGCGCCTCCTCCGTCATGCGGTCGGGGCCCCAGGGCGGCTCGAAGGTGAGCTCGACCGAGGCGTCGACGACCCCGGGGATCGCGCGCACCTTGGACTCGACATCGTCCTTGAGCACCTGGCCCATGCCACAACCGGGAGCGGTGAGCGTCATCGTGACCTTGACCACCTTGCCGTCGGCGCCGTCTTCCACGTCGAGCCCGTAGATGAGCCCGAGGTCGACGATGTTGACCGGGATCTCGGGGTCGTAGCAAGTCTTGAGCTGCGTCCAGACCTGCGACTCGACGTCCCCGCCGGCGCTGGGCTCGGCGACCTCGGGCGGGATCGCCTGCCCGATCAGCGGGGCGTCCTTGCCGGCGACGCGCACGAGGTGGCCGGTCTCCAGGCGCAGCGTGTAGTTGCCGCCGAGCACCTGCATGACGTAGCCGCGCGTGCCGCCAGGCACCGTCAGCGCGGTGCCGTCGGGGATTTGCACGGCGAGGAGATCACGCTCGAAGACGACAGGGTCGTTCATGGGCGCTGTATAATCCCGTTCGCGACCGGCGCAAAAGGAATCGGACCTATTCGGTCCTAAACCGCGCGCCGAGCGCGGCGGAACGGCTCAGGGCAGCTCGACCCAGATCCCGGCTTCGTCGGGATCCTGCGCGAGCGCGACGCGCACCCGCAGGCGCTCGGAGCCGGCGAGCCCGAGCGGCGCGAGGTCGAGCACGTGCCCGCCGAGCGCCTCGTCCCAGTCCACGATGCGGGGCGCGACCGCGAGCTCACCGTCGATCTCGACGTGCACGCGCAGCGGGGCTTGCACGCGGATGCGCGCGTCGTGGCGCACGCCGGGATCGAAGACCTGCCAGCCGCTCTCGGGCCTGCGCCCAGCCTCCGCGGTCACGAGCGGGGCGGGCGCGTGCGTCATGCGCAACGCGAAGGCGTCGGCGCGGCCGGCGATCGGAGTGATCGCGATCGCGACGTCCGGCGCCTCGACGAGATCGAAGGTGGTGCTCGCCGCCGACCACGACGCGAGCTCCGTCTGCCGTGCGCGCCCGCTGGCGACGACGCGATAGCGGCCGAGCGGGAGCCAGGGTGGCACCTGCAGCCGCCAGGCCCAGCGATGGTCACGCGCCTCCAGGATCTCGCGCGACATCGGCGGCTCCGGCCGGTAGAGCGTGAGGCCTTCGTAGCGCGCGTTGTCGAGCGGCGTCGCCAGCGGCCCGACGACCGGGAGGAACGCCCCGGCGTGCTCGCGCTGGAGCTCGAAGCGCGGCAGGCCGAGGCGCGGATCGCCGCCGCCGACCACGACCTCGAGCACCTCGAGGCGGGCCAGCGCCGGGGGTGGCTCGACGACGAAGACGCCGGGGGCGAGGCTCGCTTCGAGCGCGCGCGTCTCACGCCCGAGCGGCGGCGAGAGATCGGGGCTCTCCTCGTAGTACGCGGGGCGATTGAAGCCGTCGATCATCGCCGTCGCCAGCGCGACCTGGCGATCGACGAGCCACCTGCCGCCCCACGGCCCCCACAGGCTGAACTCCGCCTCGTAGGCGCCGAGGTACCAGTCGTCCGGGTGCGTGAAGTAGAGGAGGTGGTCCTGGCTGTAGCCGACGACCATCACCTCGAGCGCGGCCCCGCGCTGCGCGGCCACCTCGGCGAAGGCGCGCCTGGCGTGGTCGGCGATGGAGTGGGTCGGCTCGCCCGGGATGGTCATGAGGTAGAGGTCGCCGAGGCGTGCGACGCTGAGGTAGGTCTGGTTGAGCTCGGGGTGTGGGAAGCTCTCGCCGAGCGTCGCCATGAGGCTCTCGAGCCCGACGCAGCGCTTGGGCTCGCCGAGCTGGCTGATGCCCTCCTCGGGATCGATGGTGCAGTTGATCGAGCCGTGCTCGAAGGCGACGCCCGGCGCCTGGTCGAACTCGCCCGAGTCGCCGTAGATCCAGGCGTGGCGGATGTCGATGAGCCGCGAGCGCACCGCCAGGGGGACCTCCGAGCGCCAGGTCAGCGACTGCCACGCGTCGAGCACGGCGTCGGCGCCCGCGACACCGACCATCTGCATGCGCTGCTCGCCCTGATGGCCGAGGTGTCGCCCGGCCGGGGCCGCGTCCCCGCCGCCCGCCTGGGTGAAGATCCCGAGCGCAGGCACGCCGTGGCGCGCGAAGAAGGCCTCCTCGAGCTTCTGCTCGAAGCCGCCGGCGGCGTCCTCGGACAGGAGCGCGTTGTCGGGCCCGAGGATGGTGCCGTGCATGCCGAAGTTGGCCATCACCGCCAGCGGCGTGCCGTCGAGCCGGCGCACCCCGAGCACGGTCAGGCGCGGATCCTTGCCCCAGATCGCGTCGTTGACCGAACGTCGGTCGCGGTAGACCCGATCGGCGGGATCCCAGTCCTCGACCACGGCGAAGCCGACCTCGGCGGGCGCGAGCTCGGCGACGGCGCGCGCGACGGTCTCGGCCATGCGCGCGGCGATGATCGCGATCACCTCGTCGTCCGGCGAGTCGATGCCGGCGATCCCGAGCGGCGCCGGCAAGCGCCAGAAGCGCGCCGGCCCGTGGTGGGTGTGGGTCGCCGCGGTGATCACGCGACCCTCCAGCGCGAGGCCGTGCTCGGTCGCGAGCACGCGCTGCATCTCGTGCGTCAGCGAGTCCTCCGAGAACGGCAGCGGCAGCTTGAGCAACACGAGCCGCTCGGCGCCGACCTCGAACGCCATCGCCTTGAGCATCAGGTGGCCGTGGCCGCCCTCGGAGGCGGCGAAGAGACCGGCCCAGGCCGACGCCAGCCCGGCGATGCGATTGCCGTAGCCGCCCATCGACACGCCCACCGGGACATCGAGCGGCAGCGCCGCCACGCCCGCGCGCAGCGGCCCGGACACGGCGTCATGGGCTTCGTGCCGCTCGGGCGGGGGCGTCTCGATCGCCTCGCCGTCGTGCGTGTCGGAGGTGTCGTCGGTCTCGACCTCGGATGCGACGTCGAACACCTCGCTCGGGACCTCGTCATCACCATCCGGCACGGCGATCACGTCCGCGTCGGCGCCGCCGCCCGCCGTGTCACCCGGCTGCCCACGGCGCGCGTCCCCGCACCCTGAAGCGATGGCCAACGCGAGGGAGATCGTGATGACGTGCGCTCTCATGGCACCCCCCCCCCCGATTCAAGCGGTGGCGAGCTCGATCAGACCGAGCGCGGCGAGCCGCCTGAAGTCGTCGTCGAGCGACCAGACCGGCGCGTCGTGCTCCGCGGCGATCCAGACCGAGGTGTCGACGACGATCATCCTCTTGTGCGCGCCTTGGCGCTTCGAGGTCGTCGTCGCGACGAGGCGAGGTCGACCTCGACCTCGATCTTGCCCTTGAGCGCGCGCAGCTGTTCGCGCTTGCGCGAACGAATGAGCTCCTGGAGCGCGAGGATGATCGTGTCCGTCTTGGACTTGAACGTCACGAGTTGCCGCGCTTCCTCCAGCAGATCCTCCGGGATGTCCAAGGTCGTGCGCATATGATCGACGCCATCACATCTGCCTGTGGATGTCCATCCTGCGGCCGATGCCATGCGATCATGCACGACGGCACCGGGTGCCCCGGGTCCGCCGTGCGGGCAGGTCCGTCTTTCAGCCCATCCAGGTCTGGTCGGACTGCTTGGCCCACTTCGTCGTGACCTTGCGCGCGCGCGTCCAGAAGCGGTAGCCGTCCCAGCCGGTCATGTCGCCGTGGCCGAAGCCCGACTGGTTCCAGCCGGCGAAGGAGAACGGCTCGCGCGGGACGGGCACGCCGATGTTGACGCCGCACATGCCGGCCTGGAAGCGCTCGGTCGCGTAGCGCGCGGCGCCGCCGTCGCTCGTGAAGATCGCCGCGGCGTTGCCGTAGGGGTTCTTGTTCTCGATGTGCAGCGCCTCGTCGAGCGTGGCGGCGCGGATGATCGACAGCGTCGGGCCGAAGATCTCCTCGCAGCCGGCCGGCATCTCGGGCGTGACGTGATCGAGGATCGTCGGGCCGAACCAGGTGCCGGACTCGCCGCCGCGCTTGCCGCGCCCGTCGACGAGGATCTTGGCGCCCATCGCCTCGGCCTGGTCGATGTAGCGGGTGATGCGCTCGACCGCGGCCTGGTCGATGACCGGGCCCATGTCCTTGCCGAGCTGGATCGTGCGGGTCACCTCGACCATACGATCGATGTAGCGCTGGCAATCGTCGCCGACGGCGATGAGGGTCGAGGCGGCCATGCAGCGCTGGCCGGCGCAGCCGAAGGCCGAGGCCGGGATGTTCGAGGTGGCGAGGTCGAAGTCGGCGTCGGGCAGGAGCACGAGGTGGTTCTTGGCGCCGCCCAGCGCCAGCACGCGCTTGCCGGTGGCGGCGCCGCGCTCGTAGACCAGCTTGGCGATCTTCGTCGAGCCGACGAAGCCGATCGCCTTGATGTCGGGGTGCTCGCAGATCCCCTCGACGGTGGCGCGGCCGCCGTTGACGACATTGAAGACGCCGTCGGGCAGGCCGGCGGCCTTGAGCATGTGCGCGAGCTTGAAGGCGCCGAAGGGCACCTTCTCGGACGGCTTGAGCACGAAGCAGTTCCCGGCGACCAGGGCCTGCGGCATCATCCAGAGCGGCACCATCGTCGGGAAGTTGAACGGCACGATGCCGGCGACGACGCCGAGCGGCTCGTAGCTGACCTGGCAGGAGACGCCGCGCGAGACGTCCATCGTCTGGCCCGGCATGTTGGCGACCGCGATCCCGTACTCGATGCACTCGATGCCCTTTTCGACCTCGGCCCGGGCCTCGGGGAAGATCTTGCCGTTCTCGTGCGAGACGAGCCAGCTCAGCTCCTCGAGGTTGTCCTCCATGATGCGCTTGAGGCGGAAGAGGACCTGCACGCGCTCCTTGATCGGGGTGGCGCGCCACGCCGGGAAGGCGGCCTTGGCGGCGGCGACGGCGGCGGCGACGTCCTCGGCGCCCGAGTCGGGGCAGCGCCCGATGGTCGCGCCGTGGCGCGGGTTGTCGACCGCGAAGGTCGCGCCCGAGGCCGCGCCCTGCCACTCGCCGCCGATCCAGTTCATCGTGTCGACGTACGGGGTGTGCTCGTAGCTCCTGGCGGGAAAGAGCGGGCCGGTGACGCCGGCGACGGTGGGCGAGGTGGGCGGGGTCGGGGACATCGTCGTGGCTCCTGTCGGAGGTCGTTGAGGCGGCGGGGTGTACAGCCTGCGTGGGGGCGAGTCAAAGCGCGGGCACGTAACCTCGGTCGCGCTGTGCAGGATGGCCCGATCGGCGCGCCGCGACGAGGTATCGGACGTATTTGTGCGCGCCGTGAACGATCGGGGGAGCGCGAGGCGTTATGTGCCCGGTGGGCGCCGGTGTTAGGCTGGCGCTCGCGGCGGGCGAAGCGCCCGGCATCGACAAAGAGACACCGGACAACGACCGGAGGGGCTGCTTGGGCTGGTTCGGGCTCCGCGCCAAACGCGACGCGGAACGGGACTTCATGGAGCACGTCTTCGTCCACTGGGACGGGATGTACCGCTACGCCCTGCGCCTGACCGGTAGCGAGCCAGAAGCACATGATCTCGTTCAGGAAGCCATGACCAAGGCGCTGCAGCATTTCGACCGCCTACGACCCGACACGAACTATCGTGCCTGGGTCTACACGATCGTGCGCAACGCGTTCGTGTCGCGGATCCGCAAGGGCGATCGGCTGGCGCTGGTCGAGGACATCGACGTGCACGCCGCCGAAGGGGAGGTCGGGCCCGACGCGGCGGGCTCGAACGTGTCGATGCTGGAGGTTCTCGGCACCGACAAGTTCAAGGAGGGCTTCGAGGACGAGGTGCTCGCGGCCCTGCAGGAGCTGCCCGAGGTCCAGCGCACGGCGGTCGTGCTCTGTGACATCGAGGGGCTCGACTACGAGGCGATCGCGCACGTGCTCGACTGTCCGGTCGGTACGGTGCGGAGCCGCATCCATCACGCGAGGAAGCGCTTGAAGCAGGCGCTCACCGGCTACGCGCGCGCGCGGGGGTTTGGTCATGTCGAAAGCCACGGATGATCCCGTCGGGCGTCGTCAGGACTGTGACGCCGCCCTGAGACCGCACCTGTCGGCGCTGGTCGACGGTGAGCTCGAGCCGATCGAGGCGATCGCGCTCAAGCAGCACCTGAGACAGAGCGCGACGCTGGAGGCGGAATATCGCGAGCTCGAGCGCTTGAAGATGGCCGTGCACCTGGCGGGCACGCGCGACGTGGCGCCGGCGACGCTGGGCGAGCAGCTCGAGGCGCGGTGCCGGGCGAGCTTCGCGGCGCGCCGGGCGAAGCGCGCGCCGCGGCTCATGACCTGGCTCGTGCCGATCGGATCGATGGCGGCGGTGGCGCTCGCGCTGGTGGTGGTCACGGGCGGCGAGCCGGCGACGGACGGGGGCGAGGCGGTGCCGCAGGTGGCGGTCTTGCCGGCGGACCCGAGCGACGTCGTCATGGCGCGGCTGGTCGACTTCCACCGCGAGCAGAGCTCGCCGATGGTGCTCGCGGATCTGAGCGCCAATGGCGCGCTGGTCACGATCGAGCGGCTGCCGGACACCTTCATCGTGCCCGAGGGGCAGCGGCCGACCCTGGTGCAGGCGAGCTACATGGGGTGCAACGAGCGCGAAGGCGGATCGACGCTGGCGGTCTTGCGGGTCGATCGCGTGGACCTGCCGCAGCGGGTCGACAACGCCCTCGACGCGACCGGCGTCTATGTCGACACGATCGACGGCGTCGAGGTGCGCATGTCGGTCAGCGGCGACAAGCTCTTCGTGCTGCTCTCGGGCGAGGCCAGCGGGCAGTCGACGAGCCCGATCTGAGCTCGCGGGCGGCCACGAGGGTCGCCTCTACGATGCAGTGGCCGTCGATCAGGCGGTGACGAGCAGGCTCAGGCAGGTCAGCGCGCCGGCGGCCTTGCGCAGCTCGCTGGTGTCGACCGGGTGGGGCTCGTAGCCGGCGGCGGCGAGGCGCGCGTGGGTCTCGGGGTGATGGGCGGCGACGAGCACCTGTCGACCGATGGCGACGGCGTTGGCGGCGAAGCGCTCGGTGCGCGGCACGTCGATGCGGGTGAGCCCGGGCGGCAGGTCGAGCGGCAGGCCCTCGACGGCGAGCACCGCGTCGTCTCCGAGCGGGGAGGTGTCGCACTTGAGGTGGAGCAGATCGGCGGGCATGTCGAGAGCGACCACCGAGGCGTCGCGATCGACACTGCGCGCGAAGGCGGCGAGCGCCTCGATCCCGGCGTCGTTGGTGCGCGCCGAGCGGCCGACGAAGAAGCGCTTGCCGACGCGCATGACGTCGCCGCCGTCGAGGGTGGCGGGCGCGTGCATGACGGTGAGGGCGAGGCCGAGCGCGGCGAGCGCGTCGCCGACCGAGGCCGCTTCGCCCTGGCGTGAGGGCGCGCCGGGGCGGGTGACGAGGGCGTGCGCGCCGAAGATGACGGCGGTGTCCTCGACGAAGCAGGCGTCGGGGTGGGCGTCGAGCGGAGGCAGCGCGACGATCTCGACGCCGAGCGCGGCGAGCGCGGCGACGTAAGCGGCGTGTTGGGCGCGCGCGCGCTCGAGGTCGATCACGACGCCGTCCTCCTGACCGAGCGCGTGCACGAGCGACGGCGAGGGGGCGCGCACGATGGCGCGCGGCGGGAGCGCGGCGCGGTGCTGCATGGTCAGAAGACCACCGAGACGCCGAGCTCGGGGTAGAGCTCGGCGCAGTCGCCCTCGCACTCGGAGACGATCGCCTCGTAGACGAGGCCGATCCCGAAGTAGGTGACGCCGGTGCGCACGACGATCCCGGCGCGCGCGCCGACGGTGTCGAAATCGTCGAGGCCGCCGGTCAGAAACCAGTGGCGATAGAAGGCGCCGAGGTAGGGGTGCACCGCCTCGTTGATCGGGAAGAGCACGCGCGCCGTGGGGCCGAGCATGGCGGCGAAGGGATCGTCGCCGAACTGGATCGCGCTGTCGGCGCCGAGCTCGACGTTGTCGACGACGAAGTAGCCGAAGGAGAGCGAGAGGCCGAAGTTCCACTCGCTGCCGCGCGAGAGCAGGCCACCGCCGACGCCGACGCGCACCTTGCCCTGCGCGTAGGGGCCCTCGGCGACCTGGGGGATCGGTTCGAGCGGCTCGGGATCGTCGGCGCGCGCGAGGCGCGGCGCGATGGTGAGGGCCAGCGCGAGCGCCGCCAGCGCGGACGTCGGGCGCCGCCACGAGCCGATCACGTGCGGAGGTCTCGTCATCGGCGTGATCCCTGGAGGAGTGGCTCGGGCGTGTCAAGCTCGCGGGAGGTCGGCACCCAGTCCCAGGTCGGGCGCGTGCTGCCGTCGGCGAAGGTGACGCCGCGCGCGGCGCCGAGCACGCCGTCGGTGCCGCGGGTCGCGCGCGTGTCGAGGGCGACGATCCCCGCGCGGTCGAGCGGGGTCACCTCGCCGGGCGCGCTCTGGCCGTCGAGGTCGGCGTCGTGCCAGAGGGCGAGGCCGGTGAGCTCGGCGCCGCGGAGCTGGCCGTCGCCGTCGTCGTCGAGCGCGGCGAGGGCCTCGTAGCCGTCCTGCCAGAAGACCCAGAACGAGACGCTGCCGAAGAGCTGGAGGCCCGAGGCGATCGCGCCGCGCGCGGCCGGATCCCACACGAGCCAGGCGGCATCGTCGCGGAGCCAGCCCCAGCGCTTAGGAAGGCCGCTGCCGTCGAGGTCGAAGCGCACCTCGGAGGCGGGATCGACGAGCGCGGCGAGCGAGCGCGCCCGGGGATCGAGCGGCATGACGATCGGCGTGACCGGGCGCGGCAGGGCGCGGAGCTTCCTGGTCGCCGCCTCGAGCTCGGCGATCTCGGCGGCGTCCCGGGTCGGGTCGAGGAGCGGGATCAGGTAGCTCGCGGCCTCGGCGGCGATCGGGCGCTGGCCGAGCTGCAGGTGCTCGAGCTTCTGCTCGACCTCCCAGGCGCGGCGGAAGGTCTCGCGATAGGCGGCGATCGCCTGGGTCTTGTCGCCGAGCTGCTCGAGCGTCCACGCCAGCCCGAGGCGCGCGACGCGGTCCTCGGGCACGGCGGCGACGGCGAGCTCGTAGTGCTTGCGCGCCCCGTCGAGGTGGCGGCGGGCGAGGTGGCGCTCTTCGTCGCTGGTGGCCGGCGCGAGGGACTGCGGCACCGTCACGTCGCTGAAGCCGAAGAAGGGATCGAGGTCGCCGCCCATCGGGGCGAAGGTGAAGGTCAGCTCGACCGCGCTGGGGGTGTCCTTGGCGACGAAGCGCGCGGCCTCGCTGAGCTTGGCGCGCAAGCACAGCGACAGGGCCTTCGAGTCGACGGTCGAGCGGGTGACGACCAGGCCCTCGGGTTGGACCTGGCTGCCGGGTCCGTCACCGCGAGGGATGGTGAAGCGCACCGTGACCTCGCCCGAGAGGTCGAGCGGACCGGAGATCTGCGCCGTGTCGCAGCCGTATCGGGCGTCGTAGGGCTGGGCGCGCCGGAGCACGGCGAAGAGGTTGCCGCCGCGACCATAGAGGTAGCCCAGCGCGCCGCGCACGTCGCCGTCCTGGTGCGGACCGTCGATCGTCGGCTTCTTCGTCGACCAGCGCACCGGGTTCTGGACCTCGGTGCGCTCGCTCTTCTGCGCGTAGGCCGCGGCGTGGATGCGCGCGATCTTGAGGTGCAGCGCCGGGCGCGCGTCGGGCGCGGCGTCGGCGAGCGCCCTTTCGAGGTTGGCGATCAGGCGGTCGGTCGGGATCTCGACGACGTCGGGCGGCAACCAGATGGCGTGGGCGGTCGGCGCGCCGAGCGTGAAGGCGGCGAGCAGCGCGAGGGCGGGCCGACGAGACACGCTGGACAGGGTCATCGTGAGACTCCTTGCAAGTGCGGGAGCAGGGTACGTAGCCTAGCACGGTGCGCCGTGAGCCGATCGTCATCGCCTATCACAAGCCGCGCGGGCTCATCACCACGCACGCCGACGAGCTCGGGCGCGAGACGGTCTACGATCGGCTGCGCCAGCGCCTGCCGGCCGCGCTGCGCGAGGTGAGCTGGCACGCGATCGGACGCCTCGACGCCGAGACGACCGGGCTCCTGCTCTTCACCGACGACGGCGGGCTCGTGCATCACGCGACGCAGCCGGCGACGAAGCTCGTCAAGACCTACCGCGTGCTCGCCAAGGGGCTCCTCGACGAGGGCCAGCTCGAGCGCCTGCGCGCGGGCGTCGAGCTCAGCGGCGGGCTCGGCATGAGCGGGCCGGCCGAGGTGGCGCTGGAGCGCTACCAGATCGCGACGACCTGGCTCACGCTGAAGATCAGCGAAGGCAAGAACCGGCAGGTGCGGCGCATGCTGCTCGCGATCGGCAGCCAGGTGATCCGGCTCGCGCGCGTCGCGATCGGCGGGGTCACGCTCGGCGAGCTGCCCGAGGACGGGTGGCGGCGCCTGAGCGGCGAGGAGATCAGGAGCGGCCTCGGCTACCGGTCCGCGGGAGCGCGCGAGCATCAGGTCCGCGCGTCGCCGAGGAAGACGACCCCGTCGTAGTCGGCTGCCGAGAACGGGAGGTCGAGGCGCGGCGCGCGGGCGTGCGTCGTGGTGTAGGGGTTTTCGCGCGCGGAAAAGCGCGTGGGGTAGTAGTTCGCGTAGAAGATCGTCTGGTGCGCGCGCGCTTCGAGGTCGGGGATGGCGGCGAGGCGGGCCGCGAGCGCGGGGTGGCGACAGGCGCCGACCCAGGCGTCGACGCGCGCGGGGTCGAGCTCGGTCGGCGGCGGGGCCTCGGCGCGGGCGCGCTCGGGGGTGTCGCGGCACGGGGTCGGGTCGTTGTCGCCGCTGCGCCAGAGCGAGGTCTCGCCGGGAAGCGCGAAGGGGTCGACCGGCACGCCGTCGAGCCAGGTGTTGAAGTGAACGTGCGGGGCGTCGACCAGCAGCGTGCCGAGGAAGTTGAGGCCGGAGGCGCCGGAGAGCGCGATGGGCTGGCCGCGGTTCACGTGCTCGCCGGTCGTGACGAGGGCGCGCGCGAGGTGCGCGACGACGGTGGTGAGGCCGTCGCCGTGGTCGAGCATGATCTTGAGGCCGCCGCGGTTGAACTCGTTGACGACGTGCACGACGCGGCCGGGGGCGGGCGCGACGACGGTGGTGCCGGGCGGGGTAGCGAAGTCGGTGCCGTTGTGGCTGTCGTAGGTGAGGTCGCCGCCGCGGAAGTCGCGCACCTGGGTCTTGCGCACCGACCAGCCGGCGGACTCGGGGGTCGGCGTGCGGTTGAAGAGGTTGTAGATCGGCACGCGGCGCCCGTAGGGGCGGCGGCCGCGCCAGATCGCGAGCGCGAGGCGCGGGTGGAGGATCTTGAGGCTCGAGGGGCCAAAGAGGCTCGGCGGCGTGGAGGGGTCGCCGGCGAGCGCGAGGCGGGCCTCGCGCAGGCGCTCGCGAAGCGGGGTGAGGCCGAGGATCTCGGGCAAGGTGAGGTCGGAGCGGGGCATGGCGTGGCTCATTTGGGCAGCTTCTCGGAGAAGTCGCGCACGTTGCGGATGGTCTCCTGGAGATCCGTCAGCGCGCGGCGCAGGTTGGGGTCGCCGGTCTCGCGCCCGTCCATGAAGTCGGCGACGCGCTTGGAGACGTGGGCGAGGTCGTCGAGGATGCGGGTGAAGTCGGTGGGCGGGCGGCCGTCGACGAGCTGGCCGGCGACGGGCTGGCCCTGGCCGCCGGGCACGATCGCCAGGGTGGTCTCGCCGAGGAGCCCGCTCTGCGCGACCTGGTAGACCGAGTCGGTGCGCAGCATCGGCGCAAAGCGCTCGCCGTCGAAGACGGTGACGGTGGCCATGACCTTGTAGCCGCGCGCGGGGATCTCGCGGATCTCGATCGCGTCGACCTCGCCGGCCTCGACGCCAGAGACGAGCACGGGGCTGCCGGTGCGCAGACCGTGCGCCTCGTCGAGCACGAGCGTGAACGAGAGCGGCTCGCGCGAGAGCGAGATCCCCTTGCGCGGCACGTAGTAGACCGAGAAGAGGAGGGTCGCCGCCAGGATGGCGCCGACGACGAGGCCGAGCCAGAAGTGTGAGCGCTTCATGTCGAGCTCTCTTGCGGGAGGGTGGGCGCGCGCGGCACGTCGCCGGCGAAGAAGGCCTCGAGCTCGCGCGCGAGCGTGTCGCGCGGGCCGGCCAGCGCGACGCGGCCGCGGTCCATGAACACCAGGTGGTGGGCGAGGGCGAGCACGTCCTCGCGCTGGTGGGTGACGAGGATCATCGTGCGTCCCTCGGCCGAGAGCGCGGCGAGGAGCTCGCGCAGGCCGCCGAGCGCCTCGGGATCGAGGCCGGTCAGCGGCTCGTCGAGGAGCAGCACCTTGGGTGAGAGGGCGATGGCGCGCGCGATGGCGAGGCGCTTGCGCTCGCCGCCGGAGAGCGTGGCGACCTGGCGATCGGGCGCGAGGCCGACCTTGGCGAGCGCGGCTTCCGCGAGGGCGCGGGCGTCGGCGGGGCGGGTGCCGTGCGCGGCGAGCGGCCAGGCGACGTTGTCGACGGCGTCCTTGCCGGGGAAGAGGCCCTCGCGCTGGAAGACGAAGCCGAGGCCCGGGCCGCGGAGCCTCTTGCGGAGGAGCTCGCGCTCGGACAGGGCGAGCAGGTCGAAGGTCTCGCCGTCGAGCGTGAGTGCGATGGTGCCGGTGAGGCCCTCGGGGCGATCGAAGTAGTCACCCTCGACGCGGCCGAGCAGCGAGAGCAGGGTCGACTTGCCGCTGGCGGAGCGGCCGAGCAGCGCGGTGGTGCGGCCGGCGGGCAGGGTGAGGGAGGGGATCTGGAGCGAGAACTCGGGCGAGAGCGTCCAGGCGAGATCGCGGATCCGGTAGGCGTCGCTCATCGGATCACCCGAGCAGCGCGACGATGAAGGTCGTGAAGACGTGGTCGGCGATGAGCACGGTGAAGCTCGCGACGACGACGGCGGTCATGGTGTGGTGGCCGAGCGCGGCGGCGTCGGCCTTGGCGCGCAGGCCCATGCGCGTGCCGAAGGCGGCGATGATGACGCCGAAGCCGAAGGCCTTGAGGAGGCCGAGCGCGAAGTCGACCGGCGCGAGCGCGGCGACGGCGCGGTTCATGTAGTGCACGGGCGAGATCCCGAGCTTGGCGGAGCCGAGGATCATGCCGCCGACGAGGCCGAGGATGATGGCGGCGACGGTGAGCAGCACGGTGCCGACGATGCAGCCCCAGACGCGCGGCGCGATGAGCTCGCGATCGATGTCGAGCGAGAGCGCGCGCATCGCCTGGGCCTGGCCCGACAAGGTCACCATGCCGAGCTCGGAGGCGAGCCCGGCGCCCGCCTTGCCGGCCATCAGGAGGGCGGTGAAGACCGGGGCGAGCTCGGTGACGAGCGAGACCGAGACGATGTCGGCGACGAGGTGGGACTGCCCGTAGCGCGAGAGGTGGAACGAGGAGTTGAGCGCGATCACCATGCCGGCGAAGAGGGCGGCGATGCCGATGAGCGGCAGCGCCGAGAGCGCGACGCGCCCGAGCTGCTCGACGAAGTCGGCGGGGCGCATGCGCCAGGAGGCGCGCGTGGCGCGGCCGAGCACGGTGAAGAGCGCCGCCGACTCCCGCCCGAAGGCGGCGACCCAGCGTGCGGTCACGGGCGCACCATGCCGGTGAGCGTGAGCTCGAGGGTGCCGCCCTCGCCGTTGCGGAATGTGAAGGTCAGCGTCGTCGACTCGCCGACACGCAGGTCGGGCAGGACCTGCGAGACCGTGCCGATCTGCTCGTCGGAGGACAGGCTGTCCTCGTCCATGAGCTTGACCATCAGGACGCCGCCGGGTCGCACGTCGATGACGAAGGTGTCGCCCCAGACCGGCTCGAGCGAGCCTTCGACCACCGACGAGCGATGCCGCTGCCCTTCGTAGTCGACGATGACGTAGGGGTCGGTCTCGCCGGGGCCGACGTCGAGGTCCGGCAGGCCGTGCGCGCGCTCGACGGTGAGCGCGACACGTCGCGCGACCGGCAGGAGCGCGGCGCCCTCGCCGTCGCTGCCGAGCGTGCCGTCGACGGTCGAGGTCTGCGCGGTCGCGAGGCCGTGGCGCTCGAGGTAGGCCTGCATGGCGTCGTCGCTCGGTCCGGCCTTGGACGAGCACGCGCCCAGCGCGAGCGCACTGGCCGCGAGCGCACTGGCCGCGAGCCACAGACGCCCGCGGGCCAGCCAGGCCGTCCGGAAGTTTCCGCCTTCGCGCATCGCGCCCCTTATGCCACAGTGCGCCCATGGACGAAACGTGGACCTTGTCCGCGGGTTGGGCGCTCCCCGAGGTGATCACAACGCTGCCGGGGCCGCGCGGTATTTCACTGGTCGACGTGCTCGCGCGCCACGAGTGCCCGGGGATCACCGCGCGCCGTGCGCGCCAGGGTGAGGCGCGCGGGCTCGGCAAGGACCCGATCACCTGGGTGCGCGCCGCGGGCGCCAACGTCTGGGACGCTGACGGCAACCGCTTCGTCGACCTGACCGCGGGCTTCGGGGTCGCCAGCATCGGCCACACCCACCCGGCGGTCGTCGCGGCGATCACCGCGCAGGCGACGACGCTCCTGCATGGCATGGGCGACGTCTTCCCCAACGACCGGCGCATCGCGCTCATGGCCGCGCTGGCGCGGCGCGCGACCTTCGCCGGGGGGGCCGCGCTCTCGCAGTGCATCCTCACCGGCGGCGGCGCCGAGGCGGTCGAGGTCGCGCTCAAGACCGCCGCGCTCGCCTCCGGGCGCCCGGGCGTCATCGCGTTCTCGGCGAGCTATCACGGCCTCTCGTACGGCGCCCTGGCGGCGACCGCCTATAAAGAGGACTTTCGCGCGCCGTTTTCCGCGCAGCTCGGCCAGCACGTGCGCCACTTGCCGTTCGGTTGCGCGCCGGAGGTGGTCGCGGCCGCGCTCGAAGACGGCGTGGTGGGCGCGATCCTGGTCGAGCCGATCCAGGGGCGCGGCGGTGAGGTCGTGCCGCCACCGGGCTGGCTCGGGGCGTTGCGCGAGCTCTGCGATCGCCACCGCGCGATCCTGATCTTCGACGAGATCTTCACCGGGTTCGGCCGCACCGGCGCCTGGTGGGCGTGCGAGCACGAGGGCGTGATCCCCGACGTGATGGCGGTCGGCAAGTCGCTCGCCGGCGGGCTGCCGCTCGGCGCGGCGGTGGCGCGGCCCGAGGTGATGCGCGCCTGGGGCATGAGCAAGGGCGAGGCGATCCACACCTCGACCTTCCTCGGCAATCCGATCGTCGCGGCGGCGGCGCTGGCGACGCTCGAGGTGATGGAGGCGATCGACCTGCCTCGCCGCGCGCGCGACTTCGAGGCGGCGACGCGCGCCTATTTCGAGCCGCGTGGGATCACCGTGCGCGGGCGCGGCGGCATGCTCGGGCTCGAGCTCGGGTCGCCGGGGCGCGCCGCGCGGGTCATGGGGTCGACGCTCAAGCGCGGGTTCTTGACGCTGCCGAGCGGCGTGGCGGGCGACGTGCTCGGCTTGACCCCGCCGCTCATGCTGAGCGATGCACAACGCCGGGCCGCGTTCGACGCGATCGCGGCGTCGATGGAGGAAGCGGATGAGTGAAGCGCAAGAACGAGATGACGAGGCGACCATGACGCTCGCCGAGCTGCGTCAGGAGCTGCACCGCGATCTCCTCGCCTTCGCCCGCCGCCCGAGCGCGTCGCCCGAGGTCTACGACGAGCTCGCCTGCCGCGTGCTGCGCTATCAGGCGCGCGCCGTGCCGGCGTACGGGCGGCTGGTGCAGGTGCTCGGGGCCGATCTCTCGTCGTGGCGCACGGCGCCGCTGGTGCCGACCGAGCTCTTCCGCGCGGTCGATCTGTGCTCGCTGCCGCCCGGTGAAAATGACCGGATCTTCAGAACTTCCGGCACGACCACCAAGGGCCGGCGCGGCTTTCGGCGCGTGCCCGACCTGACGCTGTATCGCACGGCGATGGCGTCGTCGTTCATCGAGCACGTGCTCGGCGGCGACGCGACCTTGCGTCGCTGGATCTCGCTCATCCCGCGCGCCGACGTCGTGCCCGACAGCTCGCTCTCGTTCATGCTGACCGAGCTGGCCGAGGTGCTCTCGGCCATGACCTACTGGGTCGTCGAAAAGGACGGGCTCCGCTTGGACGAGGCGCGGATCGCGCTCGGCGAAGGGCTCGGGGCCGGCGACGCGCCGGTGATCGTCCTGGCGACGCCGATCGCCCTGACCGAGCTGCTCGAGCGCCAGCGTGGGTTGTCGCGCCTGCCGCCGGGCTCGCGCGTGATGCTGACCGGCGGCTTCAAGGGCAAGAGCGTGAGCGTCTCCGAAGGCGAGCTCATCGACCGGCTCGAGCGCACCTTCGGCGTGCCGCGCACGCACGTGATCGCCGAGTACGGCATGACCGAGCTCACGAGCCAGGCGTACGGCACGCCGCTCCTGCCGAACCCGGCGCTCCGGCTGCGCGTCGTGCACCCCGAGTCGGGCCTCGACCTGCCGCCGGGCGAAAAGGGCCTCGTCGCCTGCTTCGATCTCCTCAACCTCGACCACGTCTCGGCGATCCTCACCTCCGACCTCGGCGAGCTCGACGCGTTGGGGCGCCTCACCCTGCGCGGTCGCATGCCGGGCGCCGCACCGCGCGGCTGCAGCCTCACCGCCGAGGAGCTCTTGCGCGGCGAGGAAACCGCCCCCGCGTGACGGCGCACGTGCTCACGCCCGAGGCCGTGCTTCACCACGAGGCGCTCGTCGTCGCGACGATGGCCCAGGGCTTCTCGCGCGAGGTCGCGCTCGCCGGGCTCGCCGCCGAGGTCGACGCGTGGCGACCGGAGGCGCTCGCGGCGCTCCTGAGCGAGCTGCCTTCGCCCACGCTCGCGAGGCGGCCGGCGCGCGTCCTGATCATCGCCGCGCGCACGCTCGCCGCTTCGGCGCTGCGTCAATGCTACCTGGCGCGCGCGCTCGGCGCCGCCGTGCACCTCAAGAGCGCGGCCGGGCAGGAGGCGCTCGCGACCGCGCTGAACGCGCTCGATCCGGCGATCACCCCGGCGGCCTTCGACCGCGATGACGCGCGCGCGGTGGCGGCGGCGATCGCGCCGGTCGACACCGTGGTCGTGCTGGGCAGCGACGAGACGGTCGCGGCGGTGCGCGCCGCGACGCCGCCCGGCAAGGGCTTCGCGCCGCACGGCCACAAGGTCTCGGCGGCCTGGCTCGGGGCCCAGCCGGACGACGCCGCGATCGCCGGGCTCGCCGCCGATCTGCTCGCGTGGGATCAGGCCGGCTGCCTCGCGCCGCAAGTCGTCTGGGTCGAAGGCGGCACAGCGCGTTGTCGCGAGGTCGCCGAGCGCATAGCCGACGTCGTGCGCACGTTCGAATCGGGCCTGCCGCTCGCCGCCCTCGCTGGGCACCGCGCCGCGCGCCTGCGCACCGCGCCGCTGGTCGCGATGCTCGGCGGCGATGCGTTCACGAGCGAGACGAGCTTCGTCGGGACCCTGCCCGACGCGAGCTTCCGCATGAGCCCCGGCCCGCGCATGCTCTGGGTCCTGCCGGCCGATCGGCGCGCGCTCGCCGAGGTGGAGCCGATGCTCTCGACACTCGCCAGCGACGTCGCGATCGATCTCCCGCCTGCCGTGCGCGTCTGCCGTCCCGGCGAGATGCAGCGCCCGCCGCTCGGGTGGCACCAGGACGGGCTGCATCCGCTGGCGAGCCTCTTGGCCCCCGGCTCAACGTGAGGCGCCCACCTTCTCGAGCTCGGGCGGCAGCGCGGTGAACACGTCGGCCGGCGCCAGGCCCATCCACGGATCGTCGAGCGGTGTCAGGAAGACCTCGCGGTAGATCGCCGCCGTCAGCGCCGGCACCCCGCCGGGCGTCTGCAGATGAGCGCCGCCGAGCATCACCACCAGCGCGCGCGACTTCACGACGAGCTCGTTGTGCACCTCGTCGCGCGCCAGCGTGCCCTCGACGGGCGTCGCCAGCCGCAACATCGGCGCCTCGACCGCCGCCTTGGTGATCGCGATCGGCATCGCGTCGGCGGCGAGGAAGCGCGCGTTCCGCCCGGGCATCATCGGACCGATCAGCGCCTCGGCCTCGCGTGAGATCCGCACGCGCTTGCGCGCGGCCATCCGCGCGATCACCTCGTCGTCGGTCGCCGCCGCCAGCCCCTCGACGTCGCGCGCGCTGCCCTCGACGCCGACCGCTGCCAATGCCGCCTGCCAGGCGCTCATGCGCGCCGCGAGGTCCGCCGTGAGGTGGGCGCGGATCGCGGCGGCCCGCTCGCGCGGGGGGCGCGCCGCGATCGCGGCCGTGCTCGTCCGGGCGCGCTCGAGCCAGGCCGAGAACGCCTGCGGCCCGACCATGCCGGGCAGCAGATCGGTGACCTCGCCGTCGGCGGTCATCGCGTAGTGCAGGCTGTTGCCGGTGATCGTGCGCACGAGCTTGCGACCGTCGCCGAAGTCGATCTCGATCTTCGGCGCCTTGCGCACCGACTCCCAGTGCAGCACCCAGCCGTCGTGGAGCGCCCGGGCGATCGCCGGATCGGGATAGAGGATCGTGCGGAAGAAGCGGCTGTTGGCGCACGAGAAGTCCTCGTCGAGCGCACCGAGCAGGCGCAGCGACAGGATGGGCTTGCCCTCGCGTCGGGCGCGCGCCTTCGCCTCGTCGAGATCGGTGTGCCAGTAGAGGCCCGAGGCGCTGGCGTAGCGCTGGCGGGCGACGGCGTCGATCAACGCCTCCCAGGCGTTGACCGCCGGCGTCTGCTCACCGACGAAGAGCGGCGGCACCGACGAGAGCGAGCGGCGCAGCGCGACCAGCGCGTCGAGCCCGGGCTGGCCGAGCGCGCGCAGCGCGTCGATGGCGGTGGGGTCGCCGGCGAGCGCGGTCCGGGCCAGGTCGGGCACGGTGGTCGTCGTCGGCGGAGCGGTCAGGGTGAGCACGGTGAGCGCGAGCGTGATGAGCATGAGTGACCTCCGAAGCGATACGGCGAAGGTACGTGCGAGCGCGCTCGTGCTCGGTAAAGCGTGCGAAAAAGAGAGGCGGCCTACTCGTCGGTGCAGACGACGTCGCCGTGTGCGGCGCGACATGCGCCGTAGGGCGAGGACGCGCAGCGCACCTTGCCGTAGGCGGCGACACACTCGAAGCCGCAGGCGATCTCGCCATAGGCGACCCGACACGCGGCCTTGTGGCCGTGGCGCACGCGGCGCGGCGGGTCCCAACACACGACCTTGCCGTAGGCGGCGTGGCAGACGCCGCTCGGGGTCTGAGCGCAGCGCACCTCGCCGTAGGCGGCCTTGCAGTCCCAGCCGCAGGCGACCTCGCCGTAGGCGGCCTTGCACTCGGCCTTGGGCGGGGGCGGCGCGGGGTGCGCGAGGGCGAGCGCGACGAGCATGGCGATCATCGGGTCCTCCGGATCGGTGATGACCGCGGTGCATACGCACGGCGCGCGTGAACGATCTCAGCGCGCTGGCGATGAGCGGTGATTCACTTCATGGCGGCGGCGGGGAAGAGCGCGTGGCGCTGGGCCGCGGCGAGGGCCTCGCGCTCGGGCAGGCCGGAGAGCGCGCGCTCCCAGGCGCGGAAGTCACCGCCCTGACGCCAGGCTTCGTGCGCGGCGCGGCCGGCCTCGGCGGCCCCTTGTGAGAGGCGATACTCGACCCAGGCCCAGCGCGCGGAGGTCGAGCGGATCTCCGCCTTGCCCTCGAGCCCGAGGCGCAGGCGCTCGAGGGTGTGATCGATCGCGTCCAGGCCGGCGAAGGGGGCGGCGCCGAGCGGCGTGTGCAGCTTGGGCACGAGCGGCGAGAGGCCGAGCGTCATCGGCAGGATCGCGCCGAGCTCGCGGCAGAACGCGATGAGCTCGTCGATGTCGTCGTCGCGCTCGTCGGGCAGGCCGACGATGACGTAGAGCTTGAGCTTGAGCATGCCGTGCGCCTTGGCGAGGCGCGCGGCGCCGAGGAGGTGCTCGGTGCGGATCGCCTTGGCCATCTTGTTGCGCTGGCGCTGCGAGGGGGCGTCCGAGGCGACGGTCATCGAGCGCATGCCGCCCTTGGCGAGGAGATGCACGAACTCGTCGTCGAGGCGGTCGGCGCGCAGGCTGGAGATCCCGACGCCCTTGCCGAGGTCGGTCACGCGGCGCAGCGCCTCCCTGATGTGGGCCCACTCGCTGATGGCGGCGCCGACGAAGCCGACGCGCGGCGCCCACTCGGGGATCGTCGCGAGCACGCGCTCGAGCTCGTTTTCGCGCATGGGGGACTCGGGTGCGCGCACGAGGCAGAACTTGCAGAAGCGCGGGCAGCCGCGGCTCGCCTCGACGAGGAACATGTTGGAGAGCTCGGACAGCGGCGTGACGATCTGGCCATAGGCCGGCAGGCCGACCGTCACCTTCTGCGTGGGCGGGATGCGGTCGCCGTCGCGCTCGGGGATCCACACGCCGGCGATAGGCGCCAGGCGATCGAAGAGGTCGTCGCGGTCGCTGGCGTCCTCGAGCGCGTCGAGCACCGCGGGCACCGCCAGCTCGCCGTCGCCGATGACGGCGAGGTCGATGAAGTCGGACAGCGGCAGCGGGTTCGAGGCGGTCAGCGGGCCGCCGATGATCACCGCCGGGTCCCAGCCGCTGCGCTCGTCGCGGCGCACCGGGATCTGGGCGAGGTCGAAGAGATCGAAGAGCCCGAGCAGATCGAGGTCCCAGGTGAGCGAGACCGCGATGAGGTCGAAGTCGGACAGCGGCCGGCCGCTCTCGAGCGAGACGGGCTGGAGGCCGCGCTCGCGATAGAGGCGCACGTCGTCGGGCAGGACGACGCGCTCGCAGGCGATCTGCGGCCGCTCGTTCATCATGCGGTAGATCACCTGGAAGCCGAGCGAGCTCATCGCGGCGTGGTACGGCAGCGGGTAGCAGAGCGCGATGCGCAGCGGGGCGTCCTTGACGATGGTGCCGCGCTCGGAGGCGAGGAGCGTCTTGCGCCAGCTCTCCTGATCGAGGCCCTTCCTCTCCTTGCGGGCGCGCTTCTCGGCGCCGCGCGGCAAGCGGGTCTTCGCCTTCATGCCGCGACGCGCGGGGCGAGGTCTTCGAGGGTGGCGACGCCCCAGCCGTCGCGCAGATCGGCGAAGACCTCGCGGAAGAGGGCGAGCTTGTCGGCGAGCGGCACGCGCAGATCGGGCTGCTTCAGGAGGGCGCGATCGATGCCGTCCTGCTCGAGGTCGCAGAGGTCGATGCCGTGGAGCTCGAGGTTGATGAAGGGGATCGTCCGCAGCACGCGGCGCACGAGGTGGTAGCCGCGGCGCCTCATCATGAGGAGGCTCGTGCCGATGAAGGGCGCGCGCACGATCGGCAGCACCGTGACCGGCAGCTCGACGAGGCCGTGGCGGCGCGACGGCAGGCGCGAGTCCCACATCACCGAGGGCGGACCGACGATCGAGTGGCTCTTCTTGCCGGTCAGCGCCATCTGGCCGAGCACGGCGAGCTTGGCGAGGTAGTAGGGCGGGCTCGGGAAGATCGAGGAGTCGTAGGTGTAGCCGGCGGCGGCGAGCATCGCGAGCACGCGCGGCGTCATGGTGTAGCCGGGCGCGCGGAAGCCGGTGACGGGGCGGCCGCGCACCTCGGAGAGGATCGCGCGCGAGGTGGCGAGCTCGTCCTCGACGAAGCGGTCGTGCTGGCGGACCAGGTCGTAGGGGTGGGTGAGCGAGTGGCTGGCGAGCTCGTGGCCGGCGGCGACCAGGTCGGCGGCGATGGCGCGCGCGGCCGGCCAGCGCTCGAGATCGGAGGCGACGACGAAGAAGGTCGCCTGGACGCCGAGCTCGGCGAAGAGCTCGGCGAAGCGCACGACCCCGCGCTCCCAGACCGCGTTCGTCGCGCGCGCCTCGTCGAGGCCGTGGATGCGGTAGTAGAGGTGGAGGGAGTCGACGTCGACGTTGATCGCGGCAGCTCGCATCGCGTGCCGGCATGACACAGCGCGCGCCCGGGATCCAGTCTCGCGTTGGGATCGTGCGCGGGATCAGGGTTCGGGGTCGGGCGAGGCGGCACGCGCGAGGGTGAGGCCGCCGCCGGCCGCGGCGAGCGCGAGCGTGCCGGTCTCGGGTGAGCCGGCGCGGGCCTGGATCGCGAGGATCGCTTCGCGCGCGGCGGCGCCGACCGGGCCCGAGCGATCGCGCAGCGGCACCAGCGCGGCGACGGCGGAGACGGTAGCGACGCGGCCGAGCGCTCGGGCGGCGGCGATCGCGACGTCCTGATCCGAGTCGGCGAGCATCGTGACGAGGGCGGCCTCGGCGCTCGGAGAGGGGGTGCGCGCGAGGGAGCTCGCAACCTCGCGGCGGAGCGTGGCCGGCAGGTCGGTGCGCGCGCTCAGCGCGATCTGCACCGGCACGTCGCCGAGGTGGCGCGCCGCGGCGAAGCGCACGCGTGGGTCGGCGTCGCCGAGCGCGCTACGGGCGGCGGCCTCGGCACGCGCGCCGGCGTGGCGCCTGACCAGGTATTCGAGCGCGCGCAGGCGCACGCCGGGCTCGGGGTCGGAGCGCACGCGCTCGACCAGGCGCGGCGCGATGACGGTGGCGGCGCGGCGCATGGCCTTGATCAGGGCGACACCCTGGCGCGCGATCGGCTCGAGCTCGGCGCCCATGCGGGCGTTCAGGTGGAAGGTCCAGGCGCCTTCCCGAAAGGTCCAGCCCTCGTGCACGACCTTGGCGACCAGGGCGCGTGTCACCGGATCGAGGAGCGCGAGCGCCGCGCCCGGGTGGCCGCGCACGTTGACGGCGCGATCGAAGCGCGCGTCGCCGATCTCGATGTCGGAGCCGAGCAGGTTCGAGAGCAGCCCCTCGGCCGCGAGCTGCACGTCGCCCGGCAGATTCGCGCCTGCGCTGACGCGCGAGATGGTGCGCACCGCGCGACCGGTGTCCTCCATCGTGACGGTGGCCTCGATGAAGACGCCGTCGACCTCGCCGGCGAGCGCTCCGGGGCCGGCGTCGCGCAGGCCCAGGCGTGCGCCGGCCTCGAGCCAATGACGCCGTCGTCGTTCCTGGCGTTGCTCGAGATCGAGCCAGAGCCAGGCGACCGCGGTCACGAGCCCGATCGCGACCAGCGCGGTGGCGGCCGTGGCGACGAGAGGCGGGAGCATGGTGAGTCGGTACCATGCGCCGCGCGGTGACGAAACGATCGTTTCGCGTCATGGTGCGGCCATGTTGGATCTGCACCGCCTCGAACGCATCGTGTTGCACCGTCGCCCGCCCGCGCAGATCCTGATTGCGCAGCTGGTCCTGCGCTTCGACTACGCGCTGCCGCGGCCGACGCGCATCGAGCTCGTCGGCATGGAGAACATCCCGCGCGATCGCGGGGTCTTCCTCGCGATGAACCACACCGATCGCTACAACTACTGGCCGCTGCAGTATCAGCTCTATCGGCAGGGGTGCAGCCGCTTCACCGCGACCTGGGTCAAGGGCAAGTACTATGAAAACCGGCTCATGGGTGCGTTCATGGACCGGACCAACAACATCCCGCTGCCGTCGCGCGGCTACGTGCTGACGACCTCGTTTCGCAAGGTCGCGGGGCGCGTGCCCGACGAGACCGAATATCGCGCGCTGCGCGAGCTCGTCGACGGGCGCGGCGACGCCGAGGCGGCGGTGGCGGCGGGCGGCGCGACGGTGGCCAGGGTGCTCGCGGCCGAAGGCCCGGCCGCCGGCTTCCGCGAGCGCTTCGATGCGTACTTCGGGCGCATGATGGGCGAGGTGACGCGGCTCACGCGCCAGGCGCTCTTCGAGCTCGACCTCAACGTGCTGGTCTTCCCGCAGGGCACGCGCTCCAAGCGCCTGTCGAAGGGGCACACCGGGATGATGCAGGTCGCGCAGCACCTCGGCGTGCCGATCGTGCCGATCGGCTGCAACGGGGCCGACCGCGCCTACCCCGGTGGATCGCCGTTCTCCAAGGGTGGGCACATCGTCTATCGCATCGGGCGCCCGCTCGAGCTCGACGGCCCGGAGCTCGGATCTCACCGCGTGACGACACCGTTTCTGCCGTTCTCGGCGGCGGCGAGCGCGGCGCACGGCGAGGCGTTCCAGGCGGCGACCGACGTCGTGATGAACCACATCGATGCGCTGCTCGACCCGGAGTACCGCTTTGGCGACGACCAGGTCAGCGACGGGGTCAGTGCGGTGAATCGCTTCATCTGAGCCCGTAGCAGCGTGCGGGAAGATGAGCGAGGCGAGATGGCTGCAAGGAGCCGGTCCCCCGACGAGCGAGGTGTACGTGGGTACTCCGCAGCGAGGAGGGGGCCGGCGACGCCGCAGACGCTC
>WYBB01000047.1 GCA_011526585.1 Deltaproteobacteria bacterium
AGGAGGATCTCGAGCGTGGCGCTTCTCTCCTGCCTTCCTCCGTTCCTGGCTTCCTGAGATCATGCTGCTTTCGCGCGCGAGCTACGCATATCTCATCCCTCGGAGGCGCTTGCGCGGATCACGCCCCAGTTCACCGCCTGCTGGGCGAGCTGGCAGATCAACGAGGAGGTCCGCTCCGGCACGCTCTCGATGCGCCTCGTGCGCCCGGTGAGCCCGGTCCTCTGCTACGCGATCGAGAACCTCGCCGCCATGCCGCTGCGCCTCGTCATCTCGGGCCCGATCGCCTTCATCATGCTGCTCTCCGTCGACGGCGCACGCCTTCCCGCTGATCTCGGGGGCTGGCTCCTCTTCTTCTTCTCCTGGGCCAGCGCCTGGCTCCTGACCTTCATCGTGCACGTCACCATCGGCACGCTCAGCCTCTTCATGGAGCAGAGCATGAAGCTCATGGACGCATGGTTCGCGGGCTACCTGGTCCTGTCCGGCTACCTCATCCCGGTCGCGCTCTTCCCCGAGACCCTCGTCGAGATCGCGCACTGGCTGCCCTTCCATTCGCAGGTCGGCCTGCCGGTCGAGCTCCTCCTCGGCACGCACGCCCCCGCGCAAGCGCTCACGCTCGTCGCCATCCAGTGGGGCTGGATCCTCGCGCTCGGCTCTCTCCTGGCGCTCCTCTGGCGCCGCGGCCTGCGCCGCTACGGCGCCTTCGGAGGCTGATCGCCGTGGTCCTCGCGCGCGTCTCCCGCTACCTCCGCCTCCTGCGCGTGCAGCTCCGCATGTCGCTCCTGCTCGGCATGCAATATCGCGCCGACTTCCTCATCGAGGGCGTGATCTCCCTCTTCTTCACCATCACCGCGCTGGTGCCGCTCTTCGTCGTCTACGCCGATCGCGCCGCCATCGCCGGCTGGTCCTTCGGCGAGGCGCTCGTCGTCACCGGCTTCTTCACCCTGCTCGGCGGCGTGCTCGAGGGCGCGATCAACCCGAGCCTCGGCATCGTCGTCGAGCACATCCGCAAGGGCACGCTCGACCTCGTCCTCATCAAGCCGGCCGACGCGCAGTTCCTGATGAGCACCCAACGCTTCCTTCCCTGGCGCGCCACCGCCGTTCCGACCGCGCTGGTCATCTTCGCCATCGCGTTGTCCGAGCTCGGCCGCGCGCCGTCCTTCGGCGAGATCGGCGCCGCGCTCGCGCTGCTCTTCGCCGCCGTGCTGATCATGTACTCGCTCTGGATCATCGTCGTCAGCGCCGCCTTCTACGTCGTGCGCATCGACAACATGACCTTCCTCTTCTCGTCGATCTTCGACGCCGCGCGCTGGCCCGCCAGCGTCTTTCGCGGCGTGCTCGCCGCCATCTTCACCTTCGTGATCCCGCTGGCGCTGATGACGACCTATCCGGCCGAGGCGCTGCTCGGTCGCATCGAGCCCCTGCGCGTCGTGCTCGCGCTCTCGGGCGCGCTCGTCTTCGCGATCCTCGCCCGCCTGGTCTGGCTCGGCGCGCTGCGCCGCTACACCTCCGCCGGGGGATGACCCGGCGGCGGCGGCTTTACCTGCTTTTGACATCGCGGCCGGCATTCCGTCTCCGCGGCAGGAGTAGAATACCGCCATGGGAATCCTTCACCGCGTCCACGCCCGCCACGCCGCGCGCGTCTGGGAGGCCGAGACCCGCATCCTGCACCGCCTGGGCTACGTGCGCCCGCCGGTGGCGGTGCAGTGGATCGTCACCAGCGCCTGCGACCTGACCTGTCACCACTGCTACTCGCGCTCTGGTCGCCGCGCCGCTGGCGAGCTCACCACCGACGAGGCCAGGCGCCTCGTCATCGACGAGCTCGTGCGCCTGGGCTGCCCGTCGCTCGTGCTCGCGGGCGGCGAGCTCTTCCTGCGCAAGGATCTGCCCGAGCTCATCACCTACGCCGCCGAGCGCGGCCTCGCCTGGGCGATGCACACCCACGGCCGCCTCGTGCCGCGCCATGCCGAGCTCATCCGCCGCCACCCGCCGGAGATGGCCGCCGTCTCGCTCGACGGACCACCCGCCTATCACGATCGTTTCCGCGGCCGCGTCGGCGCCTTCGACGACGCGGTGCGCGCGATCCGCACACTGCGCGACGCGGGCGTCGACGAGGTCGTCGCCGGCACCACCATCACCCGCGACAACGCCGATCTGGTCGCCGACACCTTACCCTACGTCGTCGACAGCGGCGCGACCTCGTGGGGTCTTCACCTCTTCGCGCCCGAGGGTCGCGGCGAGGAGCACCGCGCGCTCTTCCCGCACCCCGACCAATTGCGCCGCGTCGCCGCCTTCGCCCGGCGCAAGCGCGCGCACTTCCACGTCGAGCTCGACAACGAATGGGGCAGCGCCGGCGACGCCGATCTGCTCTACCGCGACCAGCCCTTCCTCTGCGGCGCGGGCCGCATCACCTGCGTCGTCTCCGCGACCGGCGAGCTCATGCCCTGCACGACCACCGATCCCGCCGAGAGCGCCGGCAACGTGCGCGAGGTGCCGCTCTCGCTCTTGTGGCGCCGGGGCTTTGCCGCCTTCCGCCAGGGCGGCGCCTCCTGCGCCGACGGCCGCGAGTGCTGGCTGCAGTCGCGCAACGGCAACGCCTGCCGCCACCTCGCCTTCGGCGAGCACCTCACGCCGCCGCCCGCGCCACGCCCGGAGCTCCACCCATGAGCCGGCTCGAGACCGCCGCCCTGTGGATCGCCGCGCTCGGCCTCGCCGCCTTCTTGATCATGCGCGTCGGCCGGCGCGAGCGCCTGCTGCTCGACGGGCGCATCTCGCCGCGGCTCGTGCGCATGGTCGCGGTCCTCGTCGTCGCCTTCGGCTGGCGCCCCGCGGACGCGCACGCCGCCGAGCCGCCGCCCGACGCCTGCCAGACCATCCCGCCGCCCGCCGCGCCGCCGCCGCCGGGCGACCTCTTCGATCCGCCGCGCGCACCGCTCGGCCGCGCCGATCTCGAGCGCGCGCACCCCGCCGACCCGCACTTCGCCCGCGAGGCCCACGCGCACTTCACGGCGGCCCGCCGCGCCGCGCCGGCCGAGCTCGCTTCACTGCTCGCCCGCGCCGATCGCGCCGCGCGCTTCGACGACGCGCGCCTCATGACGATCCGCGAGGTCGGCCAGCCGGTCTTCCGCCCCTGGATGAGCAAGGCCGGCCGCCCGGTGGGCTACGAGGAGATCCAGATCCCCAAGGGCTTTCACGAGGTCTTCGGCAAGAAGCTCGCCGTCGCCACCGGCGGCACCTGGCACAGCGAAGGCACGATCGATCTCGCCATCGTCACATCCTCGGGCGCGAGCCTGGTGCGCGCCGGCGTCAGCACCCCGCTGCCCGAGGGCAAGACGATCCGGCTCCGCCGCTTCGATCTGATCCAGGCGGGCAACGGGCCGCTGACGCTCCGCCACGCCGACCTCGGCGAGCTCGTCGTGCCGGCCGGCCAGCTCGTCGCGTCGTGGCACCTGCCGCGCCACCTCGGCGCGCAAGGCCGCGCGAAGGTCGATGCCCTGGTCCGGCGCGCCGGCGCCTGCGACGCGGCGGCGCAGCGCGAGCTCGAGTGGATCCTGCCGGCCGCGCACGAGGCGATCGCCTCCGCGATCGCGACACCGATCCCCGAAGGTATCGTCGATCCCCTGCGGGGCCGCGCCGCGCTCAGGCTCCTGCTCGCGCTCTACCTCGAGTGAAGCGCGCGGGCCCTAACGCCTGCCGACCATGCTGATGCGCTTGACCATCTTGCCGTCGACCGTGACCGTCTCGAGCACGGGCGGGCCGGGCAGCGTCTTGGCGTAGTGGTGATAGGACTGCATGGGTCGCCCGTCGGCGTCGTGGGTCGTGTGCACGTAGAGCCAGGTCTCGATCTCGCCGATGAAGCTCTTGAGGGTGCCCTCGCTGATCACCGTCTCCTCGAGCGGGTGCGACGCCATCGCCTGCAGCTCTTGCCAGGTGTGGGTCTCGCTGCCCTTGTCCTCGACGACCTCGCCCTTGTCGGTGACGACCCGGGTCGCGATCGTGCACCCGCTCTTGTCGGCGGCGATCACCTCCTGGTCTTCGAAGTGGACCTTGCGGCCCTCCTCGATGCGCAGGCTGATCAGCGTGCCCACCTTGAAGGCGTCGCGGAGCTGGTTGCGCGTGTAGGGGTAGCCCGCGGTGCTCTCGTCGGGCTCTTCGCCGGTGCGCGGCGGACCGGCCGAGGCGCACGCGCCGAGCGCGAGCAGGAGGGACACGAAGAGCGACCACGACAGAGGCGAGCGCATGCTGTTCGACATGCGCACTCTCTTAGACGATGACGCTCACCGCGTCGAGCCTCCCGCGCGCTCACGCGTCAGGGGGTCGGCGGCGGCTCGGGCGCGGGCGCTTCCGGCGCGGGCGCTTCGGGCGTGGGCGCTTCCGGCGCGGGCGCTTCCGGCGCGGGCGCCTCGGGCGTGGGCGCGGGCTCCTCGTCCGGCGGCAGGCCGGGCAGGATCCCCTTGACGTCGACCGCCGGCAGGCCGCGCCGCTTGACCGCGGCCAGGAGCTGCGGGTCCTGCATCAACTGCAGGAGCGGGTTGTCCGACGAGAGCACCATGCGCGTGCCGTTGGCGAGCGAGTCCTCGTAGAGCTCCAGCGTGCGCAGGAAGGCGAAGAACTCCGGGTCCTGGTCGAAGGCGCGCGCCTTGGTCTGGATCGCCTCGGCCACCGCGCGGCCCTCGATCTCGCGCACGGTCTGGTCGCGCTCGCCGTCGATCTCGCCGAGGCGCTGCTCGCGCAGGCGGTCGATCGAGCCGGCGCAGGCCTTGCCGATCTTCTGGTAGGAGGCGATGTCCTTGCGACGATCGGCCTCGATGGCGGAGATCATCTTGGCGTGCACCTGCTGCGAGTAGTTGAGGTACTTGAAGTGCAGGTCGAGGATCTCGATGCCGAAGTCGCGGCGCAGCGCCTCGTTCGAGGCGGCGATGATCGCGTTGACGATCTTCGAGCGCAGGGCCGGCGCCTCCTCGGCGACGCGCTCCTCCTCCCGGCGCTCCTTGAGGATCGCCTGGATCTCGAGGTTGTTCGGATCGGTGCACTCCTCGTAGCCGGCGATGAGGTTCGTCAGGTTCATCTCCTCGCGCTTGGAGAACTTGCGCCCCTCGTTGCGCACGATCGAGGCGAGCTTCTGCTCGCGCACGGTCGACTGGATCTGCGCCGTCACGATGCTGTTCATGCTCGCCAGCGCGCGCCGCTCGTCGCGCAGGCGCGTGTAGAAGACCAGCGGGTCGTGGATGCGCCAGCGCGCGAACGCCTCGATGTCGATCGTGCGCAGCTCGATCGTCTTGATGTCGTGCGCGCGGTTGTCCCAGCCGCGCACGCGGTTGTCGAGGTAGCGCACGTCCTGCACGAACGGCGCCTTCCAGTGCAGGCCGGGCTTGAGGATGATGTCGACCGGCTCGCCGAACTCGGTCACGATCGCGAACTGGTGCGGGCGCACCACGAACATCGCGCTGGCGGTGGTCACGATGCCCGCCACCAGCGCCACCAGCACCGCCACGAGGCGCGCGGTCTTCGACTTCAGGAGCTTCATCGTGCACCTCCGGGGGCGGCGCGCGCAGGCGGCGGCTGGGCGGGAGCGGGAGCGGCGGCGGGCTCTGCGCCGAGCGTTCCCAGCGGCAGGAGCTTGAGCACGTCGGAGCCGCCCTGCCCGCTCTGGATGATCATCTTGTCCTCGACCTTGTCGAGCACCTCGGCCATCGTCTCGAGGAACATCCACTGGCGCGTGATCTCGGGCGCCTGGCGGAACTCCTCGAGCTGCGCCTGGAAGGCCAGCGCCTCGCCGACGGCGTTGCGCACGATCTCGGCGCGCTTGCGCTCGGCGCGACCGATGGCGCGCTTCTTCTCCTGCTCGGCGTTGCCGGTGACGTTGTGCTGCTCGGCCTTGGCCTCCGAGAGCGCGCGCGTGACCTCGGGCTCGGTGCGGTTGAACTCGTCGAAGGCCGGCTTGGCCGCGGCCGGCACGTCGGCGTTGCGCACCGCCAGCTCGGTGATGACCACGCCCGACGGGATCCGCTCTTTCAAGGCGCGCTCGGTCTCGATCTTGGCGCGGTCCTGGATCTCGCGCACGCGCGTGGTCAGGACCTCGTGCAGCGAGTAGTCGCCGACGAGCTGGCGCATCACCGCGCGCGAGATGTCGCGGATCGTCTCCTCCTTGGCGAGCTTGATCGCCTCGAAGTCGCCGCCGTCGTCCTTGATCTTGAAGAGCCAGGTCGCGACGTCATCGATGCGGTAGATCAAGGACCAGCGCACGTGCACCAGGAGGAGGTCGCCGGTCAGCATCTGCGACTCGCGATCGAGGTCGTCGCCGAGCTCGACCACGGCGCCCGTGCTCGGGTCGGAGCGGAAGCCGAACTCGACGCGGTGCTGGCGCTCGACGGGCACGATGTAGGCCTCGTCGATGAACGGCAGCTTGAAGTGCAGCCCGGGTCCGAAGATCTCCGGGTCCTCGCCGCCGATCGGCGCGCCGAAGCGCAGGACCAGCGCCTGCTCGTCGGGCTCGACCTGGAAGAAGCTCGCGTACGAGAAGCCGATCACCAGGAGCGCCACCACGCCGCCGATGATGAAGCGCCGGTACTTCTTGATGCGCTGGAGCACGTCGTCGAGGCCCGGTGGATCGCCGTCGCGCCGGCCCGGCGGACCGAAGGAGCGCGGGTCGAAGCGAGGTTGCATGTCGTCGTAGTCGGCCATCGGCATCTCTCCGGCTGCGATTCTGATGAGGTCAGGCGCTTACCATCGTCGCGCCAATCCGCACAACGAAAGTCGGCGGTAGGTAGGCCCCGCTTGCCGCCGAGCAAGCCTCGTCCACCTCGTGCATGCGCTCAGTGGTGGTGGTCGTGGCCGTGAGCGTGATCGTGACCGTGGTGATGATCGCGCTGGCGTGAAGGCGCGCGCGCGCGCACCGGCGGATCGTCGCCCCTGGCGGGAGGCGTCCACACCCCGTCGCCGTCGGCGTCGACCTCGATCGGGTTGGTCATCGCGTAGGGGCGCCCGCCCGGCTCGACCGGCCAGAGATCGCCCTCGCCTTCGACGACGAGCACGTACCAGGCGTCGGCCGCGGGCGTCACCGCGAAGCTGCCCGCGTGCCGCACGGCGCCGTCGCCGGCGACGAAGTCCGCGGCCTCGACCTCGGCGATCGGCGTGCCGTTTTCGAGCAGCACCACCGACGACAGCCCGATCCACGCGGGCGCCTCGACCTCGACCTCGAAGCTGACGACGCCCTCGGGCGAGACCGCCGCGAGCTCGCCGAGGCCCTTGCCGTCGCTCGTCGAGAAGCGCACGAACGGCCCGCACGACACGAAGCTCTTGCGCGCCCTCAGCGGCACGACCAGCGCGTCGAGATCGGCGGCGACCTCGTCGTGGTCGACCTCGATCCAGCTCCGCGGGAAGCCGAGCCCGGCCGCCTCCGAGTGGCTGTCCGAGCCCGAGCCGAGCGCCTTGCGGAGGCCGTGGTCGTTCAGCGCGAACCAGTCCTCGAGCGACTCGGCGTTGCCGCCGCCGGGCCCGCAGTCGCCGTTGAAGACCTCGAGCACGTCCCAGTCGGTGGTCCAGCGCGGGTCGTCGGCCGACGCGGTGCTGCGGTCGAAGTCGAGGTAGGTGAAGTAGCCCATGATCGGCACGCCGCGCGGGTGGTTGATCTGGATGATGTGGTCGCCTTCACGCTGCTCGCGCATCAGCGTGAAGAGCTCGTGGCCCGCGTGGCCGTGCTCGTAGACCGCGCCGAAGCTCGGCTCGTCGGGCCGATACTCGAGCGGGTAGCTGTTGAAGTGGCCGTACTCGAAGGTCGTGACCTCCTGCGCCGGCACCGGCAGGACCCAGTCCTCGACGCCCGACTCGTCCAAGAAGACGTGCGCGTGGCCGAGGTTGACGTGCTCGCTGAAGACCGGCAGCAGCACGTCGTTGGCCGCGGCCTGGCGCAGCCGCGCGATGTAGGGCGTGTCGGAATCCGGGCTCCAGATCGAGTGCAGGTGCAGGTCGGCGGACACCCAGCCGGTGTCGTCGACCACGCGCTCGATCTGCAGCGCGAGGCTCTGGCTCTGGCCGGGCAGGACCTCGATCGTGGCCTCGTCGAAGGTGTACGAGAAGCCGCGGCTGGCGGTGACCGTGTAGGTCCCGGGCAGGAGGTGCGCGCGCCCGAGCCCGTCGGGGCTGAAGATCACCGCCGAGCGATCGTGCCGCCAGTTCGCGTCGAAGCCGGCGCTCTCGGGCGCAAACGGCCAGGGCGCGTCGACCCTGAAGAAGCTGATCTCGACCGGCAGCGGGCGCGCGTCGGCGTCGCTCACGGTGACGACGACCTCGCCCAGCGCGGGCAAGTCCAGGGTGAGATCATCGACCGGCGCGCCCTCGGCGAGCGTCACGTCGAGCGGCTCGGACCCGCCGCGCTGCGGCGCGTAGGCGACGAGCTGGTAGTCGCCCGGCGCGAGCAGGAGCGAGAAGCGCCCGGCGGCGTCGACCGGCGTGACCCCGTGCACCGCGTCGCCGACGAAGGCGGTGACCCACGCGCGCCCGCCGGTGTTCGATGGCGTCGGCTCGTCGTCGAGCCAGCCGACCTCGCCCGTGACCGCGCCCGCGACCTCGACCACCGGTCCGACGCCGAAGCGCTCGGCCGCGACCTCGGCCACGGCGCGCGTGCCGTCGTCGCCGACGACGAAGACGTAGCGCTGGGTGATGCTCTCGCCCGGCGGCAGCGAGAAGGGATCGGCCTGCAGGATCTGCACGTTCTGGTAGTTGAAGAGGCCGTTCAAGAGCGCGCCGTCGCCGACGAAGCCGTAGCTCCGCGAAAGGCCCGTCATGCCGAGCCACGGCTGCGAGCGTCCGGTCACCCCGCCGAGGCCGCCGCCGATCCCGAAGGGCCTGACGCCGTCGCCCATGTTCATCGCCGACAGCGGCAGCTCGACGTCCGCCGCCTCGGGCCCGTCGTTGGTCAGCGTGATCGACAGCTCGAGCACGTCGCTGTCGGGGGCCAGCCGATACTCGTAGACGACGGCGAGGTCGATCGGCGCCGGGTTCAGGAGCGCCGCGATGAAGGTCTGGATCCACACGTAGCGCCCGGTGCGCCCGGCGAAGCGCACGACCGCCTCGCCGTCGCGACCGTCGGAGACGACCTCGACGGTCTCGGGGTGGAAGAGCTCGAGGTTCCAGGCGAACCACAGCTCGCCGAAGCGGTCCTCGCCGCCGGAGGAGAAGTCGATGTCGATGACGTTGCCGCCCCTTTCGCGAAAGCCGCCGGTCGCGCGGATCGTCTCGATCAGGAACGCGGCGCGCGCGTTCCAGAGCTTGACGTCGCCGACGAGGCCCTCGGCCTTGGGTCCGCCGATCAGATCCTGCGGCTTGACGGTGAAGCCTGCGCGCACCTCGCCCGGACCCGGCACGACCGCGAGATCGGGCGGCGCGACCGGACCGGTGTCGGCGTCGGAGTCGAGGCCGTGGGTGTCGCTCGGATCGCTGTCGCGCAGATCGGCCGGCGCAGCGTCGGCGGTGTCGTGCGTACCCGTCGTGTCGTCGTCGCACGCGGGCGACGCGAGCAGGAGCGAGGACGAGCAGCACACGAGGACGAGACTTCTGAGACGCGACGAGGCCATGCCGATGGCGATAGCCCTATCATGCACCTCGGGTCAACGAAGGACGGCCGCCGGCGCGCGAAACGAACCGGGCGCGGTTCAATCGGCGCAGCAGGGATCGACGCAACAGCCGATGGCGCCGCCGTCGGTCTGCGCGAGGCGCATGTTGGCCGGCAGGCGATAGGGCGCCGAGGTCGTGGTGCCGATGGTGGCGACGAGCTCGGTCTCGCTCACCATGTTGACCGAGACGCGCGCACCGTCGGCGACGCCCTCGCAGGCGTAGCCGGCGGGGGGATCGATCTCGCCGGTCGCGCAGTCGAGCTCGTAGGCGAAGAGCTCACCCGAAAAATCGGTGTAGGTCGTCTGCACGCCCGAGCCGTCGGCGTTGAGCGCGTGCGCCTGGCAGGCGGGGTCGCCGCTCGGGTCGAGCGGCACCGACCAGTGGATCACCGGGAAGACCGCGTCGGGGCTCCAGCCCTGGTCGAAGCGCACGCCCGAGGCGGTGCCGGTGAGCTCGACGCGGCAGGGCGCGAGCTCGGTGAGCGCGTCGAGCTCGAGGCCGAGCGCCAGGTTCCAGTAGCACTTGTCGAAGTCCTCGAACTGCTCCTGCCCGCTGTAGACGGCGGTCTGCCACGCGACCGGCGGCAGGGGCCCGTGGTTGCCGAGCGGCTCGTCGGGGGTCATCGCGAAGGAGACCTCGTCGGGCGCGGTGCCGCAGACGATGCGCGGCTGGTTCAGGTAGAGCCAGGTCGCGGCGTCGTCGGTGCCGCCCGTGCACGCGAAGCCGATCACCGCCGTGGGTCCGCGGCCGGGACCGTCGGGGTGGCCCTCGGGGTAGTGCAGGAGCACGTCCTGGCAGTCGAGCTTGGCCGAGCAGAAGACGTCCTGGAACTCGACGGCGATGTCGAAGAAGCCCTGGCGCGCGGCGCGCAGCACGGTGAGGTTCAGCTCGACCAGCGTGTCCTGGTTCTCGACGCAGGCCACGTCGGCCTTGGTGATGCCGTCGGGCGCGGGCGCCGGGTTGCGGAAGTCTTCGGGATCCGAGAGCGCGACGCCGCCGGTCGAGAGCGACTCGAGGATGAGGGTCACGCTGTTCGGGCTCTGGTCGGCGTCGCACGGGCCGACGTAGGTGAGCGAGCCGCGCCCGTCGCCGTACTGCGTCGAGGTGAGGCCGGTCTTCTCCCAGACCAGGGCGCCCCCGGCGTTGTGCACGCGCAGGGTGTAGGTCGCCTGATCGATCCCGGGCAGGTCGAGCGGGGCGACCGCGACCTGAAGGCGCGTGCTCCCCTGCTCGCCGGGCAGCGGCGACTTGTCGGCGCAGGCGGGTGCGACGAGCAGCGCCGTCGCGATGACATGGACTGAACGGAGATTCATCGTGATCCCTCGCGGACTCATTCGTTCGGGTTGGGGCCGGCCGGCTCGCAGGTGAGGCTCGCGTCGACGACGAGCTCGCCGGTGGCGGGATCGGTCGCGCACACGAGCGTCGGCGGCGACGCGGTCTCGTCGTATTGGCAGATCGCAGCGCCGGCGAGCACCGGCGCACCGGGCTGGCTCGTGTCCTCGAGCAGGATATAGACCCGGGTCGGCTCGTCGGGCAGGCACTCGGTCTGTTGATAGAGGCACTGGCCGCTGGCCGGGTCGCAGGCGCCCGCGTCGGCGAAGCACAGGTTGTCGGTCTGCGCGCAGGTGAGGTCGGTCGATTCGAAGGCGCAGGTGCCGTCCTCGGTGCACTGCCCGCTCATGCACAGGTCGTCGCTCGTGCACGCGGTGCAGCGGTTGCCGAACTCGAGCGTCGTGTCGGTCTCGAAGAGCTGCGCATGGGTTCGCACGATCGGGGTGGTCGCCGCCCAGGTGATCGTGTCGGGCTGACCGTAGGCGCTCGCAGGCGCGCCCCAGTCGACGCCCGGCACCTCGTCGCCGGCGACGAGCACGACCGTGCCGGGCGGCGTCTCGCGCACCTCGATCGTCTGGCCCGGCCACACCTCGAAGCTCATCGCGACGCTGGCGCTCGAGGTGGCGGTGCGGCCGTCGGAGGCGTCGATGAAGAGCGGCGGCGGCGACGGATCGAAGGGCGGGTTCGGGCGCGTGTCGCTCGAGGCGAGCGGCGAGTCGACGGTGACGTCGAGCGTGAAGTCGAAGCCTGCGAGCATCGGCTCGAGGGTCGGCTCGGCGTCACGCGCGCCGTCACCGTTGCGATCGAGGTACTTCACGACCATGAGGCGCGCCGGGCACTCGCCGAGGAAGAGCACCTCGGAGAGCAGGCTCGGCACGCGCGGCAGATCGGTCGAGCCGAGGAAGCCCGAGGCGCGGATCCACTGGCCGACGTGGTCGGTGGTGGCGCTGGCCGACGGCGCGAGCACGATGCGGATGCGGCCGGTGGTGTCCCAGGCGGCGAGCACGTTGTCGCCGAAGTCGACCTTGATGCCGCGTACGCTGGCCGGATCGGGCGCCGGCATCGGCAGCCAGTCGGTGTCGGTCGCGGCCTCCAGATCCTCGACGGTCGTGTAGTAGAGCGTGGCCAGCGAGGTGTGGGTCATCAACGTCGCCGACGCGAAGGAGAGCGCCAGCGGCCCGGCGCCGTCGTTGGGATCCTCGTCGAGGGTGGTCTCGGGCACGTCGAAGATCGCGTAGGCGCCGGCGATGTCCTGACCGCCGGCGTTCTGGTAGCGGAGATCGAAGGCGGGCGCCGGCCCTGAGGCGTCGCACACCGGCTCGAGGTCGAGCTTCATGAGGCGCGCCATCGGCACGAGCACGCTGCTCTGCGCGCTGACGGTGCGGGGCTGGTTGAAGACGTCGGTGAGGTTGGGCGCCGCGACCGTGCAGGTGAAGACGTTGGGCTCGTCCTGCACGAACGGGAAGCCGGGGATCGGCTCGATGGCGAGGCGGAAGGGCAGGTCGAGGCCGCCGCCGCCGCCGTAGCCGCAGTGCTCGACCGGCTGCTCGGGGATGTCGGAGAGGTCGAAGGTGACGGCGAGGCGCTCGTTCGGGGTGCCGGCGTCGAGGGTGGCGACGCTGGGCGCGGCGTCGTCCTTGGTGAGGAAGATGTCGACGTCGGGGGCGCAGTGATCGCCGAAGAACGCGACCGCGCCGTCTTCGAACGCCCAGGGGCGGTTGTGCGGCAGGTCGGTGAAGACCGGTGTCTCGTCGGGTTCGTCGGCGCGGGCGAGGCGGAAGCCGGGCGGGAGCTCGATGGTCGTGCGCGCGCCGATGAGCTGGCCTTCGCCGCCGAGGCCGAACCAGTAGCAGCCGATGACGCCGAACTCGCCGATCGGGATCTCGGGATCGAGGCGGTTGGCGACGACGGTGACGGCGGGGCGGTTGCGGATCCAGATCGGATCGGTCACGCCGTTGGGCCACGACTGCTCGAGGCTCTGCCAGGACCCGACGCTGATCGGAAAGGTGCCGCCGAAGACGCGCGCGACGTTGAGAGCGTTGGCGTTGAGCGCGTCGTCGGGCTGGGGCGGATCGGTGTTGGGCACGACCCAGCCGGGCACGACGGCGTCGTCGAAGGGCTCGATCCAGGTGCGGAAACGCAGGCGCAGGTGCGGTGGCCCGAGCACGGGGTCGCCCTGGTTGGCGGGCACGTAGACCCAGTCCGAGGTGCCGGTCGAGGCGATGGCCGCGGTGGCGTCGGACGCGCAGAAGGCCATGCCCGGCGCGAGGGTGCCGCAGTCTTCGCCGTAGGCGGTCTGCAGGGCGACCTTGTCGGGGGTGACGCAGCCCCAGGGGCCGTTCTCGCCCCACGGGAAGGGCACGGCCGCGCCGATCCAGGTGTGTGGGTCGAACCAGCCGGCGGGGTAGCCGTCGCGATCGGAGGTGTCGAGGTGGTGGCGGTACCAGGCGGGCTCGCCGCGATTCACCGGCGCTTTGGAGGCCGGGATCTCGAGGGTGCGCGGGAGCTTGCAGAGGTAGGCCGTGAAGACGCGATCGTTGCCCTCGTAGCCGGTGCTCGCGGGGACCGGGTCGATGCGGGTCTCGACCGGATCGACGACGCGGTGGAAGGGCGGGACCATGTCGACGACCAGCGCGGGTCCGAGCTCGGTGATGAGGGTCGGGACGAGGTAGGAGACGGCGATGTTGTTGACGTCGCGCGAGTTCGGGTAGTTGCTGACGGAGGCCGGGCTGGTCGAGAAGCTGTCGTCCTTCGAGGAGGTCGGCAGGCTCGGGGCGCAGCCGGCGGCGTTGTGGGTCGGATTCAGGATCCAGGCCGAGCCGGCGGGCGGGTTGTTGCCGACGTAGAAGTCGCCGGCGGTGTAGCCAGCACCGGTGCCGGGCCACCAGTGGTCCTCGACGGTCGTGGTCGGCGGATCGCCCGCGATGTGGACGATCTCGTCGGCCTGGTAGCGCACACGCGCGGGCTCCTCGGCGTCGCTGACCGGCAGGCCGGGCCAGCCGCGCTCGGCGTCGGCCTGGCATGGGATGAAGACGAAGACGCGCACCCAGTTCGAGGCGTAGCCGCGGGCGTTGGCGTTCGATGCCCTGTCCCAGTCGAGCGCCTCGCCTGAGCGCCCGAGCGGGTGGGTGAGCGAGAGCGTGATGTCGGCGCCGAAGGTGCCGATCTGATCGGTCGGCCAGCTCCAGAGGTTGGGGAACTCCTGGTCGACTGCGTGCAAGAGCATGTAGGGCGGCAGCTCGAGCTCGATGGCGACGTCGTCGAGGGCGTTGCTGCCGGGGATCGGGCTCGTCGGTGCGCCGAGGTTGTTCTGCGCCCTGAAGTAGTAGAGGAAGAGCCGGCCGAGCACCGGCTCGTCGTCGATCGTGCGCGTGATGACGCCGGCCGTGCCGCTGGTGTTGTATGGGATGAGGCGCGCGTCTCCGTTGACGGTCATCACGTGCGTGGCCGCGTCGCTGACCGACTCGCCGTTGTTCTCGCCGGAGAGGCTCACGTTGAAGACCGCCTCGTAGTCGGCCGGGGTCTGGAAGGGGCGCGAGACGACGGTGAGGTAGAGCTCGCCGACGTAGGTGTTGGCGCCGCTGAGCACCCAGGGGTTCGAGGCGCTGACCCAGTCGCAGACGATGTTCCAGGAGTCGCCGGGGGTGGCCTCGAGCTCACACGACTCGGTGAAGAGCGGATCGTTGAGGAGCTCGCTGCCGAGGAAGTACTCGGGCACGTCGAGCGTGATGCGCAGGTTGGTCCAACTGCCGCTCTTGAGGCCGTAGTAGATGCGGATCACCTCGACGTCGCCGGGCGCGGAGGCGGTGACCGTCGTCGCGGCGAAGGCGACGCACGCGTCCTGGTTGCCGCAGTCCAACGTCTGAGCGCGCGTCGCGGTGGCGGTCACGGCGCCCAGCGTCAGCGCCAGGATCACTCGGGCGGAGCACTTCACCCTGTGCATCGTCGACCTCGTTCGGTGTCTTGCGTCCACGCCGCGAGGGCGCCCGCACGGCCCTCTCGCGACGACCGCGCGCACCGCACGATGACGTCGGCGGCGCGCTGCGATGCGGCTGAGATCACGGTCGTCGATCGCCTGGCCGATCGTCAACGCGCGAGCGGATGTATGCTCTTACAGTGGACCGGTGAGCGCGCCGAAGCGGCGGATGCGCCGGTCCCAGCTCGCCGAGAGGAGGTGGCCTTCGGGGGTGAAGGCGAGGGCGGGGATGCGCTCGCGGTGCGCGGCGAAGAACCAGCGCGGCGCCATGTCGGGGAGCGCGTAGACGCCGAGGCCGCCGCTGGCGTCGGCGACCGCGACGAGCTCGCCGTCGGCGGCGAGCGCGGTGACCTTGCGATCGCGGTGCAGGATCGGGCGCGGGTCGGCGCGGAGATCGTCGCGGGCCAGCACGTCGTTGTCGCGCGCGACCAGGGTGAGGCCCGACGCGGTGGTGAGGATGCGCGAGGCGCGCGCGATGGCGTTGACCCGGGTGAGCGAGCGCGGATCGGCCAGCGGCGCGGTGAGCTGGAAGAGGCGGCCGCGCTGATCGATGAAGACGAGCGCGGCGGGAGGGCGGGCCGGCGCGAGGTCGACGATGGTCGAGTCCAGCGGCACGATCGCGAGGGGGCTGCGGTCGTCGCGATCGACGAGGAGGAGCTCGTTGCCGTAGCCGCCGATGACGAGCGTCGCGTCGTCGACCCAGTGCACGTGGCGGTTGGGGTTGGTGGTCGCGACCTCGCGACGGACCTCGCCGCGGGCGACGTCGACGAGCACGAGCGCGGTGCGACCCGCGGTGACGGCGGCGAGGGTGGCGCCGTCGGGGGAGAAGGCGAGGTCCTTGATCATGCGGCCGTGGCCGTCGATCGTGAAGCGCGTGAGGCCGGTCGCCGCGTCGCGCACGCTGATCCCGTCGGCGTCGCCGACCGCGACGAGGCGCCCGTCGGGCGCGACGGTCATGGTCGAGATCCCGCGCGGCTGCTGGATCGAGGCCATGCCCGGGGTCAGGTCCCAGAGCGTGAGCGCGCAGCCGTCGTAGCTCCAGAGGCGGAGCGGACCGTCGGCGGTCGGGCTCGCCAAGAAGCCGTGCTCGGCGTGGGTGCAGGCGGTGGAGCTCGGGCGCGGCAGGGGCTCGTACCACTCGCCGGTCCTGGCGCGCCACAGGCGGAGCGCGCCGTCGTCGGCCTGCACGAGGACCGTCTCGAAGGCGTCGGCGACGGGCGGGAGCTGGAGCGCGCGGATCCCGGGGGGGCCGGCGTCGTCGCGCGCGATGAGGGCGCCGCTGTCGGCGTCGAGCACGAAGAGGCTGCCGCGCGTGTCCGCGAGCACGAGGCGCTCGCGGTCGAGCACGGCGAGCGCGATGCCGTCGCGATGCGCGCCGGGGAGCGCGGTCGCGAGGGTCTTGCGGGCGCCGCTGGCGCGGTCGAGCGTCTCGATCGCACCGTCCTCGCACAGGGCCGCGAAGGTCTGGTGATCGCGACTCACGGCGAGGGCGACGATGGGGTTGTCGAGGCGACGGCACAGGATGCTGAGGCCGAGGGAGGCGCTGGGCGAGGCGGGCTCGATGAGCGCGGTGTAGTAGTGCTCCCAGACGAGCACGCCGTCGCCGGCCGGCGCGGTGAGGAGGTTGCGCGAGACGACGACGAGCTCGCCGAGCTCGGTGCGAGCGCCGGTCTCGCGCTCGAGCAGCACGAGGCGATCGTCGTCGTCGCGGATCGCGACCGGACCGCTGGCGCCGATCGGCAGGGCGTCGCGCACGGGGGCGACAGCCCAGAGGCGATGGAGCGCGCGGCCGTCGTGGCGATAGAGCTCGAGGGCGTCGGGGCGCAGGCAGGCGAAGTCGGGGCCGGCGATGGCGGCGCGCAGGCGTTGGCAGCCCGCGAGCGGGGCGCTGGCGACCGAGGTGGCGCCGGGCGCGAGCGAGAATGCCGCGAGGATCCCGCGCGCGCGCGGCGAGGGGAGGCTGGCGAGCGAGGCGCGGGCGAGCGCGCTGGCGGCGGGGCCGGCGTTCTGGTCGGCGAGCAGGAGCGCCTGGGCGAGGCGCGCCTCGGCGAGCGAGGCGGTGGTCTGATCGCGTTCGTGCACGATGCGATCGACGCCGATGGCGACGAGCACGATGACGACCACGAGCGCGGCGAGCGCGATGAGGATCGGCACGCGCGCCTGGCGCCAGAGGCGGCGCAGGTGGTCGCGCGTGGTGTAGGTGAAGGCGGCGACGAGGCGGCCGTCGAGCCAGCGCGCGAGATCGTCGGCGAGCTCGGCGACGCTCGGGTAGCGCTGGGTGGGATCGGGCGCGAGGGCCCGGCGTGCGATGGCGACGAGCTCGGGCGGCGCGGCGCCGAGGAGGGCGAGATCGGGCACGTGGCCGGCGCGGGTCGCCGCGATGACCTCGTGCGCGGGGAGCTGGGCGTGGGGCGGCGCGCCGGCGAGCAGCTCGTAGAGGGTGGCGCCGAGGCTCCACACCTCGGCGGCGGCGGTGAGCGGCTCGTTGCGGGATTGCTCGGGGCTCGCGTAGCGGGGCGTACCGCTGAAGTCGGGGCTGCCTTCGCCGAGCGCGCGGGCGAGACCCCAGTCGACGACCTGGGTCTGGCCGAGCGCGCCGAGCATGATGTTGTCGGGCTTGATGTCGCCGTGCAAGACGCCACGCGAGTGCGCGAAGGCGACGGCCTGGGCGGCGACGAGCAGGGCGCGCAGCAGGGTGAGGCGCGCGGGCAGGGCCGGGGTCTCGCGGATGGCCGAGCCGAGGGAGCGGCCGCGCACGACGCGCATGACGTAGTAGGGATCGATCTCGTCGTCGCCGACGTCGTAGACCGGCACGATGGCGGGGTGCTCGAGCGCGGCGGCGACGCGGGCCTCGGCGAGCAGGCGGCGGTGCTGGGCCGGGCGGTTCAGGCGCTTGAGGGCGACCTCGCGGTCGAGGCGTTCGTCGTGCGCGATGAGCACCTCCGAGAGCCCTCCGCGGCCGGCCAGGCCGATGACGCGGTAGCGACCGCCGATGAGCCGGGCCGCCGGGCCGGTCGCAGGCGAGGAGGGTCGGGGCTCCGCGAAGCCGTCGAGCGAGCCGCCGGCGCGCGAGAGCTCGCCGCTCATCGGTGGCCGGGTTCGGGGACCGGCTCGGCGGGGCTCGAGCGCGCGGCGAGCGAGAAGGACCCGTTGCCTTCGGTGCGCACGAAGTCGGTCGGGAGGCCGGCGTCGCGGAGCTTCTTGCGTACGCGCGAGAGGGTGACGTCGAGGCGGCGGCGCAGGTTGCCCCAATCGTGCTCGCTCGGCCAGACCGCCTGCGCGAGGGCGGGCCAGGCGCAGGGGCCGGGCGCGGCGTCGAGCTCGATGAGGAGGCGGGCGCCGACGCCGTCGAAGGTGGCCGAGCGCGCGCCGGAGTGCACGACGACGTGGTCGCCGTCGACTTGCATCACCAGCGGATCGGGCGGGAGCGTGGTCTGGCCGACGATGGCCGACAGCGGGGTGAGGCGCACGCGATACTCGTGGCGGCCGATCCGGAGCACGCTCGGCGCCTCGCCGTCGAGCGGGAGCACGGCGTCGGGTGCGCCGCGAACGCGCAGGCGGAGGCCGGTGGGCGAATGCCAGAGCACGGCGTGGGCTTCGGGGACCCAGCTCGCCGAGACGCGCGGAGGGTCGCCGTGGAAGAAGGCGGTGGCGGGCAGGAGCTGGCGGCCTCCGTCGGGGGTCTCGAGCATCGGCACGTGCTGGGGGAGCGCGAGCTCGCTGACCTCGAGGGTGAGCTCGGGCGCGAGCTCGATGAGCTGCCCCTCGGCGAGGCGCAGCTCGTCGGCGGGGCGGCCGTCGACGGCGAAGCGCCGGCGCAGCGCGAGCAGGTAGAGCGAGCCGTGGCGCAGGGAGACCAGCGCGTGCGCTTCGGAGACGCGCGGGTCGTCGAGGTGCAGCGTCGCGAACGGCGAGCGGCCGATGAAGCCACCCGCCGGCACATCGACACAAAGAGGAGGCTCCTCCGAAACCAGGAAGCGGACCGACACGTTCATCGCGGAGCGAGCATTGATGGTCGTGTGCGGCAGGTCAACCGGTGCGTGTAACCGAGCGGGCCGCGCGGGCGGATCACTTGCGTAACCCGTGGAGGGCAGACATCTTCTGTGGGCTCTCCGCATGGTGCGAAGTCGTGTGACGGTGAGGTGTGTGATCGGAGCTCCGGACGACGAGGCCCAGGACGCGGCGGGCGATCGCTTCGAGAGCGTCTTCGAGCATGCGCCCGACGCGATGATCGTCGCGGACGCGGACGGCCGGGTCGGCGCGGTGAACGCCCGGGCGCGCGCGCTCCTGGGCGCCGGACGATCGGAGCTCGCGGCGCGGCACGTAGCCACGCTCTGGTCGGGCGCGGACGAGGCGCGCGTGCGCGAGGGGCTCGGCGCGCTCGGTCCCGGGGAGTCCGCGGTCTTCGAGCACGCAGCGCGATCCGGCGGCGACGGGCCCTCGCTGGCGTGGCGCTGTGAGCGGATCCCGGACGGGCGGCTCGTGATGTGCGCGCGCGACGACGCGCCGCGACGACGCCTGGAGGACGAGCTGCGCGTGAGCGACGCACGCATGCGCGCGACCATCGACGGGCGCCCCGACCTCGCAGTGCAGTGGTACGATCGACAAGGGCGCGTGCGGCTCTGGAACCGCGCGTCGGAGCGCATGTTCGGCTTCACCAGCGAGGAGGCACTGGGCAAGACCCTGGCGGACCTGATCTACGACGGTGAGCAGCAGCGCGAGTTCGTCGCGAGCCTCGCGGAGATCGAGCGCAGCGGTCAGGCGCTCGGCCCGGTGGAGCTGACCTTCCGCCGGCGCGACGGCACCACCGGCACCTGCCTGTCGACGATCTTCCCGATCCCCGGCCGCGACGACGCGCCCTACTTCGTGTGCATGGACGTCGATCTCAGCGAGCACAAGCGGGTCGAAGCCGAGCTGCGCCAGGCGCAGAAGGAGGAGGTGCTCGGTCGGCTCGCTGGCGGAATGGCTCATGATTTCAATAACCTACTGACGGCGATCATCGGCTTCGCCGAGCTCGGCCGCGCCAACCTGCCCGCCGGCGCCGAGGCGACCGAGTGCTTCGACTTCATCCTCGAAGCGGCGCAGCGCGGGGCCGCGCTCACGAGCAACCTCCTCGCCTTCGCCCGCAAGAAGGTGGTCGCCCCGCGCGCGGTGATCCCACGCGAGGTCGTCGACCGCCTGCTCCCCCTGCTGCGCCCGCTGATCGGCGAGCACATCGAGCTGGTGACGCGGCACGACGCGTCGACCACGCACGTCTTGATCGACGTCGGCAGCCTCGAGCAGGTGATCATGAACCTCGTCGTCAACGCGCGCGACGCCATGCCGCGCGGCGGCAAGCTCACGCTCGAGACGCGGCTCGCCACCATCGACGAGGTGCGCGCCGGCGCGCCACCGCCTGGCCGCTACGTGCAGCTCGCCGTCGGCGACACCGGCGTCGGGGTGCCGCCCGAGGTGCAGGCCCGCGTCTTCGAGCCGTTCTTCACGACCAAGGGGGTCGGCCAGGGCACGGGGCTCGGCCTGGCGACCTGCGCGGGCATCGTGCGCCAGGCGGGCGGCTGGATCGGCCTCGAGAGCGGCGCCGACGGCACGATCTTCCGCGTGTACCTGCCCGCGATCCGACCGCCGCACGCGGAGCCGGAGGCGGCGAACGATGGGCGCGATCAGTGGCGCGGCGACGAGACGATCCTGCTGGTCGAGGACGACCCGACCGTGCGCCGCCTGATGTCGCGGGTCCTGCTCTCGCTCGGCTACCGCATGCTGGTGGCGGCGGACGGGCGCGAGGCGCTCGAGGTCGCGGCGGCGCATCACGGCATCATCCACCTGCTCCTGACCGATCTGGTGATGCCCGAGATCGACGGCCTCGCCCTGGCCGACGAGCTCGTGCGCGTGCGCCCCGGCCTGCGCGTGCTCCTGTGCTCGGGCTACTCGGACGGCGACGCGCTCGCCAACCGCAACCTGCCGATGCTCGCCAAGCCCTACGCGCCGGCGATGTTGGCGCAGCGGGTGCGCGAGACGCTCGACGGGCGCGGCTGAGGGGTCGGCCGCTCGCCGGCAGCGGCGCACGCGCGTTGACGATGCCGAGGTCACCGCCCTAACGTCGCCCCCATGCGATGCTTCGTCACAGGTGGCTCGGGCTTCGTCGGTCGCACCTTGATCCGCGCCCTGGTCGCGCGCGGCGACGAGGTCGTCGCGCTCGCCCGCAGCGACGCCGCTGCCGAGGCCGTGCGCGCGGCAGGCGCCACCCCGGCGCGCGGCGACCTCGACGACCGCACCGCGATGGAGCGCGGCATGACCGGCTGCCAGGTGGTCTTCCACGCCGCCGCCAAGGTGGAGGACTGGGGCCCGCGCGCCGAGTTCATGCGCGTCAACGTCGCCGGCACCGAAAACGCCCTGGCCGCCGCGCGCGCGGCCGGCGTGTCGCGCTTCGTCTCGATCGGCACCGAGGCGGCCTTCGTCGACGGCGGCCCGCTCGCGAAGATCGACGAGACGCGCCCGCTGCCCACCCGCTGGGTCGGCCTCTACCCGGAGACCAAGGCGCTCGCCGAGCGCGCGGTCCTCGCCGCCGCCACCCCCGAGTTCGTCGCGACGGTCGTGCGCCCGCGGTTCATCTGGGGCCGGGGCGACACCTCGCTCCTGCCGAAGATCACCGACGCCGCCAGGACCGGCAAGCTCCGCTGGATCGGCGGCGGGCGCTACCCGACCTCGACCTGCCACGTCGAAAACGTGTGCGAGGGCGCCATCGCCGCCGCCGAGCGCGGCGCGCCCGGGCAGGCCTACTTCCTCACCGACGGCGAGCCGGTCGAGCTGCGCGCCTTCGTCTCGGCGCTCATCCGCTCGCAGGGCGTCGAGCCCCCGACCGCCACGGTGCCGCTGTGGCTCGCCCGCGCCGCGGCCTGGTCCACCGAGGCGGTCTGGAAGCTCTTCGGCCGCCGCTCCGCGCCGCCCATGACGCGCTCGGCCGTGCACCTCTTCGGCCGCGAGGTCACCGTCGACGACGCGCGCGCGCGGCGCGAGCTCGGCTACACCGCGCACAAGCGCCTCGCCGACGGGCTGGCCGAGCTCGGCGTCACGATGTGAGCACGTCTCGAGCGACCGCGAGCGCGCACGCGGAAACGGTCCGTTGCCGAACCCGGGCTCGGCCGCTCCGCGATTCGGGCGTATGCTCTCGATCGTCGGGTCGCGGCGCGCCTCGACCACGGAGGATCGGGTGATGGCTGACGGCGAGAAGAAGGCCGCGGGCCTCGGGCGTCGCGAGGCGCTGGCGGTGATCGGCGGCGGGGTCGCGGTGGCCGCGGGCGTGATCGCGACGAGCGGTCGGGAGGGCGTGGCGATGAGCACGACAGAGGGCGGTGAGCGTGTAGACGAGGGTGCGGGCGCGGCGACCAGGGCGGCGGCGCGCATGCCGGTGGCGTTCGTGCCGCACGGCGGCGGGCCGTGGCCCTTCGCCGATCTCGGTGTACCGGCCGCCGAGCGCGACGAGCTCTCGGGCTACCTGACCCGGCTCGCGGGGCTCAGCGCGACGCCGCCCAGGGCGCTCCTGGTGATCTCGGCGCACTGGGAGGAACAGGTGCCGACGGTGATGACGCACGCGCGGCCGCCGATGCTCTTCGACTACTACGGCTTCCCCGAGCACACCTATCGCCTGTCCTGGCCGGCGCCGGGCGCGCCCGAGGTGGCCTTGCGCGTGCGCGAGCTCCTCGCGGCGGCGGGCTTCGCGAGCGCCGAGGCCGCGACGCGCGGCTTCGATCACGGGACCTTCGTGCCGCTGATGGTCACCTACCCCGACGCGACGATCCCGACGCTGCAGCTCTCGCTCGAGGCGGGGCTCGATCCCGAGCGACACCTGGCGATCGGCCGCGCGCTCCAGCCGCTGCGCGACGAAGGCGTGCTCATCCTCGGCAGCGGCATGACCTACCACAACCTGCGCGCGTTCTTCCGTCGCACCGGCGGCGACGACTCGGAGCGCTTCGACGCGTGGCTGCGCGAGTCGACGCTCATGGAGGCGTCGGCCCGCGACGCGCGCCTCGCGCAGTGGAGCACGGCCCCGGCCGCACGCCAGTCCCACCCGCGCGAGGAGCACCTGCTGCCGCTGATGGTGATCGCGGGCGCGGCCGGCGATGACCGCGGCGCGCTCGACTACAACGGCACCTACTACGGGCACCGCCTCTCGGCGTACCACTTTGGATAGCCGGCGCGCTGGTGTAGGCTCCGCTCCGATCGAAGCAGGAGCTCATCGATGCGAGTTGCGATCCTGGTTGTCCTGGGGGTGGCGTCCTTCCTGGCGTGCGACGAGTCGGGGGGCGCCGGCGGCGACGCGAGCGCGCCCGACACGTCCGGCGAGGACGTGAGCGGTGACGTGGCCGAGGTCGGCGGCGACACGACCCCTGACGCGAGCTGCGCCGCGATCATCGAGGGCTGCCTCACGCGTCAGCGCGGCTGCGCCATCGACGACGATGGCGAGGCTGTGTGCCGGGCGTGCCCTCTCGGACAATACCCGACGCGGCCCGACGGGACCTGCGCGCCGCTGTCCGGCACGCGCGTCGTGCATGACTTCGGTGAGCAGACGATTGCGCCGGGCGAGGAGATCGGCTCGCTCTGCCAGACCTGGATCCTCGACAACGACGAGCCGCTCTGGGTCAACGCGGTCGAGATGGACAACGACGGCGGCTACCACCACTCGAACTGGTTCTTCGTGCCCGAGGACTACAAGGGCTGGCCGACCGAGCCGTGGCGCGACTGCTACGACGAGGGCTTCCACGAGATCGACGCGGCGCTCGCGGGCGGCGTGCTCTACGCGCAGTCGACCCAGGTGCGCCAGGAGCTGCAGAAGTTCCAGACCGGCGCGGCGGTGCGGATCCCCGCGCGCTCGCGCATCATCACCGTGACCCACCTCCTCAACTACAACGTCGAGGCGCTCACGACCGGGCTGCGCCTGGCGATCTACACGGTGCCGCGCGCCGAGGTCGACAAGCCCCTGACCCCGGCCCAGCTGATCTACGGCGACCTGGCGATCCCGCCGCAGGCGACCTCGTGGTTCGGCGGGAGCTGCGACGTCGCGGCGAGCTACCGCGGCCTCTTCGGCGACGGCCCCCTCCCGATGAAGCTGCACTACGTGATGCCGCACTATCACAACCTCGGCGCGGGCTTCGAGCTGAGCATCGTCGGCGGACCCGAGGACGGCCGGCAGATCGTCGACCTCGGCGCGTACAGCTCCGATCCCTTCGGCTTCGCCTTCGACCCGCCGATCGACCTGAGCGGCGCGACCGGGCTGCGCTTCGGCTGCCTCTTCGACAACCCGCGTGACCAGACCGTGCGCTGGGGGATCGGCGACCAGGAGATGTGCGAGGCGCTGCTCTTCCTCGAGTCGCCGATGGCGTTCTCGGCCGGCGTCGGCGAGACCGCGAGCCAGACCAGCGAGGACGGCGTCGAGGTCTTCACGGGCGAGTGCGGCGTCACCGGCTTCTCTTTCGATCCCGACTGAGCTCGCGGCTGCAACGCGCGGGGCCGGCGTCAGTTCGCTCGGTCAGCGCGGGGCTCGGGGACGCAGTCCCCGGGACCTCGAGGTCGCCTCGTCGCTCCTTCCTTGGCCGCGCGCGTTTCGCTCGCGAACTCAAGGCGCGCGGCGGGCCCGTGCACGCCGGCGATCACGCTCGGGGTACACATCACACCTAGATGTGGTGCGCCATTGGTGCGATTCGTGACCGCATGGTCGCGTAAAAAAGGTCATCAAGACTTGCCATTACGGAATCGATGCCTACAGTGGAGTCCGGGTGCGTGGCGGTCGGCTACGTGGCCCATCGGACGATCCCAGCGCAACGCTCGGTGGGTCGTTCAGCTCGCGGCGCCGACGGCGCCAGCGGGTCGTGCGCGTGGCAGACGCGGCGCGCACGGCAAATGCTCACTGGTGACTCCACGACTCCTGCCCGCGCCCGCGAGCGGGGGCCCCGAGTCCTTTGCCCACAAGGAGACTCTCCATGCTCAACAGCATCTCTACCTCACGTGAGCGCATGCCGGGGAGCGAGCGCGTGTCGGTGATCGCACGTTGGCTCGCGAATCAGCGCGCGATCCCGACTTCGATGACCGAACCGACGGCCTGGCAGCTCCTCGAGGAGGGCCGCAACGGCGGGCTCGAGCTGGAGGGACCGAAGGCGCCCCTGATCGTGCAGCCGCGCTTCTCGCTCTGGCTCGTCGGCCAGCTCGGCGGTCGCCCGCTCATGCACGTCTTCGCCAACGAGGAGGGCGCGACCGCCAAGGCGCAGCAGATCGGTGCCGAGATGAAGGTGCCCGTGCTCTTGATCGACCGCGGCGGCGACATCGTGAGCCGCTTCGATCCGCCGCAGCCCGCGGCCGCTTCGGTGATGCCGCCCGCGAACCCGCCCCCGGTGCCGACCGCCGTCGCGCGGCCGCCGACGCCGGCGCCCCAGACGGCCGCACCCGCGGCACCCGCGGCGAAGCTCGCCGAGGTCAGGCCAACGCCCGAGGTGAAGGTCGAGGCCCCCAGGCCCGCGCCCGAGATGAAGGTCGAGGCCCCCGCGCCCGAGGCGAAGGTCGAGGCCCCCAAGCCGATGCCCGAGGTGAAGGTCGAGGCCCCCAGGCCCGCGCCCGAGGCGCCGGCGGTCAAGGCCGAGCAGCCCCGGCCCGAGGTCGAGGCGCCCGCCGCGCTCAAGTCGGTCGTGCTCAAGGTCGAGCGCCACGAGGGCCGCTGGGGTGTCTTCTACGAGGGCCGCGTCATCGCCACGGCGCCGACGCGTGACAAGGCGCGGCACCGCGCCAAGATCCTCAAGGCCGATCCGGACTTCGTCCAGGATCCGCGCCCGATGCCCGAGGAGTGAGCCCGCGCAACCGGCGAGCCGCACGCAAGTCAACCGAGCCCGGCGACGAGATGGCTTCGTCCGCCGGGCAGGTCATTCAGGAAGGAGTCGATATGCCGAGCTATGACACATTCGTGAGCGCGCTCGAGACGCGCTTTGATTTCCATTCCGCGCGAGTCGTCGCCAAGGACGCCGTGAAGTCCGCGGGCCTCGAGGACCGCACGGACTGGACCGACGACGAGCTCAAGCTCGCCGCGGCCAACATCCCGTCGGTCGGCAAGGACCTGCGACCGGTGCTGGAGCGTTTGGGGTTGGCGCAGCCCGAGGGCGAGCCGACCTCGAACTGACTTCGCGTCTCGAATGCGAGACGCGCGATGCGAAGGCGGGCCGGGCACGCTCGGCCTCGCCACCTTGTCCCCATGCGGGGGGCAGGCGTCGGCCCCGCGGCAAAGCGGTTCGTTGGGGCTGACCTGACGGTCCGGGTGATGGTAGAAGGTAGGCGTGAGCGCGCCAGACCACCCGTCGAGCGATAGAGTCCGGATGCAGCGCCTGCTAAGGGAGAGCTTCGAGATCGCGCTGGAGCGCGACGACGACTTCCCGCGGCTCTTCTACGATGTGCTCTTCCACCGGCACCCGGAGATCGAGGCGCTCTTCGGCGAGCGAGGGCGCGGCAAGAACTCGCCGGACGCGCAGCGCATCATGTTCGGCCAGACGTTGATCGCCATCGTCGATCACGTGCACGACCCGGCTTGGCTCGAGGCGACGCTCCCGCCGATGGGCCGGACCCACATCGGCTACGGGGTGACCGCGCCGATGTACGACTACGTCGGTGACGCGCTCTTGACCGCGTTCGCCGAGGTCTGCGCCGAGACGTGGACGCCCGCGCACGAGGCGGCGTGGCGCGAGGCCTACGGCCTCATCGCCAGCACGATGCTGAGAGGCGCGACATGAGCGGCAACGACGATGTCGGGCTCGAGACGATCGACGACGAGCTGCCCTGGGGCAGCCGGCGCACGTTGCCGCAGGGACCGGCCACGCGCCTGGTGATCGCCTGGTCGCTCGATGAGCCGGAGCGCCTCGGCGAGAGCGCCGAGGTGAAGGGCGAGATGGTGCTCGGCCGCGGCGACGTCGACCCGGCGGACGACCGCCCGCGCGTGCGCTTCGGTCGGGCGCGTCCCGGCGTGACGCTGCCCGGGCCGCCCTTGGCCGAGGCGCGCCTGTCGCGCCAGCAGCTCCTCATCGATCCGCTGCCGCAAGGTCGGCTCGCGCTGCGCTCGGTGGGGCGCTGTCGCATGTACGTCAACGGCGTCGAGACGAGCGAGGCCGAGGTCGGCGATGGCGACGCCGTGCTCTTCCGCAACGCGCTCCTCCTGCTGGTGACGCGACGGCCGCCGATGCCGGCGCTCAAGCAGTGGTCGCTCGAGCGACACCCGTTCGCCTTCGGCGCGGTCGACCCGTTCGGGATCGTCGGCGAGAGCACGGCGAGCTGGAGCTTGCGCGATCAGCTCGCGGTCGTCGCGGGCGCGAGCCTGCACGTGCTCATCCACGGGCCGAGCGGCGCCGGCAAGGAGCTGGCGGCGCGGGCGATCCACCGGCTCTCGCCGCGGGCCGATCGGCCGCTGGTCGCGCGCAACGCGGCGACCTTCACCGACACGCTGATCGACGCAGAGCTCTTTGGAAATATAAAGAATTTCCCGAACGTCGGCACCCCCGAGCGGGCCGGCTTGATCGGCGAGGCCGATCGCTCCTCGCTCTTCCTCGACGAGATCGGCGAGCTGCCGACGGCGCTCCAGGCGCACCTCCTGCGCCTGCTCGACCGGGACGGCGAGTACCATCGCCTCGGTGAGGCCAAGCCGCGCAAGGCCGACGTGCGCGTCCTGGCCGCGACCAACCGCGACGTCGAGTCGCTCAAGCACGACTTCCTCGCGCGGCTCACGGCGCGCGTGAGCCTGCCCCCGCTGGCGCAGCGCCCGGAGGACGTGCCGCTCATCGCACGCCACATCCTCGAGGGCTTCGCCGATCGCAGCCCGGATCTGGCGCAGCGCTTCTTCGAGCGCCGGCACGGCCAGCGCGCCGAGGCGCGGATCATGCCCGAGCTGATGGCCGCGCTGCTCAGGCACCCGTGGGTCCTGAACATCCGCGAGCTCGAGCGCGTGCTCTGGGTCGCGGTCTCGTCGAGCCCGGGCAACTACATCGGGCTCGGCCCCGAGACGCAGAAGGAGCTGCTCGCGGCGCAGGAGCGACCTCCCGAGCGCGGCGTGACGGAGGCGGTCAAGATGGCGACGCCGCGGGGCGAGCTTCCCGACCGCGAGCGCGTGGTCGCGGCGCTGGAGGCCGCCAAGGGCAAGGTGGCGCAGGCCTCGAGCGCGCTCGGTCTGACGAGCCGCTATGTGCTCTATCGCTTGATGCGGCAGTACGGGCTCGCGGAATCGAACGCCGACCAGGCCTGAGTGGGTCGACCGGCCCGAGGCTCCTCAGACCAGGGGATAGAGCAGCGCGGCGAAGCGGTCGGGATCGACCACGCCGCGCGCGCGGAGCGAGCCGCGGAGCGGTGCGGCTTCGGGCGCGCCGGACAGGTCGTGGCGGCGCAGCGCGGCGAGGTCGGCGAAGAGCGGCTGGCCGGTGGCGCGGTAGCCGGACTCGGCGCGGTCGAGCGCCAGCGCCGGGTCGACGCCGCGACAGGCGGGCAGGAGCCCGGCGGCCAGCGCGTCGGTCCAGGGCGTCTTGCGGCGTAGGAGCGGCGCGAGGTGCTTGCGGGCGACGCGCAGCGCGCCGCGATCGCCGGCCTTGGCCGCGTGCACGGCGGCGCGCGCGATGAACTCGTGCATGCGCAGGGCGAGCACCTCGATCGCGAGCAGGCGTGAGCGACGCAACGCGGGCAGGAGGCGCATGAGCGTGGCATGACCCTCGGCGGCGCGGCCGGCGTAGAGGTGGCCCTCCGCCTCGAGGCCGAGCGCGTTCAGGTGCGGCAGCATGAAGCGCTCACCGGGCCAATGGGAGATCACCTCGCGAGCCTGTTCGATAGCTCTATCCGGGCGGTCGCGACAGAGATCACACCACGGAAGCAGGGTCGCTCCGAGCATGGTTCTAGTATACAGGTCGCCGCGCCGATCGGCGTCGGCGAACCAGCGCGGCACGTCGGCGAGCACGCCCTCGACGTCGCCGGTCTGCTGGCGCGCGAGCGCGGCGAAGTACTGCACGACGCCGAGCTCCCAGGCGAGGCCGTGTCCCTGCGAGGCCGCGGCGGAGGCGGCGCCTTCACCGAGGAGCTGCGCGAGCACACGCTCGATCTCGCCGTGCGCGCGCGGCCAGTCGAAGCGCGAGAACGCGATCATCGCGCGACCGACGCCCGCCCAGACGAGGCTGGTCACGTCGGCGTCGGGCTCGGCGGCGAGCGCGCTGGCCATCCCGGCGTAGCGCTCGGCGCGGGCGAGGCTCTTGGGACCGAGGCCGGCGAGGAACATCGCGGCCATGCCCAGACCGCGCCCGAGCGACCTCCGCTCGCCCGCGACCAGCGCGAGCCGCAGGTGGCGCACGAGGAAGCCCAGGCCGCGCAGGATGTCGACGTTGGCCAACCCCTGACAGGCCGCCCAGTTGACCTCGATGCGCACGAGCAGCCGGTGCGGGACGCGGTGCGAAGGCACGATGGTCGTGCGCGCGCCGCGCAGACGCAGGCGCAGATCCTCGGTGACGAGGGTGAGCGCCGCCGCCGCGGTCGAGCGGGGCAGGCGCTCGCCGACCATGGCGAGCACCGGACGCAAGGCGGCCAGGCCCTGGTCGAGGTGGCCGGCGCGGAGGTAGTGCTCGGCGCGGCGTCGCTCGAGCGTGACGCGATCGGAGACGTCGGGCGAAGCGAGCAGGCGGTCGAGCACGCGCGCGGCGGCGAGGTCGCGACCCGCCAGCTCGAGGGCCGAGGCTTGTGCGCGCAGGAGCTCGGCGGCGACGTGGGCGGGCGCGCCGTCGAGCGCATGCGCGAAGAGCTCGGCCGCGTGGGAGAAGGCGAGCGCGTCGAGCGCGCGCCAGGCGGCGACGGTGAAGTGGGGCGAGGCGCGCTCGGGCGCGCCGGCGGCGAGGTGATGGCGCGCGATGGCCTCGTGCTCGTCGGGCTCGTGGCGCTCGAGGGCCGTGGCGAGGCGGGCGTGCAGGCGTTCGCGCTCGGGCGGTGGGGAGGCTTCGCTCGCCGCTTCGCGCACGCGGTCGTGGGCACACTCGAAGCGCTCGAGCGCGTCGGCGACGTAGCGGCGGCGCACGACGCGCTCGGCGAAGAGCACGCGCAGGTCGTCTTCGACGAGCCCCGGCGCGCGCTCGACCGCGGTCGCGAGGGCGGCGAGGGAGAGCGGGCGGCGCGCCAGCGCGATCGCGGCGAGCAGCGCGCGGACCTCGCTGGGCAGGCGGGCGACGCGCTCGGACAGGACCAGATCGAGCGAGATCACCGCGGCGTCGCCGTCGCCTTGCCGGCGCGCGAAGCGGCGGGCGAGCTCGAGCAGGAGGTAGGGGTGGCCGCGCGACTCGGCGGCGAGGCGCTGGCCGGCGGTGGGATCGGAGCCGATGAGCGCGGTGGCGAGCCCATGCGCTTCGTCGTCGGACAGCGGCGCGAGCTCGAGCGACTCGCAGGCGAGGTCGGGCGCCGCGGCGGCGAGCGCGGTGTAGAACGACGCGTCGAGGTGGTCGCTGCGACAGGTCGTGACGAGCAGGATGGGCGCGCGGCGGGTGAGCGCCGTGGCGATCAGGCGGGCGCCGTCGGCGTCGCCCCACTGCGCGTCGTCGAGTACGAGCACGAGCGGCGAGGGGCCGGTCCGCGCGATGGCGGAGAGCAGCTCGGCAAAGGCTTCGAAGGCGCGGCGCTGCTGCTCTTGCGGGGTCGGCTCGGCGGCGTGGTGGGGCGAGGGGATGAGCAGCGGGATCAGGACGGGGAACATGCGCGCCAACGCGGCGGCGTGAGGCGGCATGAGGCCGCCGAGCGCGTCGGGCGAAAGCGTGGCGAGGTAGGCGGCGAGCGCGTCGACGAGGGCATCGACGCTCTTGAGCGGGATCGCCTCACGCTCGAAGGCGCGCCCGCGCAGGACGAGGGCGCGGCCCGAGACGAGCGCGTCGAGCTGGGCGATGAGGGCGGACTTGCCGAGGCCGGAGGCGCCTTCGATGCGCACGTGGAGCGGCCCGGCGCGGGCACGCGCGAAGGCGTCGAGGAGGCGCGCGATGAGGGCGCGGCGTCCGATGAACGGCGCGACCAGGGAGGTCGGCGCGGCGGGTGCGCGCTCGCTGAAGCGCGCGAGCACCTCGGCGCCGGCCGGGCGGCGCGTGGGGTCGGGGTCGAGCAGCGCGAGCGCGAGCGCGGCGAGATCGGGCGGGCAGCCGGGCACGAGCTCACGTGGGTCGCGGGCGGCGGCGAGCGCGCGCACGTCGGGCGGCGAGGTGTCGTCCCAGGCAAACGGCAGGGCGCCGGTCAGCGCCTGGTAGAGCACGACGCCGAAGCTGTACCAGTCACTGGCGGCGCCCAGCGGGGCGACCGCGGCCTGCTCGGGCGACATGTAGGCGGGCGTGCCCTGGAGGCGACGACCGGTCTGCGAGGAGGCGGCGTCGAGGGTCGTCGAGAGGCCGAAGTCGACGAGCACGACGCGGTCGTCGCGGTCGACGAGCACGTTGGAGGGCTTGATGTCGCGATGCAGACGGCCGGCGCCGTGCAGGGCGACCAGCGCCGAGGCGAGGTCGCGGAAGGCGCGGCGAAGGCGCGGCCACTCGAGCGCGCGCAGCGCGATGGCGGGCGCGACGATGGGAGGCGAGGGCGCGCGGGGCGGCGTGGGTGGGGGAGGGTCGAGCGGCTCGTCGCAGGTGACGAGGGTGACGGGCGAGGCGAGCGGAGCGGAGTCGCCGCGCAGCGCGGTCATGAGGTCGACCCCGTCGACGAAGTCCATGACGACGAACCAGCGACCGGACTCGGCGACCAGCGCGTGCACGCGCACGACGTTGGGGTGGTCGAGGTCGACGAAGGCGCGGAACTCGAGCTTGAAGCGCTGGAGCGCGGTGGGGTCGAGGCGGACCAGCTCCTTCATGGCGACGCGCTTGCCGGTCACGCGATCGAGGGCCTCGTGCACGACCCCGAACGCGCCCGAGCCGACGACGCGAAGGCGCTCGTAACGCGGGGCCGTGGGGGTGCTCGGACCGCGGAGCTCGAGCGAGTTCAACGCCACGGATCCGTTCATAGCGGAGAACGTGTGTGACGAAAAGTGATGTCGCAGGGCTACTCGCCGAAAGGCGTGCCGCTGGTGCGCAGCCCGGGCGAAGCGACGACGCTGCCGGGGTGGGCCGCGAAGCCCGCCTGGCGATCGCCGTCGCGGGTCCGCGCGAGGCTCTTGTCACGTCCACCCTCGGCGCCGTAGACGACGCGATCGATGACGGCGCCCTTGGCGTCGCGCACGACGACGGTGTCGCCCGCGTTGGCGAGGCGGAGGCCGGCCTCGGCGGCGAAGACCGCGGCGCCGGTGCCCTCGAGGCCGCTGGGGTCGCCGCCGCCGAAGACGACGGCGACCGCGCCCGCCGGCAAGGAGGTACGAGCCGGAAAGGTGAAGCGCACGGCCGTGCCGTCGGCGATGGTCCAGCCGTCGAGGCTGAGCGCGCGGCCCGAGGCGTTGTAGAGCTCGACGAACTCGTCCTCGTCGGGGTCGGCGGCACCGTCGCCGTTGAGGTCGCCGCTGTCGTCGGTGGGCGGGTCGGCGAGCACCTCGTTGATGACGAGCTGGAGGGACGGCGGCGCGCCGTCACCCTGGCAGGCGTACGAGCGCGGCACGCAGGCGTGGCCGGTGATCGAGGCGTCGCGCGCGACGGGCGCGCAGGTGTAGCCGTCGGGGCAGCCGTCGTCTCCGGTGCAGGCGGCGGTGCAGACGTCCTCGCCGGCGCCGAGGCGCACGCAGAAGTTGCCTTCGGCGCCGCAGTCGCCGTCGCCGGCGCAGGGATCGCAGAAGCGCGCGGGGTCGGCGTAGGGGTGCAGGTGCGGCGCGTCGTCGATGCCGTGAACGCCGTAGAGCGCCGGGTCCCAGGCGTTGTACTCGAGGGCGAGCAGGAGGTCGCTCCAGGTCGAGGGCTGGTGCTTGCCGTACCAGGTGCCGACGATCGCCTCGACGAAGTCGACGACCGGATCGGCGCCCTCGGCGGTGGAGTAGGTCGTGGTCGTGACGATGTCGATGTTGTCGCGCGCGGCCTTGGCGGGGTTGTCGAAGAAGGCCTGGCCGATCGCGTAGGTCTCGCAGCCCTCGGCGAGCACGACCTGGTAGGAGCTCGGCAGGTCGAGCACCTTGATCTCGTTGTCCTCGAGCTCGCCCGCCTCGGTCTTGTTCCAGTTGCCCATCGAGAAGCCCCAGAACGGGCCGGAGTGACCGCTGTAGATGACGACCTCGCGGGTCTCGAGGCTCTCGATGAGGTCCTGCTTGAGCCAGGCCGCGCCGCTGTCGGTGTCGGGATCGGTCGAGGCGCCGGGCTTGCCCCAGAACATGTCGAGCTCGACCGCGATGGCGCGGCCGTTGGCCTTGATGGTCTTGGTGAAGGGCGCCGAGGTGCGCGTGAGCTTGTCGTAGCTCTTGACCGGGGACTTGAAGCCCTTGCGCACGAGCCAGTCGTAGAGCTGCTTCGAGCCGCGCACGTGGTCGGCGTTGTGGTAGTCCCAGCCGAAGTGCACGCCGATCGTCACCTTGCCGTCGGCGAAGAGGCGCGGCGTGTCGATCCAGCCGTCGAGCGAGCGCGGCTGCGGCGTGATGGCGAGCGTGATCGTCTCGAAGTCGCCGTCGTTCTGGGCGCGCGGGTCGAAGTGCTCCCAGGGGGGCTGGCGGAACCACTCGGCGGCGGCGGCGAGCACCTGCATCTGGGCGTTGGAGACCCGGCCGACGGCGAGGTCGAAGGTGATGCGGCCATCGGGGTGGCGCGTGACCGGCAGGCGGTCGAGGAGGTCGAGCTCGCCGGCGAGCTGCTGGCGCGTGGTGAAGCCGTACGTGCGCGCGTCGATGCGGTGGATGTCGAGGTCCTCGAAGGCGCCGTTCTTGGTGAGCGCGTTGAAGCCGCCGTAGCCGAAGTTCTTGTCGTCCTTGTCCTTGGGGGCGATCCAGGCGTTGAGGAACCAGGCGACGACGACCTGCTTGAAGGGGATGAGGCGCTTGACCAGGGCGAGCTTGTCCGCCTCGGGGAGCGCCGCGTCCGCCTCGTCGAGCACGATGGAGGTCACGCCCTCGACCAGGTACTCCTGGGCGGTGCGCGACAGGAAGTTGTCCTCCTTGCCTTCGGGCACGACGACCGGGGGCTCCTCGGGCGCTTCGGAGGCGCAACCGAGAGGAGCCGCGCCGCACGCGATGACGATCGAGCAGAGCGAGCAGAGCATGTGCCTCATGGCGCGATTCATGGCGCGTTCTCGGATGCTTACGCAAGAACAATCGACGCTTGACCGGCGCTCGGGGCCGGGGGCGACTGACGCGCACGCGCGGCCGTGATAAGGCGGTGCGCGATGGTCTCGATCGAGCTCACGCGGCACCTCTTCCAGTTCTTCCCGCAGCTCGCGGATCGCCCCCTCGAGGTCGAGGGCGCGACCGTCGCCGAGGCGCTGGCGGCGCTCGAGCGCATCGCCCCGGGCATCGTCTTCTACATCTGCGACGAGCGCGGACGCCTGCGCCCGCACGTCAACGTCTATGTCGGCAAGGAGCCGGTGCGCGATCGCTTTCGGCTCTCCGACCCGCTCGCGCCCGGCGATCGGCTGTTCATCATGCAGGCGCTGAGCGGAGGTTGAGATGGCGCTCCAGGTCCTGGTCGGCACGCGCAAGGGCACGTTCATGGTCGAGAAGGAAGGCGGTCGCTGGAAGCCGCGGCTGGCCGGGCACGCCGGCGGCGGCGTCAACTACGTAGCGCGCGATCCGCACACCGGGCGCCTGTGGGCGCTGCTCGGCTTCGGGCACTGGGGCGCGAAGCTGTCGGTCTCGGACGACGGCGGCGCGACCTGGGCCGACGCCCCGACCCAGATCAAATATCCGGAGGACGCGAAGTACCTCGGCCAGACCATGTTCGAGGACGCGAGCTCGGACTTCGGCGTCACCTGGAGCACCTCGCTGCGCAAGGCCACGGTGCAGAAGCTGTGGGTCATCGGCTTCGGCCCGGGCGGCGCGGTCTACGTCGGCACGATCCCCGGCGGCCTCTTCGCGAGCCACGACGGCGGGGCCTCCTTCGCGCTGAACCGGCCGCTCTGGGACCACCCGTCGCGCGGCGGCGACCTCTCGCAGGCGAGCGACGCGACCGGCCGCGAGACCAAGTGGTTCGGCACGCCGGCCTCGGAGGGTGGCGAGTTCGCGCCCGGGATCCACTCGATCGCCGTCGACCCGAACGACCCGGCGCGCGTGCTCGTCGCGGTCTCGACCGCGGGCGTGATCGAGACGCGCGACGGCGGCCAGACGTGGCGGAGCCGCAACCGCGGCATGCTACTCGATCACACGCCCGAGCCGGACGCCGAGTGGGGTCACGACACGCACTTCATCGATCACTGCGCGGCCGATCCGCGCCACGTCTGGCAGCAGAACCACGTCGGGATCTACTACAGCGACGACGGGGCCGAGACGTGGCGCAAGGTCAGCGCGCCCGAACAGGCGGTGCACTTCGGCTTCGCGATCGCGGCCGACCCGCACGACGGCCGGGTCGCCTGGGTCGTGCCGGGCCGCTCCGACATGCAGCGCATGGCCGTAGGCGAAGCGCTCTTCGTGGCGCGCACCGACGACGGCGGCGCGAGCTGGAAGGAGCTGCGCGCCGGCCTGCCGCAGGAGGGCGCGCACGACGTGGTGCTGCGGCACGCGCTCGCCGCCAAGGACGGCGCCGTCGCCTTCGGCAGCACCACCGGCAACCTGTACCTGAGCGAGGACCGCGGCGAGACCTGGCAGACCGTCGGCAACAACCTGCCGCCGATCTACTCCGTGCGCTTCGCATGAAGCGCCATCGTTGACAGGCGTGCGCCGCCGATCGACAAGGCCGGCCATGCGCATCGCCTCGTTATTCGTCGTCGCATCCGTGTTCGCCGCGTGCGGCGACGACGCCGCGCCCGCCGAAGGTGCGCCCGAGCCCGCGCCCCCCGCGTCCGGCAAGGCCGACCGCGGCGGTGAGATCCCGAGCGACTGGGGCGCGCGCGTCGAGGAGACGTGGCTGCGCATCGACGTCGGCGAGCTGCGCGGTGAGGCATCGATCTGGTTCGAGCCCGGCGAGTCCGAGGTCGTCTCGCTCGAGGCGGGCGGGCTGACGATCGACGAGGTCTACTCCGACGACGGCGCGCTGAGCTGGGAGCTGTCGCGCGGGGTGCTCGACATCGCGCACCCGGCGAGCGCGGGCCCGATCCACATCGACTACCGCTTCGCGCGCGAGGCGCAGGGCGAGGGCCTCGCCAAGAACGGCTCGACCGTGCTGTGGCCCTACTTCTGCGGCAACCTCTTCCCGTGCCGCTCGGACCCGTCCGACGGGCAGCGCTTCGCCCTGGCCGTCACCGGGTTCGGCGGCGGACAACAGGCGATCTACCCCGAGTCGATCGACGCCGAGGTGCCGAGCTACACGCTCGCCTTCGCGCTCGGTCGCTATGGCTGCGAGGTGCTCGGCACGACCGGCGCCGGCACCTCGGTCTCGGTGTGCTGGCTGCCCAACGGCAAGACCCGCGCGCTGCGCGGCACGCGCCCGCTCGTCGCCGCGTTCGACTGGCTGGAGCAGCACCTCGGGCGCTACGCCTTCGGCAAGGAGGTCGCCTCGGTCGCGGTGAGCTGGGGCGAAGCGGCGGCCGGCGGCATGGAGCATCACCCGTACTGGCACGTCGCCACGAGCGAGATGGACCTGCCAATCACCCACGTGCACGAGGCGGTGCACGGCTGGTTCGGTGCCGGTGTGCGCATCGCCTGCTGGGAGGACTTCGTCCTGAGCGAGGGCACGACCACCTACCTCGCGGCGCGCGCGCTCGGGGCGGTGACGGACGCGGCGACCGAGGAGGCGATCTGGGAATCCTATCGCGAAGAGCTCTACGCCGCGCTCGAGGACGAGGACGTCATCGCGTGGCCACGCACCTGCGGCGAGCTGGACCTCCTGAAGGACGGCCTCTTCTCGAACATCGTCTACATGAAGGGCGCCTTCTTCTGGCGCGAGGTCGCGCGCGCCGTCGGACCCGAGGTCCTCGACGCCGTGCTCGCCCGCTTCTACGAGGCGCGGGTCGGCACCGCCGCGCGCATGCAGGAGCTCCTCGACGCCGTCGCGCGCGACACCGGCTTTTCGCCCGGGCCGCTGGCGGAGCACTGGCTGCGCTCGCACGGCGATCCCTTCTGAACGGTGCCATTGCCCGCGCTCCGGCTTGCGCCTCCTCGGTAGCACTGCGCGGGCGGGAGGCCGGGTTCAACACGTTTCGCCCGCTTCGCGAGCGACTCAACGCCCCTGATCGGTCCTGCAGACGGGGATCAGAAGTTCGCGTCGGCCTCGACGCCGTCGGCCCCATCCAGACCGGAGCGGGACTGGTCTACGGACACGCCGCCGGCCCCGCCCTCGCCGCCCTGCCCGCCCGGAAGGAAGTCGTTGTCGGTCTTCCAGATCGCCGGCGCCGCCGCCGGCAGGCTGACGAAGAGCGCGTAGCTCGGACCGCCGGCCCCGCCGCCACCGCCACCGCCGTGACCACCGCCGCCGCCGTTGCCGCCGTCACCGCCCGCGCGCGCGCAGCGCGTCTGCTCACGCAGCGTGGCGGTCGAGAGCGCGTCGCCCGCGACCCCGCCCGAGCCGCCCTTGCCGGCCGCGCCCCCGACCCCGCCGGCCCCGCCGTTGCCGCCAGCCCCGCCGCGCCCACCCTGCAAGGTGTTGTCGGCGATCGTCGGCGTGTGCGCCACGTTGCTGCCGACGACGAAGATCGCGAAGCTGCCGCCGCCCGCCAGCCCACCGGTGCCGCCGGTGCCCAGGCACCCGCCCGAGCCGCCGCCACCGCCCGAGCCGGCGACGTCATCGTTGCCGATGTTCGAGCAGTCGGTGCCCTCGACCTCGACGCCGCCGCCGGCCCCGCCACCGCCACCGCCGGAGCCGTTCGTGCCGGGCCCACCGTCGCCGCCCTTGTTGCCGACCCACTGTCCGCCGCTGGGCTGCCCGCCGACCGAGCCCGCCGCGCCGCGCACGCCGTTGTTGCCGGTCGTGCCGTTGGTCCCGTTCGACGCGTTCGACGGCTTGGAGTTCTGCGGCACGTAGCAGATCCCGCAGCCATAGCCGAAGTTGCCGCAGTCCTCGAAGACGCCACCGTCGTTGGCGCAGATGAAGAGCGGCCAGCCGAAGGTGCCGCCGCTGCCCGCGCCCGTGCCCTTGCCGTTCTGGCCGTTGCCCGCCGTGCCGGGGGTCTCCTCGTACAGGGGGCAGCGTGCCTTGCCGCCGCCTCCGCCGCTGATGTCGACCGCGCCGCACATGCGCTGGCCGCCCGCCCCTCCGTCGGACTCGTTGCTGGTCCCGCAGTTGTTCGACAGGCTCTTGGCGTTGGCGCCGCCGCCGCCGTCGACGCCGTTGGCCCCGTCGGCCCCGCGCGTGCCGTTCTTGCCGTTGCCGCCCGGGCCGCCGAAGACGCGGTTGTGGGAGATGCGCAGCTTCTCGCCCGAGTCGCGCACGTAGATCCCGTAGCTGTTGCCGCCCTCGGTGTTGCCGGCGTTGATGCCGATGATGGTGAAGCCGTCGATCACCGTGTCGCGCCCCGCGCCGGCCGCGCCGACGCCGACCGCGGTGATGGTGCCCAGGTGCTGCGCGCTCGGAGTGCCGCCGATGATCGCCGTCTCGAGGAGCAGGACGTCGTGCTCGAAGAAGTCGGGCGCATAGCCACCGAAGAGCCCCACCCCGTCGACCATGACGATATTCTGCGAGTAGACGCCGGTGGCGACATACACGTCGCGCTTGTTCTGCGCGGCGGCCTTGGTAAGCCCCGCCTGGATCGTCAGGACCGGCAGCGCGATCGTGCCGGGGTTGCCGTCGTCGCCGTCCTTCGAGACGAAGATGGCGTTGTCGACCTCGCCGTCGACGCCGTCGCAGTTGCTGTCGCGATCGTCGCCGGCCAGGTCCGGTCCGGGCACCGGCACGCACTCGCAGCCGTCGTCGCTGCGCCCGTTGACGTCGACCGCGTCACCGGTGCAGCGGTAGGCGCAGACCGGCACCGCCCCGCCGGCGTCGCA
>WYBB01000229.1 GCA_011526585.1 Deltaproteobacteria bacterium
TCGAGCGCGTCGTAGCGCTGCAGCATGTCGTAGACGAGCGGCAGAACGTCCTCCGGTCGCTCGCGCAGCGGCAGCAGATCGACCCGCAGCACGCACAGGCGATGGAGCAGGTCGTGCCGGAAGCGGCCGCGCTCGACCTCGTCTTCGAGATCGCGCCAGCTCGCCGCGACCACGCGCACGTCGACCTGGATCGGGCGTGCGCCGCCGACCGGCTGCACCTCGCCGGCCTCCAGCGCGCGCAGGAGCTTGGCTTGCAAGAGCGGTGGCAGCTCACCCACCTCGTCGAGGAAGAGCGTGCCGCCGTGGGCCTGGGCGAACGCGCCCGCCCGCGTGCGTGTCGCGCCGGTGTACGCCCCGCGCTCCACCCCGAAGAGCTCGGACTCGGCCAGGGTCTCGGGCAGCGCCGCGCAGTTCAGCGCGACGAAGGGCTGGCCCCGACGCGGTCCGGCGAGATGCACGGCGCGGGCGGCGAGCTCCTTGCCGGTGCCGGACTCGCCGGCGATGAAGACCGGCGCCCGCGCGCTCGCGGCGCACGCGATGTGCGAGAGCTGCCGGAGCGAGGCCTCCGCGGTCGCGAGCATGCCCTGCCAGCGCACGCTCGGCGCGCCGTGGCTCCCGGGGATCGCCGCGACGCGGCTCGCGCCGAGGATCTGCGCGCGACCGATGGCGATCGCGTCGCCGAGCCCGAGCACGTGCCGGCAGCGCCTGACGCCACAGCGCACCAGCGCCTCGCCGTCGAGGTCGACGAGCTCGACCGCGCGCGCGTCGAGGCGGCTCACCCGCACCCGCCGCGCGCCCGCATGCGGTTCACCACGACGCTCGGCCCGCCGCGGCCCCCCGCTGCCTCCGTCCCCGGCCAGCCCTCCGATGAGCCAGGGGCCGGGCCCGTCGAGCACCATCACGCGATCCTGGATGACCAGGCTGTCGAGCATCTCCTCCATCCCGATGACCTCCCTGACGTTTCGTCGAGGGAAGTACCGCCGGCCCGGCCGCCTGATCCGCAAGAATGATATATTATTGTTGCGGCGCCCCGCTCGCCTCGAGCTCCGCCCACCAGCGCTCGAGCTCGACCAGATCCGAGGTCCGCCGCGCCGGCGGCAGGCTCGCGAGGAAGGCCGCCCCATAGCGCGCCGTCGTGAGGCGCGGGTCGAGGATCGCGACCACGCCGCGGTCGCCGCGGTGGCGGATGAGGCGCCCCACGCCCTGCTTGAGCGCGATGATCGCGCTCGGCACCTGGTAGCTCGAAAACGCGTTGTGGCCCTCGGCCGACAGGCGCGCCACCCGCGCGTCGACGAGCGGGTCGCCCGGCGGCGAGAACGGGAGCTTGTCGATGACGACCAGCGAGAGCGCGTCGCCGACCACGTCGACGCCCTCCCAGAAGGTCGCCGTCGCGAAGAGCACCGCGCCAGGCGTCTCGCGCAGCTTCGCCAGCAGCGCCTCCTTGCTGCCCTGTCCCTGCACGAGGGTCGGGTAGTCCCAGCGCGGCGCCAGCGCCGCATGTGCCTCGTGCATGCGCTCACGCGAGGTGAAGAGGATGAGCGCCCGCCCGCGCGTGATGCGCACCAGCTCGGCGATCAGCTCGAAGGCCCGCGGCGCGAAGGCGCGCTCGCGCGGATCGGGCAGGTCGCGCGCGGTATAGAGGATCGCCTGCGTCGCGTAGTCGAACGGGGACGGCAGGCTCAGCTCGGCCGTGTCGGGCGGCAGCCCGAGGCGCTCGCGGAAGTGCCTGAACCCTTCGCGCGTCGCCAGCGTGGCCGAGGTGAAGACGAGCGCGCGAAAGCGCGGAAAGAGCGAACTGGCCAGCCGCTCGCCGACGACCACCGGGGCCGAGCGCACGAAGGTCGCGCGCGGCCCACGCTCGACCCAGCGCACCTCGTCGTCGCCTCCCCGGTCGGCGGCCGGGGCCGGATCGAGCAGCGCCGCCAGATCGGTGCGCAGCGCCTCGACGCGCGCCGCCATGCGCGTGAGCCCCTCGTCGGCGCGCGCCTGCGCCGAGGCGAGCAGCGAGAGCCCGATCAAGGTGTTGTCGAGCTTGTACCAGGCCTCGCGGAAGCGCTCGGAGAGCCGCTCGGGGATGAGGCGCGCGCGGTGATCGAGCGCCGCCAGATGCGAGAAGAGCCGCTCACGGTCGCGCTCCAGCTCGGCCAGCGGCGCTTCGGTCAGGCCGAGGTCGCGCCCGGCGGCGAAGAACGCGCGCCGCATGTCGCCCGCCAGCCGCCTGATGCGGGCGTCCGAGACAGAGCGCCCGAACGCCATGGCGGCGATGTCCTCGAGGTGGTGCGCCTCGTCGAAGACGATGGCGTCGGCCTCGGGCAGGAGCGAAAACGCCGCCTCCTCGCGCAGTTGCAGGTCGGCGAAGAAGAGGTGGTGGTTGACGATGACGAGATCGGCGGACTCGGCCCGCCGGCGCGCCGCCATGAGGAAGCAGTCCGCGAAGTGCGAGCAGGCCCGCCCGAGGCAGCGCTCGCCGTCGGCCGCGACCGCGCGCCAGGCCGTCGAGCCTTCGTCGAGCGTCGCCAGCTCGGCGCGATCACCGGTCCGGGTGGTCTCGCTCCAGGCGCGGATGAGCTCGAGATCGCGGTGCTCGTCCAGCGCCATGGCCGGATTTTCCCGTGCTGTTTCAAGGAAATAGAGGCACAGGTAGTTGGCGCGCCCCTTGAGCACGGTCGCCTCGACCCGCAGGCCCAGCCGCTCGCGGATGAACGGGATCTGCCGGCCCCAGAGCTGATCCTGCAGCGTGCGCGTGCCGGTCGAGAGGATCACGCGCAGGCCCGAGAGCGCCGCCGGCACGAGGTAGCCGAGCGACTTGCCGATCCCGGTGCCGGCCTCGACGACCAGGGTGCCACCACGCTCGAGCACGGTGGCGACGGTGCGCATCATCAGCTCCTGGCCGGCCCGCCGCTCGTAGCCGTCGAGGTGCTCGGCGAGCGCGCCGCCCGGCCCGATCAACGCCTCGAGCTCGGGCCACGCGACCGGCCCGCGCGCCATCGCGGAGGCCGTGCTCGCCGCGGGCTCGCTCGGATCGGCGCCGGTGCTATCGGCGCTCGGAGGGTCTGTGCTATATGCGCGCGCCACGCATCGCCCCGGACGATCCGGGCCGCGTGATCCGCCCCTGTGGCGGAGGTTGCATGCCCGATCTGGACCCCCCGCATAGCGCGTCGCCCGCGCGCGCGCCACACCCATCCCGAGCTGCCGCGCCGGGGGCGTCGGGCGATGACGGCCTCGCCTCGCTCTTTCGCCACTGGGACGCCGAGCCCGAGGATCGCCGCGCGCGCGCCGAGCGCACGGGGATCTGGCTCAGGGCCGGCGTGACGATCGCGCTCTTCGTCGCCGCCGCGCTCGTCATGAGCGCGACCGCGCGCAGCGTCGCCTATTTCTTCGAGCCCTCCAGCGCTCGCGACCTCGGCGATCTGCGCGCCGGCGCCCCCGGCCAGTCGCCCGCGCTCGGCCCGGACAACGCGCACATCGCGGTGCGCGGCCTCGTGCCCACGCGCCTCATCGCCGTGCAGGACGTCGGTGACGCCGAGGGCGCCGAGGCCCTGCTCTTCTACTGCCCGCTCGGCGGTGTGGTCGTCTACACCTCGCAGCCGATCCCGCCCGCCAGCGCCGCCGATGCCGATCCGCGCCTGGCCGAGCTCGTCGCCGCCGGCCACGCCCTGGCCGAGGAGACCGCGCTCGCCGTCGCCGCGGAGGGTCGGCTCGTGCGCGCCGAAGA
>WYBB01000230.1 GCA_011526585.1 Deltaproteobacteria bacterium
ATGTCCCGCATCTCCCGCGGGCTGTAGCTCCGTACCGACTTCATGAGCCGTACCCTGAACCACGCCCGCCTCAGGGCGGACATCTACAAGTGTTCTTACCGCGGACATCTACCGTGCTACCTACAGTCCTCGGACTCGGCGCTTGCCTTCGGCCAAGGGACGTCCTAGCCTCGCGTGGTCGGGTCCCGCGCCGGAGTTCGTCACGATGCAAGACGCGTCTCTCACCGAGAGCCAACAGGACACGACCACCAGTCCGTCGTCGCCGTCGTCGTCGTCCGCGAGCGGCGGCCGGCAATCGGTGCGCGGAGCGTTGCGCCAGGCCGACGGCTTCGACGCTCAGGCGGCGCTCCTCGAGCCAGTCCAGCGCCGGGCGCGGTCGGTCGGGCAGGGCCGCGGCGCCCAGGCTGGCGCGGTCCAGCTCCGCGCGGTGCAGATGGAGGAGGCGCCGGTGGCGACGCCGCACGCGGACGCGGCGCTCGAGCAGGTGGGCGCCGGCACCGGCGGCGCGGAGACCACGAGCCCGGCGGAGCAGGCGCCTACGATCACGGTGCCCCAGAGCTATGACGCGTACGTGGCGCACATCGAGAACAAGTTCGCGGGCGACATCGCGCACCTGCGCCAGCTTCAACAGACCTTCGCCTCGAAGACCCAGGAATCGGAGGTCCAGGCGACCAAGGTGGACGCGAAGAAGGCGGAGCTCAAGCAGCTCGCCGAGAAGTACAAGGCGAAGAAGGACAGCCTCAGCGACGAGGAGAGCGCGCGCAAGCGGGCGCTCGAGCTGATGCAGCCCTTCGAAGGCATGACGATGGCGAAGCTCCACGAGGAGGCGACCGGGCTCCTCGCCAAGCACAAGAACGCCAAGATCGAGGACAAGGCGGACCTCAACGCGCTCGAGGGGATCATGTACGCGACCCTCGAGCTGATGAAGGACATCGACCCCGAGTCCAGCGGGTTCGGGCGCGAGCTCTATTCGGTCAAGATCGACGAGGTCGAGAACGCGGCGCTCGTGACGAAGGCCGCGGCGGAGGGCATGCCGCCGGCCCAGGTCGCCGAGCTCTCCGTCAATTACCGGACCTGGGCGCGCGTGTGGATGCGCACGGTCATCATGAACAACAACCAGGTCGCGGCGGAGAACCTCTTCTTGCGCGACCTCGGCCGGAGCGGGCGCGAGGCGGGCGAGTCGCCGCAGACGATCCTCTCGAAGATCTTCGCCAAGAAGAAGGAGAAGTGGGGCTTCGACGAGGACCTCACCTTCGACGAGGCGACCGAGGAGCAGAAGCTCAAGGTCTACGAGGGCATGATCGAGTCGGCGCAGAAGACCAACGCCGGCGCCAACGCGGGGTTGATGGGGCCCTCCAACCACTCGACCAACAACACGACGGAGACCGGGCCCGGCGGCAACACCGGCGGTTCCGGCCCTACCGGCGGCGGCGGTAACACCGGGCAGTGAGCGCGGCGCGACGCCTCACGCTTCGATCGGGACGGAGAGCCAGCGCGCGAGCTTGTAGCCGAGCGCTGACATCCAGCGCACGTCGTCCCACTCGCGCGGCGCCGGATCGATGCCGGCGCCGACGGCGGGATCGTACTCCGCGACGATGAGGTGGGAGGCGCTGCCGGCGCGCAGGTGGAGCTTGCGCGCGACCCCGCCGGCGCCGAGCGAGGGCACGAGCGCGGAGACCTGCTGGCGGGGGAGGACCGCGCCGTCGGCGAGGCGGACCTCGTTGGCATCGGCGGCGAGCGCGAGGCCCTCGCTCGACCAGAGCTCGAAGACCTCGTCGGTGTGGCGCCAGACGAAGTCGGTGCCGCGGCAGTAGGACCCGTTGACGAAGCCCTTGTCGGCGAGGGCGGACTTGAGCGCCTTGCGCTCCGCCACCGGCACCGGGAGGTAGGCGAGCTGTCGGGGGGGCGCCGAGGAGACCTCGAAGACCGAAAGGGTGGGGGCGTCGGGGTTTTCGACATCCCACGCGGCGACGGTGTGATCGCCGGCGAGCGCGGCGAGGATCGGGGCGAGGGCGTCGGGCATCGGGGTCTCCGGGGTGTCGCTCGAGGCGTCCATGTTTAGTGTCGCCGCGTTGCCACAGCAAGGGGCGCGTGCGTTCCCGGCGTGCCTCGGAGGCTCTGGCCGCGTCAGCGGGCCGGGAGCGTCTTGGCGATGGCGACGAGGTCCGCGTTCTCGAGCACGCGCTTGGCGGCGCCGTGTCGGGCGATGTGGATCATCGCGCGGCCGAGGGACGCGGTGTCGGTGATGATCTTGCCGGCGCCGAAGAGGCGGGCGATCGGGATGATGGGGGTCAGGGCGGCGTAGGTGAGACGGAGCCAGCGCGTGCGCGAGCGGATCCCGTGGCGCGGCTGGATGAAGCCGGGGCGCAGCATGTAGGCGGCCTTGAAAGGCAGGCGCAGGAGCGCGTTCTCGGTCTCGCCCTTGACGCGGGCCCACATCGAGCGGCCGCGCTCGGTGGAGTCGGTGCCGGTGCCGGACACGTAGAGGAAGGTCATCTGGGGATTCTGGCGGGCGAGCACGGTGGCGGCCGCGAGGGTGACGTCGTAGGTCACGCGGCGGTAGGCGGCTTCCTTCATGCCGGCCGACGAGGTGCCGAGGCAGAAGAAGCAGGCGTCGTAGCCGGTGAGGCGCTCGGCGAGCGGGGTGAAGTCGGTCATGTCCTTGCGCTCGAGCTCGACGAGCTTGTGCACGTCGATCTCCGGCCAGGGCACCGGCTCGAGCGGGCGGCGCACGATGGCGAGGACCTCGGTGACGGCGGGATCGAGGAGCAGCTCGCGCAAGACGCCCTGACCGACCATGCCGCTCGCGCCGAAGAGGATTGCCTTCATGGGCGGAGCGTCGCGCATGACGGGTCGCGCGTCCACCCGACAGGCGATGGCGCGGTCGCGGTCAGGGCGCGCGCGTGCCTGCGGCCTCGCCGAAGACGACGTATTGATAGGGCAGGGGCTCGGCCGGCAGGTGGGCGGTCAGCCCGGCGCGCGCGAGGTCGTCGGCGATCGTCTCGGGGGCGAGGCGGTGGCCGGGCGGGGGGCCGTGCGGGGAGTCGGCGGTGAAGTCGACGATGATGACGCGCCCGCCGGGGGCGAGGGCGGTGGCGAGGTGGCGGGCGTAGGCGACGCGGTCGTCGAGGTGATGCCAGACGTTGACGACGAGCACGCGATCGACGGCCTGCGCGGGCAGGGCGGGGTCATCGGGGGCGACGACGCGGGCGTCGACGTTGACGAGTCCGTCTCTCCTGGCGCGCTCGCGCATGTGCTCGACGAGGGTCGGCTGGATGTCGAGGGCCAGCACCTTGCCGGTCTCGCCGACGGCGCGGCTCAGGTGGGGGAGGAAGTAGCCGGTGCCGGCCCCGATCTCGGCGACGGTCATGCCGGGGGCGAGCCCGGCGAGGGCGACCAGGTCGACCGGCCGCTGCCAGGCGTCGCGCGCGGGGTCGTCGAAGACGGTCGCCCAGCGCTCGGCGTCGCTGAAGTCGTGCGGCATGGCGTGGTCGTGGTCGTGCTCCTGGTGCGGCGGGCCATGGTCATGCTGGTCGCCGTGCTCGTGGCCCGGCGCCCGGTCGTGGGCGTGGTGGGGGTCGGCGGCGGTCTCGTCGGCGCCGCCGTCGGGGGTGGGCGATGTGCTCTTGCAGTTGCTCATGCTGAGGACGACCCCGGTGAGGAGCGACAGGGTGGTGTGCTGGCGTGCGTTCATCGCCCGGCACGATACGCGAGAAACGATCATCGGCACACGGCTTGTGCGATGATGCGGGTCGACGACGCCAGGGAGGACAGGATGAAGCTCGCCGGTGATTTCGTGTTCGACGCCGAGGTCCACGACGTCTGGGACGCGCTCTTCGATCCGGCGGTGCTCGCTGCGGTGATGCCGGGCTGCGAGAAGCTCGACAAGGTCGATGGCAGCTTCGTCGGCGAGATCAAGGTCAAGGTCGGACCGATCCAGGGCAAGTTCAGCGGCAAGGTCGACCTCGACGAGATCGACGCGCCGCGCAGCTACCGCATGATCGTCGACGGGCGCGGCACACAGGGCTTCGTCAAGGCGACCGCCCGGGTGGAGCTCGCGGCCGAGGGAACGGCGACGCGGATCACCTACGACGCGGACGCGCACGTCGGCGGTCGCATCGCGTCGGTCGGCCAGCGCCTGGTCGAGACCGCCGCGCGCGCGATCGTCGCCGAGAGCCTGACCAACCTGAACGACAACATCAGGATCCGCACCGAGGCGTTGCGCGCAGCGCGCCGTGAAGAGCCCCCCGCGCCCGAGCCCGACGGGCTCCCCGCGCCCGCGCCCGTCGGGCTCCCCGCGCCCGCGCCCGTGCCCGTGCCCGTGCCCGCGCCCGATTCCGGCGGGCCGCCCCAAGAGCCTCCCGTCAACGTGCCCGCCCCCGAAGCAGCCGGGCCGCCACACGGGCCGCCACAGAAGCCTCCCGCGCCGACGCCCGGCATCACCTACAAGCGCGCCGACGCCAGCCGCATCGCGCGCTCGGTCGCGCGCGACGTCGGCAAGGTGCTCCTGCCCTGGATCATCGCGGCGGTCGCGACCGTCGCGCTCATCATCTGCCTCCTGACACGTTGAGCCCGTGAGCGTCTTCGCGCACTCCGAGCGTCGCGCGCGCGCGGCGCCCGTGGGCTCGACCATGGCTGAGCGTTGGTTTACCCTCGCGCCCAGCCACGCCCCCGCACCCCCAAGGCCGCCACCGAGCCCATGCCCGAGCCCGCCAACTATCCCGACGCCGCCCTCCGCGCCTCGCGCGAGCCGGTCCGCGCGCGGCCGCTCACGTTGATCGACGGCGCCCTGCCGCCCGGTCTCGCCGGCCACCTCTTCGTGATGTCGACCGTCGGCAGCGTCGACTCGGGCGGCGCGCCGTACCCCGACGACAACGATCGGCCGACCGTCATCAACGGCGACGGCATGGTCTGGCGCTTCGACTTCGCCGCCGGGCCGACCCCATCCGTCGCGGTCTCGAGCGAGATCGTCAAGCCCCCCGACTACTACTACGACGAGCTCACCCGCACCGGCGAGCCCCTCGACTTCGCCGGCTTCGCCGACCTCGGCATGCTGCGCGCCTCGCTCTTCCTCGGCACCCGCAACTTCGCCAACACCGCGCTCGTGCCGCTGCCCGCGCGCGACGGCGCCGCCCCCACGCGCCTCGTCGCCTGCTACGACGCCGGCCCGCCGGTCGAGCTCGACCCCGCCACGCTCGAGACGCTCGCGGTCGTCGGTCGGAGCTGGGACCCCGAGGCCCTCGACGGCCTCGTCGCCTTCCCGCCGATCCTCGCGACCGCGCACCCGATCTACGACGCCAAGAGCGGCCAGCTCTTCGCCGTCAACTACGGCCGCTCGACCCTGTCGATGATCGAGACCGTGCCCTTCTTCGAGACGCTCGCCTTCCTGCCCGAGCGCCTCAACGAGGTCCTCGGCCGCCTCGCCGCCGCCCTCGGCAAGGCCCCGTTCGTGCCGACCCTCGCCTCGGCCGCCTCCCGCGCCATGTCCTGGGCCACGCACGCCGCGCGCGGCGCGCGCTGCCGCCCCTCCGCGGAGCCCGCTGGCGTCGTGCCCAAGGACTTCCTCGACCTCGTCGTCTGGACCGGCGAGGGCGACATCACCCGCCTGCCGGTCATCGACATGGCCACCGGCAAGGGCGCCGTCGTCGAGCAGAGCATGCACCAGATCGCCGTGACCCGGCGCTACGTGCTGCTGCTCGACACCAACTTCAAGCTGCGCTTCGACCAGTTCTACAACAACCCCTTCCCCTGGGTGCCCGCCTTCGAGCGCCTCCTCCGCACCTCGCTCGCCTCGCAGCAGGGCGCGACCTCCAACCTCTGGGTGATCCGCCGCGACGCCGTCGATCACGCGCTCGCGTCCGGCCACAATCGCGCCGTGCCCGCCTTCAAGGTCCCGCTGCTGGGCGCCGTGCACTTCCTCGCGGACTACGATGACGACGACGGCATCAGGATCCAGTGCGCCCACGGCAACGCGCTCGACATCGCCGAGTGGGTGCGCAAGGACGATCAGCGCCTGAGCGGCACGACCGTGCGCACGCCGATGCACGGCATGGTCGCCGGCGCCGTCGACGTCTCACAGCTCGGCGACTACACCATCGATCCGCTCGAGCGCCGCGTCGTGCGCGCGCGCCGCCTCGCCGACGACCGCCTCTGGGGCATCGCCCTCTACGCCGCGCGCGGCGTGCCGGCCTGGGGCGAGCTCCCCGCCCGCATGCGCCACGTCTTCTGGTTCTCCACCGGGCTCTGGGAGGACACCTACACCCTCTTCATCCGTGCCCTGTACGCGCACTACCCCGAGCGCCTCATCCCGCTCGACCACATCGACCGCCTCGTCGCGCGCGGCGGCCGCCCCTCGACCCTCGTCTGCGTCGACACCGACGCCATGAGCATCACCGACACCTACACCTTCGCGCGCGGCGTCTCGCTCTCGTCCCCGCAGTTCGTGCCCGACCCCGACCGCAGCGGCGACCGCGGCGGCTGGATCACCGCCGTCGTGTGGACCGCCGACGCGAGCGAGCTCTGGATCTTCGACGCCGCGGCGCTCGCACAGGGGCCGCTCGCCCGCCTCGCCGTGCCGGCGACGCTCGGCTTCTCGCTGCACAGCGCCTGGCTGCCCGACGCCTCACCGGTGCCGCGCGCCGCGCCCGATCCGCTCCGGGCGGACACGCCGCCCTCGCCCGAGGAGGTCCTGCGCGATCGCCTCG
>WYBB01000231.1 GCA_011526585.1 Deltaproteobacteria bacterium
CATGTACATCACCTTCACGTCCGAAGTAGAATCCATCTCCCGAGCCGTCCAGAACACCGTTCGCATGGCACCCTCCTGGTTAGAAGAGTGAGGATGCCAGGACGGCTCGGTCTTCATAGGATCTACGCGGCGAAGGTGCGCCCGGGCCGGCGCGGGTACGGGCATGGCCGGGAAGTGCACGTGGGCCTCCAGCCCCGCGCAGCGAAACCGACGCGGCACGGGCACGGGCACGGGCACGGGCACGGGCATGGGCCGAGGAAGGAGTCAGCCGCCGAGGATGAAGAAGAGAGCGACGGCGACGCCGACGACACCGACGCCGATGAGGGCGTAGACGAGCCCCTTCCTGGAGCCGCCGCTGGGGCCGACGTGAGCCGCGCCGGGCGCGCCGGAGCTCGGCCAGTCGAGGGCACCGATCGAGCTACCCTCGAGCATGCGCACGAGGCCGGAGAGGTCGCCGACGTCCTCCATCGCGCGCAGGGTCGGGGCGCGCTCCTTGGCGTCGGAGACGACCGCGCGCGGGCCGCCGCTCTTCGCCCACACGGCGGAGAGATCGAAGCGCGGGCGGTTCAGCGTGGCCAGGCCGAGCGTGGCCGGGTCGATCGGCTCGCTGCCCTGGATGCCGCGCACCTGCGGTGAGAAGCCGAGCATCGAGAGGTTGGCGATCTCCTCGTCGATCATGGCGGAGATGCGCGCCTGGCGCTGCGAGGCGACCTCGGATCCCGCGAGGCCGCCGCCGCCGACCGGACCGAAGAGGCGGTCGACGAGCTGCGAGAGATCGAAGGCGGTCGCCTTGAGGCCCTGCTTGGCGAGGAGATCGGCGATCTCCTCGCCCATCTCGCGCGCGGAGGTGTAGCGCTTCTTCGGATCGCGCGCGAGGGCCTTGTTGATGATCGCCTCGAGCTCGGGGCTGACGTCGGGGTTGAGCTTGGAGAGGCTCGGGACCTCGGCCTTGCGCACCATGTCCACGGTCTCGACGTCGGTCTTGCCGAAGAAGAGGCGGCGGTTGGCGAGGAGCTCCCAGGCGACGATGCCGGCGGCGAAGATGTCGGCGCGCAGGTCGGCGGTCTTGCCTTCGGTGACCTCGGGCGAGAGGTAGGAGTACTTGCCTTTGACGACGCCCGGGTCGGTGCGCGTGAGCTGCGAGGTCGCCTTGGCGAGGCCGAAGTCGGTGATCTTCACCTCGCCCGAGCGCGAGACCAGGATGTTCGGGGGCGAGAGATCGCGGTGCACGATGCGCAGGTGCTTGCCCTCGAGATCGCGCTTGGTGTGGGCGTGCTCGAGGCCCTTGCACACCTCGATGACGATGTAGGCGACGACTGCGACGGGGATGCGCTGGCCGATCTCGGAGGCGCGCTGGAAGAGGTGGCGCACGTTGAAGCCGTCGACGTACTCCATGACGATGAAGTAGGTGCCGCCGGACTGGCTGACGTCGAAGACCTGCACGATGTTGGCGTGGTTGAGCACGATCGACAGCCGCGCCTCGTCCAGGAACATCTCGATGAACTTCTGGTTCTTGGTGAGCGAGGGCAGCACGCGCTTGATGGCGACGTGCTTCTCCATGCCCTGGATCGAGACGGACTTGGCGAGGAAGATCTCGGCCATGCCACCGGCGTCGAGCTTCTTGATCACCTGATAGCGCTGGGCCGGATCCTGTTGCGGTTTCGCGTTGGCCGTCACCGGTCGTCAGTCCTCTTCTTGCGCCGTGCTTCAGGTCGAGGGTGCCGCGCGTCGCGCTCCGGGGGGGAGCCGTGGCAGCCGTGGCTGCGCTGGCGGTCGGCCGACCTTAGCACGCTGGCGGGGTTGCGCAAGGCGGCCGAGCGCGTGGCGGGGATCATGGGGTCGGGGCGCCGACGGGGGCGAGCAGGCGCCAGCCGGCGGGCTCCTTGACGAGGAGCGCATCGCCCTTGTCGGTGCGCACGCGGGCGCGCTCGGCCGGGGGCGCGGACCTGACGAGGCGCACCAGGTCCTCGGCCTGGGCGATGAGCGCGTCCTTGTGGCGCTGGTAGAGCGCCTCGAAGCCGCGCTCGTCGAGGCCTTCGCGGGCGTCGGGGTGGATCCACGACAAAGCCTCGCGCGGGCGGCCGGCGACGAGCGCGTCGCGGTAGGCGATCACCGCCTGGGCCGGATCGGGCTCGCGCGGGGTCGACGCCGCGGGGCAGGCCCCGAGCATCGTCGGGACGAGCGACAGGGTGAGGGCGACGACGAGCGTGGGCACGAGGAGAGCGGGGTGTGGGCGGACGGGGCTCATCGGGGACCTCGTGGCTGGGGGCGCGCGGGGGCGAGCACGAGCTCGACCAGATCGGCGCGGTCGATGGCGACGGCGGCGTCGCTCCAGGCGGGGTAGCGCGCGGGCTCGATCACGCCGGGGCGGAGGAGGAAGCGCTTGTCGATGACGACGGTGCGGCCGAGGTCCTCGAAGCGGGAGACGCGCTCGAGGCGGCCGAGATCGAAGTCGATGGCGAGGTCGACGGGCGCCCGGGAAAAGGCCCAGCCCTCGGGGGCGGTGAGCGTGAGCGTGACGCGCATGCGCGCGGCGCGGTTGACGAGGAGCGGGGTGGCGCGCTCGGGCATGACGACGGTGTCCTGGGTGAGCCCCTCAGGGAAGAGGGCGAGCACGAGCGAGCGGGCGCCACGCTCGGGCGGATCGGCGGGCCGGGTGCTGGTCGAGGCGCGCCAGCGCAAGGTCAGGGGCCGGGTGTCGTCGTCGAGGTGCGCGAGCTCGCTGAGCTCGACCCGGGCGGCGGGCACACACTGCTCGACGAGCGCGCCGAGGACACGGGTGCGCGCCTCTTCGCTCATGCCGTTGAGCGCGGTGCGCCAGCTCGAGGCGAAGACGCCGTCGAGGCGCTCGTGCCCCTCGACGAGCGCGCGGCCGGCGGCGGGATCGAAGGTGACGCGCAGGTCGATGGCGCGCTCGCCCCAGTGCGTGGGATCGACCGGGCCCTCGGCGTCGGGGAGGAGACCCGGCGTCTCGGTGAGCGCGGGCGCGAGCACGCGATCGGGCTCGCCCGGCGAGGTGGCGGCGCGCGCGCCGAGCGAGAGCCCGAAGACGCCTTCGAGCGCCGGCGGCAGGAGCGCAAACGGCATCCAGCGGCTGGTCGGATCGAGCCAGCGCGCGGGGCGACCGGGCGGGGCCCAGCGCACGAGCGGATAGCTCAGGCGCTCGAGCTCGACCTCGCGCGGCTCGGGCCCCTCCCAGAGCGGACGGGCGAGCACGAGCTCGCAGGCGAGGCCGGCGTGGCGGCAGAGCGCGGTGAGGAGGAGCGCGCGCGAGCCGCGGCGCCGCTCGGCGATCCAGGAGGCGTCGACGTCGAAGGGCGTGGCGCTGGCGGGCTCGTCGATCGTACGGCGCACGAGGTCGTAGAGCGCATGGAGGAGGCGCTCGGGATCGGCGGCCTCGGGCAGGCTCGCGCTCGCCTCGGCGATGAGCGCCTCGAGCGCCGGCGAGCCGCGGGTGAGCGCGGCGATCTCGGCGGCGAGCGCGGCGGCGAGCGGCAGGCGCTCGACGCCGGATGAGGCGGCGAGCGTGGTCATGCGCAGCTCGGGGCGCGGATCGAGCGGCTCGACGAAGACGCGCGGCAGATCGGTCGCGGAAAAGACCCAGGTGCTCGGGTCGGGGCGCGCCGGCGGCGGCAGGGCGTCATCGACGACGAAGACCGGCGGGCGGGCTCCGGGGGCGAGCGAGAGCGAAAAGCGCGCGGTGCCGACCGGGCCCTCGTCGCTGTCGAAGGCGAAGGCCGGCGCGCGCCAGCCCGGGGCGAGGCGCGGGGAGGCGGCGATCGGATGGAAGTAGGCCCACTCGGCGAAGTCGCCGGGCGCGAGATCGGGCAGGCTGACGGTGGCCTTCTCGAGGATGTCCTCGGGCTCGAGGGGGCGGAGCGCGCGGCCGGCGCGGCCGACCTTCCAGGTGCGCACGAGGAGGACCTCGGCGTCGTCGGGGATCGCGAGCTCGCCGACGGCGTCGACGGCGTCGACGGCGTTGACCCGGACCAGGCGGTGCACGCGCACGCGCAGCGAGCCGTCGGCCGCGACCCTGACGAAGCGATCGTCGAGCAGGATCTCGCGGCCGGCGGGATCGTCGCCGCCCGGGCGGGCGGCGCGGCCCGCGGCGAGGTGCGCGAGGATGAGGGCGCGCGCGTCGGAGAGCGGCAGGCCGAGGTCGCGCGCGGGGTCGAGGGCGGACGCGGGCGGGCCACCCTGGAGGCGCAAGGCGCGGGCGAGGAGCTCGCGGGCGGCCGGATCGGCGCCGCCCTGGGCGAGCGCCAGGCGGGCGTGCTCGGCGGCGCCCGCCCAGTCGGCACGGGAGAGCGCGAGGCGGGCGGCGTGGAGCTCGGCGCGCGCGCGGGCAGGGCCGGCGAGCGGGGAGTCGGCGGCGATGAGCGGCGCGAGCACGCGCTGGGCGGCGGACAGCGCGAAGGCGTCGCGCAGGAGGTCGACGGCGCGCAAGCGGGTGTCGAGGCAGAGGCCGGGCGAGGGCGCGAGCGGGCGGTCGAAGATCGCGGTGACGGCGTCGGGGCGCAGGCGCACGCGATCCCAGCCGGTGTCGAGCCAGTCGGCCTGCGCGCGGCAGGAGGTGGGGCGCGCGGCGAGGAGGCGCTCGGCCAGGTCGGCGGCGCGGCCGGGATCGATGAGCGCAAGGGTCATGACGGCCGCCGAGCCGATGGCGGCGTGGTCGTCGCCGAGCGAACGCAGGGCGTCGTCGAGCTCGCCGTCGTCGGCGTGCAGGCGGGCGAGGTGCTCGCGCGCCTCGAGGAAGGCGGGCTCGAGGGCGAGCGCCGCGGCGAGGTCGCGCTTGGCGGCGGCGCGGGCGCGCTCGGGGGCGCGCGTGGGATCGTGGCTGGCGAGCAGCGCCGCGCACAGGAGGGTGAGCGGGGTGTCGGGGGGCAGCGCGGCGAGGTGGGCGTGCGCGGCGGCGACATCGCCGTGGGCGAGCGTGAGCTCGAAGGCGGCGAGCGCGGTGAGGGAGGCGAGCGCGGGGGACGAGGGCATGGGAGCGGGAGCGGGAGGGGGGAGGACGAAGACGCGGGCCTGGGCGACGGCGCTGCGCGTGACGAGGTGGAGCTCGAGGGGCTGGCCAGGCGCGAGCGAGGCGGAGAAGGCGAGACGCCGCGGCAGGGCGGCGGTGATGGTGTCGTGCACGACGAGGCGCGCGCCGCCGGAGAAGGCGGAGACGGCGTCGTCGCTGTCGACGACGACATGGTGCTCGCCGGGCGGCAGGTCGAGGAGGAAGGCGTAGAGGCCGGGGCCCTCCTCGGGCGAGGCGATGAGGCCCGCGGTGGCCGGCGCGGGCGCGGGTGAGAAGCGTGAGGGATCGATCGGCGGCGAGGTCGTCGCGCCGGGGTAGCGGAGGAGGCGCGGGGTGCGACGCCAGGTCCAGGCGACGCCGAGGCGGGCGCGCGCGGTGGCGAGCGCGGCGGGATCGGAGAGGCGCAGCGCGAGGGCTTCGTGCAGCTCGGACAGCGGCAGCTCGAGGGGCAGGCGCGAGACGCGCTCGAGCCAGGCGGGCGCGGGTGGGACGTGCTCGAGGAGCGCGCGCAGGTGGTGCGCGGCCCAGGCGCGCGCCATGGGATCATCCGCGGCCTCGGCGAGACTGAACCATGATTCAGCCGCGTCGGAGGCGCGGCCGAGCGCGACCTTGAGGCGCGCGCGCGCGGCGAGGGCTGCGGGCGTCGGGGAGGGATCCGCGGCGAGCTCGGAGAGCGCACGGGAGAGCGGGCGCGGCGAGCGCGCGAGCGGATCGGGCGCGGGGGCGGAGAGCGTGGCGCAGGCGCCGAGGAGGAGCGGCAGGGCGAGCGTCGCGACGAGCGAGCGGGGCGCGCGGGGCGGCGACATCACGGCTCTCCCTGCACGGTCGCGGGCGGGGCGGACGGGGCCTGGGTCTTCGCGAGCACCAGCGGCGGGGCGACGGCGGCGTCGAAGGCGCGCACGAAGTCGCGGAGCCCCGCGTACTCGGACGCCGAGACCTGGTCGACGTGGTAGGCGAGCTCGACGCGCACCGAGACGGTGTGACCCTCGTCGCTCCAGGCGACGCGGTAGGCGCCAAAGGGGCTCTGCAGCTCGGCGTCGGGCGGGAGCGAGCGGGCGCGGTGGCCGTCGGGCAGGATATAGCGATAGGTCACGTCCCAGCTCATCGGGGGGCCGAGCACGAGCGGGAGGTGGCGCGACTCGTCGGCGGCGAAGCGCTCGACGTGGCCGTCGATGCCGGTCGGGCGCGTCACGTGCAAGGTGCCGTCGGCTTCGCCGCGGAGCTGGCCGAAGCGCGGGATCTCGGCGTGGAAGACGAGGTTGAAGGGGCGGGACTTGTCGCGCGGATCGGAGACGCGGAAGTCGCGCAGGTTGAGGCCGGGGAAGCGGCGGTTCATCAGCTCGGCCAGGCGCACCTTGCGCGAGGAGGGGTCGATGAGGAGCGCGCGATAGGGGGCGGCCTGGGTGCCGGACAGAGCGACGGTGCCCTGGATCCCGGCGCCGCCCCGCGCCTGGAGCGCGACCGAGTAGGTGCCGACGACGCCGTTGCGGGCGGGGGGATCGACGCGGCTGATGGCGAGGTCGGCGGGCTCGTCGGGCGGGGAGAGCACGAGGATCTGCGCGCCCTGGTCGTCGCGGGGCAGCTCGCCCAGGCCGAAGTAGGTCGCGGTCGGGTCGACGAGCTCGTCGCGCGACGGGAGGTAGAGCACGACGTGGTCGAAGAGGGCGAGCGAGGGCAAGGCGCCAGGGAGACGCCCCTCCTTGCGCGTGCGCACGAGGGTGACCTCGCTGTCGAGGCCGGCCTCGGACAGGAGCAGCGAGAGCAGGGTCGCCTTGTCCTTGCAGTCGCCGAAGCGGCGGGCCCAGACCTGGTCGGTGCGATAGGGCTTGTGGCCGTGGATGCCGAACTCGAGGCCGACGTAGCGGATCTCGCGCGTGACGTGGTCGGCGAGGCGGCCGAGGATCTCGCCGGGGGTCGCCTTGTCGGCGGTCACCTCGGCGACGAACGCGCGCATCGCGGGGGTGAGCACCTTCTGCGGCTCGATGAGGCGGCGGTACCAGGTGGCGAGCTCGCGCCAGCTCTTGAAGGTCGTCGCCTGCCAGACCGGGCTGAGCTCGGCGGTGCCGGGGGCGAGGCGCTCCGCGGGGAGCGCTGGGAGGGCGCGCACCTCGAGGACGTGGCGGGTGCCGCCGTCGGGCAGCGCGGTGGTGTCGGTGCGGGAGGCGAGGTGCATGCCGTCGGGCACGCCGAGGCGGGTGTCGAGCGCCCCGCCGGGCGGGGTCTCGACGACGATGCGATGGAGGTGCTTGGGCACGCGATCGGCGAGGACCTCGAAGAGATCGAGCACGCCGGGGAAGAGCTGGCCGACGGGGTCGATGCGCCAGCTCACCTCGATGATGTCGCCGCGCTCGAGGTGGTCGAAGGGGATGGCGAGCTGGCGGAGGTCGTAATAGAGGCCGTACCAGTCCTCGGCGATCGACTGGAGGATGCGCTCGGGCGCGGGCTCGGGGCGGGTGTCGGCGGTGACCGGGCCGGCGCTGGCGCGGCGCACGGTGGCGTCGAGCACTCGCACGCTGTGCTGGGTCGGGTCGAAGGGGATGGTGAGCGTGCGGGCCTCGCGCGCCGCGGGCACGGTCTGGGCGCGGAAGATGCGGCGCTTGTAGTGGGTGGCGCTGCCGTCGGCGCGGACCTGGACGATGTGCTCCTCGGTGAGGACCTCGAAGCTCGCGGACGGATCGACGACGGGCGCGGCGAGGGCGTCGGCGAGGGTCAGCGAGAAGGGCGCGGGCTCGACGCCGTTGATGCGCTCGAGCTGGCGGCGGGCGGCGTCGTGGGCGGGGCTGACCTCGAGGGCGCGGGTGTAGGCGCGCGCGGCGGCGCGCGGTTCGCCGAGTGCTTCGTAGAGGCGGGCGGCGTCGACGAGCGCGTCGGGTTTCCAGGCGAGGCGGGGCAAGGCGGACTCGACCAGGGCGCGGGCGGCGGCGGGGTCGCCGGGGGCGGCGCGCGCGAGGAGGCGGTCGGCGGCGGCGAGCGCGAGCGTCGGGCGCTCGGGGTGGGCGGCGGCCAGCGCGCGTGAGGTGGAGGCGGCTTGGTCGATGGCGCCGGCGGCGAGCGCGGCGCGCACGCGCGCGAGCTGGAGGTCGAGGCGGCCGGGGGCGAGGGCGGCGAGCGCGTCGACGAGCGCGAAGGTGACGTCGGCGCGGCCGAGGTCGAGCGCGGCCTGGGCGACCTCGAGGCGGGTGCGGGTCGAGGCGGAGGCGAGGCGCGCGGCGATGGCGGGCGCGTCGAGCTCGGGCGCGTGCACGCCGTAGGCGACGAGCACCTCCTCGGGGTGTTGGCGGAGGCGGGCGAGGCGGGCGCCCAGCGCCGCGATGGCGGCGCGCTCGGCGGGTGTGGGATCGGCGCGCGCGGCTTCGGCGACGAGCTCGGAGGCCTGCACGAGCTGGCCGCGGGTGGCGGTGTGATCGGCGAGCGCGAGGAGCAGGGTCGGGTCGCGCGGGCAGCGTGCGCAGCGGCCCTGATCGAGGCGGGCGAGCAGGAGCGAGGCGCGGTCCTCGGCGCGCGGCACGGCACCGAGCGCGAGCACGAAGTCGGCCGGGGACAGGGAGGCGGCGACGAGGCGATCCTCGAGGCGCGGCGTCGGGCGCGTGGGCGAGGGGTCGAGGTCGGGCAGGCCGAGCAGGCGGGCGAGGAGCTGGCCCTGCAGGGTCGCGACGCGCGACCCGCCGAGGAGGGCACGCACGTCGGCGTTGTAGGGGAGCGCGGGCGGGCGGGCGGGCGGGTCGAAGGGGACCCACTGCAGGCGCGGGGCGAGCGGAGGCGATGGGGCGTGGGGGCCGGCGAGCGAGAGGCGGAGGGCGGCCGGCTCGGCGGGATCGGGGCGCAGGGTGAAGAGCATGAGGTGCGGGCCCGGGGGGAGCGTGAGCGGGAGCTCGAGCTGGCGGGGGGCCGCGCGGGTGAGGTGGGTGGCGGTGCCGGCGAGGTGGCCGGGGCGGTCGGGGCTGGCGATGGACAGGGCGAGATCGCCGCTGGCGCCGAGGTGGAGCGTGACGGCGGAGGTGGGCGCGCCGGGCGAGGCCGGCGGCACGGACAGCGGCACGGCGACGTGCACGACGACGCGGGCGCCGTCGACGAGCTCGTCGAGCGCGAGGAGGCCGAGCGGACCGGCGGCGGGGGCGACCCAGCGGCGGTCGGGGTCATCGGGGTCGTAGGGGGCGTCGAGCGTGGCGCGGGCCGAGGCGACGAGGCGCGCGTGCAGGGCGAGGAGATCGGCGTCGGGCGCGAGCTCGGCGACGGCGAGCGCGGGCAAGGGGGGCGGCGTGGGCTGGCTCGGGTCGATGGCGGAGAGGGCCAGGCGGGCCTGGTCACCGAGGCGCGAGGGTGAGGCGGCGAGGCGGGCGAGCGCGGCCCGGAGGGCGTCGGGGGCGAGCGCGTCCTGGTGCTCGAGCAGGGTGAGGAGGCGGGGGATGGCGGCGGGATCGTGGGCGGAGGGGCGGTGATCGGCGAGGGCGTCGAGCTCGCGCTGGACGAGCTCGCCGGGCAGCGGCGCGTCGGCGAGGGCGACGCGCGTCGTGGTGCAGAGCGCGAGCAGGGTCGAGCAGATGAGCGCGGCGGACAACGATCGCATCCGCCCCTGCCTACCAGAATCGGAGGCGCAGGCCGAGCCTCGCGCGGGGTGCCGGCGGTGCGCGGTCGGGTGGTCTGGGACAAGTCCGCGGGTCGCCTTGCCGATCGCTCCGCTCACGGTTAGACTCCCGCCGTCTATTCGTCGAGGCCTGGAACGAAGCATGGCTGAATCCAGTGGAGAGCTCCTAGGTGGTCGCTACCGTCTTCTCGGTGAGCGGGCATCGTTCCCCTTTGGCGCCTGGTGGGAGGCCGAAGACGACCAGGGTGCGCGCACGGTCGTGCTGCGCATGAACCCCGAGGTCGCCGACCCGGCGGCCAAGGCCAAAGCGGCGGTCGAGACGACCGCCGGCCTCGACGCCGCCCACATCGTGGCGTGGGCGGACGGCGGCGTCGACGGCAAGGGGCACGGGTGGCTGGCCGCGCCGATGTTCGGACCGTGGTCACTGAGCGAGCATGTCTCGCGCGGCGAAGGTATTCCGCCGGTGGAGGCGGCGCCGCTCGTGCACCAGCTCGCGCGCGCGGTGGCGTCGGCCGAGGCCGCGGGGGTACAGCACAACACGCTGACCTCGGAGTTCGTGCGCCTGGTGCCGCTGCCCGACGGCGGGCACGGCGTCAAGGTCTACGGCTACGGGCTGAGCGACCTCCTGCCGTCGTACAAGCCGCTGCGCAAGCAGGACGCCTATCTGGGCGTGCCGGACTACATGTCGCCGGAGCTGTGCGCGGGCAAGGCGGCCGAAGGCTCGAGCGCGGACATCTACGCGATCGGCATCATCATGTACGAGGCGGTGCGGGGGCGGCCGCCGTTCGCGCCGACCTTCGCGTCGGCGAGCGCGTCGACGACGCTCAAGCGGCACATCTTCGAGAAGCCCCTGCCGCTGCACGTGCGCTACGCCAACGCGCCGTTCATCAAGACCTACGAGGCGATCGCGTTCAAGGCGCTGGCGAAGACGGCGAATCGGCGGCACGCGACGGTGGCCGAGCTCGAGGGTGAGCTCGAGCAGCTCATCGTCGAGGAGATGCGCTCGCAGATCGTGTCGCTGACGGCACTGAGCGGTCGGGGACCGACGACATCGCGGCGGCTGCGCACACAGGTGATCGCGCAGATCCCGGTCGACGAGCCGAAGGTCGAGGTCGCGGTCGCGCCCGCGGCCGTGACGGCGGCGGCGCCTGTGACCGCGCAGGAAGCGGAGCCGGCGGCGGCCTCGGCGCAAGCCGAGGTGGGGATCGGCGCGCTCGAGGTCGAGACGCCCTCGTCGCCGCGACGGGGAGACTCTACGCTGGTCTTCGCCGGGCTGGGGCCGGCGGTGCGAGAGATGGCCGAGGCGGCGCGCAAGGCCGACGAGCCGGAGGAAGACGAGGGCGGCGGCGAGGACGAGGAGGGCGAGACCGAGGCGGCCGCGACGGCGGCGGCCGCCGGGCAGCCCAAGGGCAAGGGCAAGCGCAAGAAGGGGCGCAAGGGCTCGACCGGCGCGGTGGTGGTCTCCCACACCGCGGCGACCCAGCAGGTCGAGCGACCCTCCGAGGGCGGCAAGCCGGTGGTCCAGGCGACGAGCGTGTCGTCGGCGACGGTCGTGACGCCGAAGGCGTCGGAGGCGGCGACGGGGGAGCGTGACGCGGCTCCGTCCGGGGCCAGGGCCGAGGGCTCGGGCGCGCGCATCAAGAAGAAGGACGACGCCGCTACGGGCGGCAAGGGCAAGGACGCGCCGGACGCGCGGAGCAAGGACGACGAGGAGTGGTTCTCGGATGACGAGGCGACGGGCCGCAAGAGCTCGCGCGCGCTCATCCTGCTGCTGCTCGCGGCGGCGGTCGTGGTGATCGTCGTGATCCTGCTCATGAACAGCGGAGGCGACGACAAGCAGGATCCTCCGGTCGGCGCGGCGACCGTGCCGACGGCCTCGCGCTATCCGTTGGGCGCGAGCGAGCCGGCGCCGACCGCGCCCGGGCCGACCCCGATGGCCCCGGTCGCGGGTGAGCCGAGCGCGCCGAGCGAGCCGCCGACGCCCGCGGGCGAGGAAGCGAAGCCCGAGCCGGCCGCGGCCGAGACGCCGCCGGCCAGGATCGAGGCACCGCCGGAGCCCGCGGCGATCGGCGCCGAGGCGCCGCCATCGGCCAGGATCGAAGCGCCAGCGCCGACGCCGGCGGCCAAGGTCGAGCCGGAGCCGACACCGGCCAGGGTCGAGGCGCCCGCGCCGACGCCGGCCAAGGTCGAGCCCAAGCCGGCGGCCAAGGTCGAGCCAGAGCCAGCCAGGGTCGAGGCGCCCGCGCCGACGCCGACCAAGGTCGAGCCCAAGCCCACGCCGGCCAAGGTCGAGCCGGAGCCGGCCAAGGTCGAGGCGCCCGCGCCGACGCCGACCAAGGTCGAGCCCGAGCCGGCCAGGGTCGAGCCCGAGCCGGCGCCGGCCAAGGTCGACCCGCCCGGCAGCCCCGAAGATCAGTTCCGCCAGAAGGCCAAGCACTACATCGAGCTCGGGATCCAGGCCTACAAGAGCGAGAACTACAAGCTCGCGATCGGCTACTTCAAGAAGGCCCAGGAGGCCGACCCGTCCAACGCCATGGCGGCCCGCTACCTCAAGCAGGCGACTGATAAAGCGGGGCAATAGCCGGTTTTCCACAGGCCGCGGGCCTGCTGTCGACGAGAGCGTGCGCGTCATGGGCGCGCGCTCGCATCTCGGGCCGGCGTGAGGGCCTCGTGACGCGTCGAGTCGCGGTGTGGAAAACGTGTCGAGAACCCGGGAAACAGGCAATTCGATGACCGGACGGGCGCCGTTTCAACGGGCCAACGCGCGGGCGATCGCCTGGTCCTGGTGGGCGAAGAGCTGGCGGATCCCGCCCTCGGCGAGGGAGAGCAGCGCGTCGAGCTCGTCGCGGCTCATGGCGCGGCGCTCGCCGGTGCCCTGCACCTCGATGAAGCGCCCGGCGCCATCCATGACGACGTTCATGTCGACATCGGCGCGCGAGTCGAGCGGGTAGTCAAGATCGAGCCAGCTCGTGCCGTCGACGAGGCCGACGCTGACGGCGGCGATCGGCGTGAGCAGCGCGGCGGGCTCGATCTCGCCGGCGGCGATGAGGCGCTCGACCGCGATGCGCGCGGCGACGTAGCCGCCGGTGATCGACGCGGTGCGGGTGCCGCCGTCGGCCTCGAGCACGTCGCAGTCGATCCACAGGGTGCGCGCGCCGAGGCGATCGAGGTCGAAGCCGGCGCGCAGCGCGCGGCCGATGAGGCGCTGGATCTCGGTCTGCCGCCCGTCCTGCTTGCCGATGGGCCGCTTGACGCGGCGCGGGGTGGACCCGGGCAGCATGCCGTATTCGGCGGTGAGCCAGCCGCCCTTGTCCTTGCGAAAGGGCGGGACCTCGTCTTCGGCGAGCGCGGTGCAGAGCACGCGCGTGCGGCCCCACTCGATGAGGACCGAGGCGAGCGGCGCCGAGGACCAGTCGGTGGTGATCGTCACGGGGCGGAGGGCGTCGGGGGCGCGTTGCATGAAGGCTCCGGAGGGCGAGGAGGGCGCGTCAGGGCGCGATGCTCAGGCGCAGCCAGACGTGATCGGCGTCGTCATAGAGCGCGCCGAGCCCCAAGTCGAGCGGCGCGCCACCGAAGAGCGTGAGGCCGAGGCCGAGCTCGACGATCTCGGAGGCGCGCACGGCAAGGGCGATCCTCACCCACCAGTCATCGCGGCGGAGGCCGACGCGCGACTCGGCGTCGAGGCGGAGCACGCCGTCGAAGGCGAGCATCAGACCCAGGCGCGAGCGCAGCCAGAGATCGTCGGGCCCCTCGTGCCAGGTGGGAGCGGCGGCGGCGAGCGCGTGCGCGCCCTCGAGCTCGACGACGAGATCGAGGAAGATCGCCGGCGTCCATGCGAGCTGGAGCGCCCAGCGCACGAGCTCGTCGTGGCGCTCGGCGAGCACGTGGTCGAAGAGGCGATGGCGCACGAGCAGCGCTGACTCGGCCGCCCAGCGCATCGGGCCGAGCGGGCCGGCGAGCTCGAGGCCGAGCGCGTGGTGGCGCGGTGAGCGGGATGGTCGCGCCTCGGCGGGCAAGGCCGGCGCACGATCGAGGCCCCAACGCCAGCCGAGCGCGAGATCGAGCGCGTGCACCCGCTGGGTCAGGCGCAGCGCCAGCTCGCCGGAGGCTCCGAGATCGGCGGCCGGGGCGGGTGTGTGGCTCGCGGGCGCGAAGCGGTTCTCGGCGGCCAGCGGGATCCACGCCAGATCGAGCGCGCCGGCGCCGAGCGGCTGGCGCAGCGCGACGAGCACGACCGGCAAGCGCTCACCGCCCTCGGGTAGTAGCGGCCCCTCGCGCCAGTCGAGCGGGCTCACGAGATCGGTCGGGCGCGAGAGCGTGCGGCCCCAACGGAGCTCGTCGAGGCCGAGCGTGAGCTCGCGGCAGGCGAGCTGCCAGCGCACGAGCGCGCGGCGTAGCTCGGCCTCGGCGCCGGGGTCGAAGCGCGTGGGGTCGGAGGCGAGATCGACGCGGTGGCGGACGCGTGTCGCGAGCGCGAGGTGCCAACGCGGCTCCGGCGACCAGCTCAGCGCGAGCGCGAGCGTCGAGCCCAGGCGCGCGCGGATCGCCTCGAGCGGATCGTCGGAGGTGGCGACCCGCAAGTGGCTCGTCCAGTGCGCGCCGAGCTCGACACCGCGGGGCGCGGCCTCGTCGATCGGCGGACCGATCTCGATCGGCTCGTCGTCCGCGAGCCCGTCGTCGGGCGCGCCGATCGCGAGCGCGGCGGCGAGCGCGACGAGGCTCAACGACCGAGCGCCTCGGGCGCGAAGATCGCATCGGGGAAACGCGCCGATGGCGAGAGATCGGTGATCTCCAGGGTCGTGCGCGTGCCGCGAGCGAGGTCGCTCATCACCAGGCGCGTCGGCATGAGGCGACCGTCGACCTTCTGCAGGCGCTTGACGTCGAGCTGGCGCGCGGGCGCGCCATCGCGGTGGAAGCGCACGCGCAGCGCCACGCCCGAGTCCTTGGCGATCCAGGCCTCGACGCGCGACCACTCACGCGCGCCGGCCTCCTCGTTCGCGCGCGGCGTGATCGCGATCTCGTAGGCGGACACGCCACCGATCGCCGCCTCGCCGACCAGGGTGATCTCGGCCTGGGCGAGGTCGCGCTCCTCGAAGTCGGAGAAGCTGAAGTCGCTGCCCTGGAAGCTCTCGCCGCGGCGACCCGGATCGACGCGCCGGAGCTCGGACGAGCGCGGCAACCAGAGGTATTGTACCGGGCGCTCGCCGCGCGGCGTGAGGACGAGGAGCTCGACGCCGCGCTGATCGGCGGGCGCGACGAAGGTCAGGCGCATCTTCTTGTCGCCCTGGTGACTCGCCATGCGCGCGCGCAAGGTGCGCGCGACGACCCGGCCCGCGCGATCGCGGAGCTCCATCGCGATCGTCGCCTCGCCCGACGCGAGGCCGAGCCGCTCGGGCGAGAGCGCCGTGGCGAGCTCCCGCGCATCCGGGGTGGGCGTGGCCGTCACGAGCCCGAGGCCCAAGGTCCAGATCGCCAGAAAGCCCGTCGTCATCCCGCCCTGCCCTCCTGAGGTTGCGTCTCGCTCATTTCCCCGAACGCTGCTAGCCTGCCCTCGCATCTGACCCCGGAGCAACCCCTATGTCCGACGAAGCGCCCGAGACCCCGCCCGAGACCAGCGCCGAGCCCAAGCGCTACGACATCCTGCTGGTCAGCCAGAACCGCGCGTTCAACGTGGTCGAGCAGGGCCTCAAGTCCCTGGTCAACTACCTGCAGGCCTCGGGGTTGACGCGCATCTACGACGAGGCCGTCGCCGAGGAGTGGACCGAGATCTACGGCAAGGTCGGCCCGAGCTCGCACGAGCTCTTCGTCAAGGGCGCCTACGACGATCCCGCGCCGGTCTACCACGAGCTCATGATCCGCGGCGGCACGAGGCCCGCGCGGGTGCCATACGGCCCCGCGGATCCCGAGGAGTCATGCTACTTCTGGATCGAGATCCGCGGCGCGCTCTTCGACGACCTCACCGGCAAGATCAAGATCAAGCTGCGCGAGGTCATGGTCACGCGCTTCGACATGTTCGTGCGCCCGCACGAGGCGCTGCCGCCGCACGCGATCGTGCCTCCGGAGGAGGCGCCGATCGACAAGAAGAAGAAGAAGGAGGGACCGGCCCACCGGGTCGGCACCGCGGTCGAAGAGTTCTGAGAGTCCGCGCTTGGCGTTCGTCTGCCCGGACTGCCTCGCCGAGCTGAGCGCGCAGCAGGAGTCCTGCGGCTCGTGCGGGCATGTGCGCCCGAACGAAGGCTGGATGCCGGACCCGCTGACCGGGCTCATCGTCGGCGGGCGCTATCGGCTCGAGGGGCGCCTCGGCGCCGGCGGCATGGCGAGCGTCTTCCGCGCGTCGCGCATCGGAGCGCTGGGCGGATCGGTCGCGGTCAAGGTGCTGGCGCCGCGCTTCTCACGCACGGTGATCGCGCGCCGCTTCGAGCGCGAGGCGCAGGTCGTCGCGCGCCTCACCAACCCGCACATCGTTCGTATCTACGACTTCGATCGTTTCGGCTTCGTGCCCGATGCGCGCGGAGGCCAGGAGCAGTCGCTCTACTACATCGCGATGGAGCTCATCGAGGGCCAGACCCTGGGGCAGCTCCTGCGCGCCCAGGGCAAGGTCAATTTCCTCTGGGGAATCGATGTCTTACGACAGATGTCCCGCGGCCTGGAGGAGGCGCACAACCAGGGGATCGTGCACCGGGATCTCAAGCCGTCGAACGTGATCCTGGTGCAGCAGCGCGGGCACACCCACATCAAGATCCTCGACTTCGGGATCGCCGCGCTCGCCGCGCGCGACGATCAGCCGGTGCCTCACGAGAAGCTGACGCAGACCGGCTTCGTCAGCGGCACGCCGGACTACATGGCGCCCGAGCAGGCCGTCGGGGATCCCAGCATCGGGCCGGCCGCGGACATGTTCGCGCTCGGCGTCATCGCCTTCGAGATGTTCTCGGGCAGAAAGCCGTTCGAGGGCGCGACGATGGAGTCCCTGCTCGCGCGCGTGACCAAGGGTGCGCCGAGCCTGCGCGAGGTGATGAGCGATCCGTCGTTCCCGCCCGAGCTCTTCCGCATCGTCGACAAACTCCTGGCGCGTGAGCCGAGCAAGCGCTACCAGCACGCCGGCGAGCTGCTCGACGACCTCGGCCGCTTCCCGACGCTGCAGACGACGCCCGACTTCGTGCCGCCGCGAGAGCTCCTCGAGCGCTACGCGACGAGCACCTCGCAGCCGGTCTTCGGGGCCGGCGCGGGCGAGGTCGGCGCCGATGGCGCGACGCCGCAGAACACCTCGACGGCGGTGGCGCGGCCTGCCGTGCGTGTGCCCGGCGCGCGGGCGGGCAGGCGCTCGAGCGCGTGGGTCTGGTTGCTCGCGCTGCTCGTCCTCGCCGGCGCGGGGACCGCGATCGCATTGGTGATCACCCACGCCGAACCGACGACGGCGACGCCCGAGGTCGCGACGAGCACCCCGAGCATCGCACCCGCGACGACCCCGCCCACGGCGCCTGCGCCGCCGGACAAGCCCACCGAGCCGGCGATCGACGCGGCGCGTGTGCCGGCGTTCCTCGAAGGGGCGCGACCGCCCCTGGAATCCGGATTCATGGAGCTGCGCCTCACGCTCGGGCGCGACCACCTCGCGATCGCCGAACCCGCAGAGCGACCGCCGCTCTTCCGGCCCCTGCCCTTGCGCATCGGCCTCGACCGCGACGGCCGGCCGATGCACATCGTGCACGGCGCGATCACGATGGCGCTCCTGCGTGACGGCAGGGAGGTCGGGCGATCGAGCGGGCGTGGGCGCGACGACGGCCGCCTGCCGATCGATCTCCCGCCGCGGCCGCTGCCCGATCGCTTCGCGGTCACGCTCGAGCTCACCCTGGGCGGTGACGAACGGGTCACGGCCCACCTGGTCTACGACGCGCGCAGCGGGACCTTCGCGCCCGCACGCGATCTCGCAGAGCCGCCGTGAGCGATCCCGCCGGCGCCGCGTCCGCCGTGTCCGCAGACGCTCCGCCGCTCGCCGAGGGGCCGCGCTGGCTTCTCCCGGTGGCGGCCGGTCTGGGCGCGCTCTTCTTCTTCGTCGTGCTGTCCCCGGCGATCATCGTGCCGACGCACGTCGACTGGCTGGCCTCCGGCGACCCGGCGCAGAGCTACCTCGGCTGGGCCTTCTTTCGCGACGAGCCGTGGTCGTGGCCGCTCGGCGCGCATCACCGCCTCGGCCTCGAGCAGGCGGCGTCGCTGGTCTATACCGACTCGATCCCGCTCCTGGCGCTGCCGCTCAAGGTCTTCGACCAGGCGTTGCCGGACGACTTCCAGTACCACGGCCTGTGGCTCCTCGCCTGCTACGTCCTGCAGGGCTACTTCGCCTGTCGCCTGCTGTCGTCATGGTCACGCCGCCCGCTCTTCGTCCTCGCCGGGACGCTCGTGCTCATCGCCGCGCCCATCCTGCTCCGGCGGAGCGACATGCACTTCGCGCTCTGCGCCCACTGGATCCCGCTGGCCGCGCTCTATCTGTTCCGGGTCCCGCCGAGCGCGGCGCGCAGCCGCCAGTGGCTCGCACTCTTGTGGGTCGCGACCCTGGTGCACGCCTACCTCTTGCTCATGGCCTTCTGCGTCTTCGCCGCCTACCTGCTCCACCACGGGCCGCTGACCGGCGCCTGGCGCTGGCGGCGGGTCCTGTCGCATGCCGGCCTGGCGCTGGCGGGCACGATCGCGCTGATGTGGGCCGCCGGCTATTTCACCTCGATGCCGACCAGCGTCGGCTTCGAGCTCTTTTCGATGAACCTGCTCGCACCCTTCTTTCCGACCGGCGACGGCCCGTTCCTCATGCCCGCGCTCGAGACCGCCACCCCGGGACAGCACGAGGGGTTCAACTACCTCGGCCTCGGCGTCCTCTTCGCGTTGGTCCTCGCGCTCGTGCAGCGCATCACCGCACGCGGTGAGCCGAAGACGACCACGCCCTGGCGCCGGCGCCCCGGCTTCGCGTTGGGGATCGGGCTCACGCCGCTGGCGCTGATGGCGATCACCAGCCAACCCACGCTCGGTCCGCACGTGCTCTTCTCGCTCCGCGGCGACGGCGTCATCTGGCGTGCCTTGGACATCTTCCGCGCGAGCGGTCGTTTGTTCTGGCCGATCTACTACTTGATCGTGCTCGCGGCTCTCGGCGCGCTGGCCCGGCTGCCGCCGCGCCAGATGGCGGTGGCGCTGGGGGCGGTGATCGCGCTGCAGGTCGCCGACCTCGCGCCCTACCTCGGGCACATGCGCGAGCACTTCGCCGCCATGGTCAGCGACCGCCACTTCCCGACCTTCCTGTCCCCCTTCTGGGCCGAAGCCCGCGCGCGCTACCCGAACTTGTACGTCGTCCAGGGCAAGGACGACCGCGACTGGCTCGGTACCGTGAGCCTCGCACATCAGTACGGGTTCGCGACCGACACCATGTACTTCGCGCGCTACCCGCCGCGTGCCGCTCAGGTCCAGCGCGCCACGCGCGGCTCCGACTTCGACCGCGGCGTGCTCGCGACCGACGGGCTCTTCATCGTCAAGCCGTCGGGCCGCGCGCGCTTCGAGCAAGCCCGCGAGCTCTTGCCGCCGTCGACCGGGATCGGCGTCATCGACGGGTTCCAGGTCGTCGCGCCCAACTGGTTCGACGAGGCCGGGGCGGGCCACCTCGCGCGGCCCGCGCCATGACCTCCATCGTGGCTCGGGGCTGGCGCGGCGCATCACATGCCCGCCGGGTGCGCGCCTTCAGTCCTTCGGGTGATCGAGGAAGAACTGCATGACCCGCTCGCCGACGGAGAAGGTCCCGACGTCGGCGCGCCCGAACTGCAGCGGGCTCGGCCCGATGTCCGTGCCGCCCGGGAAGCAGTGCCCGCTGATGATGACGCTGTCGGCCGCGTAGTCGTGCTCCCAGAACTCGAACGGCGTGCCCGCCGGGCTGAGATAGCGCGTGATCGCGAGGCCATCGCCGTTGTCGATGATCGCGTCGACCTCGAGCTCCCAGTGGTCGATCGCCAGATCACGCTGCGGCAGCGCGAAGAGCGTGAAGTTCAGGATCGTGTCCCGGTGGCCGTGGACCTGCATCATCGGCACCTCGCGCGACGGCACCTCCGAGCCCGCGAACGCGCAACCCGGCAACCCGGCGAGCGGCGCGGCGCTCGCGAAGAAGTCGGCGTGATCGCAGATCAGCCTCCAGGTCATGCCGCCGCCCTGGGAAAAGCCGGTGACGTGGATGCGCCGCGGGTCGATGACGAGCGCGGCGGCGAGATCGCGGACGACGTCGAAGACCAGCGGCGCGTGCAGCGCCTGGGTCCAGCTCGCCGGTACGCCGGGCGCGTTGGGCTGCACCACGACGTAGCCGTGCTCCCGACCGCGCGCGCGCATGCCCGTGCCCGCGTCCTCCTCGGTCGCGCTCATGGTGAGGCCGTGGATGTCGAGCACCAGACCGCAGCCACCGCGGGTGCAGGACGCCGGGATCTCGACGTCGTAGCGGATCCCGCCGTCGCAGTCGAAGAGGTGGTGCCCTGCGCCGACGGCGGTGACGCAGCCCACGGACGCCGGGGTGGGGCCTGCCTCCTTGCCATCCTCCGCGCTCGTGGGGACATCACCGTCGACCGCGTGTTCTTCGGCGAGCGACGCGCTGTCGCCGCACGCGGCGAGCGCGAGGAGTGGCACCGCCGCAACCATCGCGCGAGCTGCCGAACGGAGTGTACACAGGAGATGTTCGCGGTTCATGTTCTGGTCCTGTGCAACCGGTGACGCTGCCCGTCGTGCCGCGGCGGGGGCACCGCGGGCGGCCCTAGCCATGGCCTCCATCAAGGCTCGCGGAGGCGCGGCGCATCACCCACGCCGGCGGGTGCGCGCCGGTGAGCTCGTCGCTGACGGCGAAGCCGAAGCGCTGGTAGAGCGCGACGTTGGCCGGGTTGGTCGTCTCGAGGTGCACGGGTAGTGCGCGCTCGTCGGCCGAGGCGAGGAGCGGATCGAGGAGGCGCCGCGCGAAGCCGCGGCCGCGCGCATGATCCGCGACGGCGAGGATCTCGACGTGCACGTGCGGCGCGTCTCCGCGCAGGCGCCGGAGCTTGCGCAGGAGCCCGAGCCCGATGAGGGCGCGGCGAGGCGCGAGGAGGAGCGGCAGCGCGCCGAGGTCGAGGCCGCCGCCGCCGCTCGGTGGGCGGGCCGGGTCGTGGCAGGCGAGGAGCGCGCTCACCGTCGGAACGTCAGGATCTCGGGGGTCGCCGGGGTCGCCGCCGGCGAGGTCGAGCGAGCACCCCGCCAGCGCGCGCCGCATGAGCGCCACGAGCACGCGCCGGCGCCGGGACGCGCCCGGCACGAGCCAGGCGTAGAGCGGGTCGTCCATGAAGGCGGCGGCCGCGAGCGCGACCGCCATCGCGCGCTGATCGTCGCCGAGTCCGACGCGCGCGCGCATCGCGCTACTCGGTGATCACGACGCACTCGGCGCTGGGGGTCGCGGCCTCCCAGGTGGCGAGGTCCTTGCGGCGCACCGACTGGCCGTTGACGACCGGCGCGTTGGACGCGGCGAGCGGCCCGTCGGGTCCGAGGATCTGGTTGGTGTTGACCGCGCCCCAGGCGACGACGTCGATCGGCGGGGTCGTCACGGTGACCGTGCTCGCGGCGACGTCGTAGAGCGAGACGCCGTCGAGCGCCTCGTCGCTGTCGGTGCCGGCGTTCTGGATGTCGGGGTTGAAGTCGTGCACCAGATCGTAGGCGGTGATCCCCGCGTTGGCGGTCGGGCCACCGACGATGAAGCAGGCGCCGGCGGCGATGCTGCCGGAGAGCTGCAAGGTCCCGCCGCCATTGGTGAAGCTCTGACCGCGCCACGACAGGCTGTAGCCGGAGAGATCGATGGTGACGCCGGTGCCGTTGAAGAGCTTGACCCACTCCTGGCCGCCGTCGGTGCCCGCCGGGTTGTAGAAGACCTCGGCCAGGACGAGCCCGATCGCCGAGAGCTCACGCACGTCGATGGCGACGCTCGCCTCGGCGCCGCCCGCCGTGGCGGTGACCGTCGCCTGGCCGGTGCTGGCGCCGGCGACGACCTCGAAGTCGACGCTGTTGGCGCCGGCCGGGACCGTGACCGACGCCCCGGGCAGGGTGAGGGCGACGCCGCTGGCGGAGATGGCCACCTCGGTGCCGTCGGCGCGACCGGGCAGATCGAGCGTGACGGTCAGGGTCGCGGTGGCGCCGTGCACGACGCTCGTGGGGCTCGCCTCGAGGGCGACCACCTTCGGCTGGGCATCGGCGGCATGCACGGTCACCGCGAGCTCGACCTCGACGCCGTCGTAGCTCGCGAAGATCGTCGTGTCCCCCTCGGCGACGCCCGTGACGGGCACGACCACGCTGCGCGCGCCGACGGCGATCTCGACCTCGGCGGGCACGGTGGCGACGGCGGTCGCCTCGCTGCGCAGCGCGATGCGCGTCGGCTCCACGGCGTCGCCGGTGAGCGCGACGGCTACGTCGAGCGAGGACTCCGCGTAGAGGGCGACCGAGGTCGTGTCGAACCCGAGGAGCCGCGGCGGGCCGCTTACGACGTCCGCCTCGAAGCGCGGCAGGAGCTTGTTCTTGTTCCACGCGTAGCGCAGCACGCCCCGCAGGGTCGGGAAGGTCTGGCCGACGACCGGCTGTGGGCTGATCTGATAGAGGGCGTCGTCGACCCGCAGGTCGCCGGTGACGACGAACTCGTTGTCGACGTTCTCGGTGGCCGTGCCGTTGACCTCGGGGGTCGGGGCGGCGTCGATGACGGCGACGTCGCGGACCTCGACGAGCAGCGACTCGTAGGCGGCCTCCTTGGGGCCGCCGGCGGCGGCGTCGGCTGGCGCGATGACGAGCGGCTCGGGGATGGTGCCCGGCGTCGGCAGCACGGTGAAGGTCGAGCTCGCGAGCTGGGTCTGGCCGAAGTACTCGTCGACCGTGCCGGAGAGGTCGACGAGCGCGCCGGCGGCGGGCTTGGTGCCCGAGGTGCCGGTAAAGACATAGAGGCCGCCGAACTCCTCGGCGGGGCCGGCGGTCTGAACGGTGTAGAAGTCGGGGCCGACCGCGACGACGACGACGCCGGGCAGCGAGACCGCCTTGCCGGAGGCCACCTCGCCGCGCTTGATCGCCGGGATGGTCGAGGGGCAGCCGCGCCCGCCGATGTTGGCGAACTCGGGGCAGTCGTCGCAGGCGTCGCCGATCCCGTCCTGGTCGGTGTCGGTCTGATCGTCGGGCACGCTCGGGCAGGTGTCGCTCTCGTTGACGACGCCGTCGCCGTCGACGTCGTCGGGATCGATCGAGGTGCAGGCGGTGGTGTCGGCGTCGAAGGGGCACGGGTCGCAGACGTCGCCCGCGCCGTCGCCGTCGGTGTCGGGCTGGCGGCCGTCGTCCATCGGGCGGATGGCGTTGAACCAGGTCGGGCAGTTGTCGGCGCCGTCGGAGATCCCGTCGCCGTCGCTGTCGCTCGGCCCGCCGACGCCGTCGAACTCGCCGGGGCGCGACGGCACGCAGGTCGGCTCGTCCGGGGGCGTGTCGCAGAAGAAGGCGTCGTAGGTCTTGGCGGGGTCGAGCTGGGCCTTGAGCTCGGCGTAGGTGAAGGTCTGGAAGTAGGTGGCTCCGTCGGGCTTGTCCTCCATCTGATCGGCCAGGCACAGGGCCTTGTCGCGGCCGCAGACGTCGATCGTCTCGCACGGCGCGAGCTTCTTCTTGGCGGGATCGGTCGCCGAGTAGACGTTGGGGTCGTAGAGCGCGTAGTCGAGCTCGCGCTCGGCGAGCGGCATGACCAGGGCCGGCTCGCCGTAGAGGGGACGGCCGCGGCGGTAGTAGGTCTGGCCGCCGATGCTGGGCGGCGTGCCGCCGCGGAGCACGAGCGCGACGTCCTGCACGTTGGCGTCGATGAGCGCGCGATAGCCCTTGTTCTGGCGGGCGTCGAAGATCGCGATGTCGCCGACCTTGCCGGGCGTGAGCGAGCCGAGCACGTCGCCGAAGCCGAGCACGGCCGCGCCCCAGGAGGTCGCCATCTGGATGAGCTGGTGGTCGCTGAAGTAGTTGTCCCAGCGCTTGTTCCAGGCGTCGGCGCAGGCGAGCTCGCGCAGCATGTTCATCGAGCCGGAGTTGGTCCAGTCGGTGCCGAGGCCGATGCGGCCGCCGAGCAGGTGGTAGAGCGGGGCCTGCGCGGTGAAGCCGTACAGATCGGTGTTGGTGCGAGGCGACCAGATGAGGCCGGCGCCCTCGCCGACGAAGATCGCGATGTCGGCGGCGGTGACGCCGACGCCGTGGATGAAGGCGGTGTTGGACTCGACGACGTCGACGCCGCCGGGGGCCTGGCCGTCGAGGCAGATCTGCTCGTTGCGCGCGGCGATGTTGACGCCCTCGGCGACGTGCGGGACCCAGGCCAGCGCCTCGAGCACGGAGGGGCTGGGCAGCTCCTCGTAGTCGCAGCCGCTCTCGCGCACGCCGCTGCGCCCGAGCGGGAACGGATCGGTGTCGACGATGTCGTGCTGGAGGCCCTCGAGGCGCGAGCGCACGTCGAGGTTGCGCACGAGGCCGGGGGCCGCGCCGGAGGCGAAGTAGCTGGTCGCGCCGCCGAGCACCTGGCGGAGCTCGACCCAGGAGTCGCCGTAGCGGCTGTCGTTCTGCGGCGCGCCGAGCTTGGGCTTGCCGGGCACGTTGACGCCGCTGTTGTTGCGCCACTCCTGGCGGTGGTCGTAGCGGATCTCGCCGTGGGGCTGGGGCTTGCCCTGGGCGTAGGTCACGTGGTCGTGGGCATTGATGAGGCCGGGGGAGACGATCGCCTCGGGGCAGGCGAAGACGGTGGCGGTGTCGGCGGCGGCGAGGTCGAGGCAGTCGCAGCCGGCGCAGGTGATGAGCCCGTTCTCGATGAGCAGCGCGCCGCGCTCGAGGATCCCCTCGGGCATGATCAGATCGGCGCGGATGAGGAGCGCGGCGTTCGAGCCCTCGGTAACCTCGCAGAGCTCGCCGGCAGGCGGGGTGGGGATCGGATCCTCACAGCCCTCGGGAGGCTCGATGACCTCGCCGTCGGGGCTCTGGGTGTCGCCGTCGGGACCGACGTTCGTGTCGGGGGTGCTGGTGTCGCCGTCGGGTCCGACGCTGGTGTCGGGCGAGGTCTCGCCGGTCGTATCGGCGGCGTCTCCGCTGGTCTCATCGAGGGTGTCGGAAGGCCCCTGCGATCCGCCCTCGTCGGCGCAGCTCGCCGTGAAACCCGCGAGCCAAGCCGCCATCACAACCCATCGCATCATCATCATCGCCCACACTCCCGTGATCCCCATCGGATCGTTGCAGCGGGATACCAGAACGCGCGCCTCGGCCCAAGCGCGATCGACCCCGGGCGTTCATGGGGGAGGTGCGCGACGGGCCAGGCGCACCATGGCCCTGGCCGTGTCGCGATACGCGACGGCGAAGCCGCGGCGCGCGAAGAGCGCGATCAAGGGGGTGTTGTGCTGGTCGGTGTCGGTGACGTGCGTCGCGAGACCGTGCACGAGCAGGAAGCGCTCGCCCGCGGTGATGAGCGCAGCGGCGATGCCGCGACGGCGGTGGGTGGGCACGACGTAGGTGGTCGAGAAGTAGCCGATCGGCGCGCCGTGCTCGTCGCGGTCGGCGCGCACGATGCAGTGGCCGACGAGGCCGGCGCTCGGGTCGTCGGCGACGAGGACCTCGGCCGTGCGATCGGGATCGAGGTGCCAGCGCACGCGCGCGACGAGCCAGTCCAGGTCGTAGAGGGTGGCGCCCCGCTCGGGGCCGAGGACCTCGATGAGGGTGTCGCGCATGCGCTCGGCGACGAGCTGGATCTCGGCAGGGGCGACGCGGTCGATGGGGCGGATGCGGGAGGCGACGGACGGCGCGGAGCTCATACGAAGATCCCGGCGACGGCGCCGGTCATCATCGCGGCGACGGTGCCGCCGGCCATGGCGCGCAGGCCGAGGCGGGCGAGCTCGCCGCGGCGCTCGGGGGCGAGCGCGCCGATGCCGCCGATCTGGATGCCGATCGAGGCGAAGTTGGCGAAGCCGCAGAGGGCATAGGAGGCGATGATCGCGGTGCGCTCGGAGAGCGGCGCGGCGCTCTTCTGGATCTCGGCGAGATCGAGGTAGGCCATGATCTCGGTGAGGGTGAGCTTCTTGCCGAGCAGCATGCCGACCTGCAGGCACTCGTCCCAGGGCACGCCCATCAAGAGCGCGAAGGGCGCGAAGAGGTAGCCGAGGATGAGCTCGAGCGAGAGCTGGAGGCCGACGAGATCGCCGATGCCGCCGAGGATGGCGTTGACGAGGGTGATCATCGCGTAGAAGACGAGCAGCATGGCGATGATGTTGAGGTAGAGCTGCAAGCCCTCGAGGGTGCCGCGCGCGATGGCGTCGATGCCGTTCTTGTCGATCTTGTCGACCGGCACGTCGACGCGCCCCATGGTGGTCGGTTGGCCGTCCTCGGGCACGAGCAGCTTGGCGACGGCGAGCGCGGCGGGCGCGGACATGATCGACGCGGCGACGAGGTGGCCGGCGATCCCGGGGACGGGCACGATGGCGACGTAGATCGCCATGACGCCGCCGGCGACGGTGGCGAAGCCGGCGGTCATGATGCAGTTGAGCTCGGAGCGCGTGAGCGTGCCGATGAAGGGACGCACGAGCAGCGGCGCCTCGGTCTGGCCGACGAAGATGTTGGCGGCGGCCGAGAGGCTCTCGGCGCCCGAGGTGCCGCAGGTCTTCTGCATGGCGCGCGCCATGACGGCGACGACCTTCTGCATGACGCCGTAGTGGTAGAAGAGCGCCATCAGCGCCGAGAAGAAGATGACGGTCGGCAGGACCCAGAAGGCCAGGGTCTTGAGCGGGGGAGAGATGGCGCCGATGATCGGCGTCGGGATCGGCACGCCGTCTTCGAGGCGGATGATCTCGTGGGCGTCGACGCTCTGGAAGACGAAGTTGGAGCCGGCCTCGGAGAAGCTGACCAGCGTCTTCACCGCCTTGTCGACGGCGGCGAAGACGTCCTGGCCGATGTCGGGCAGGAGGATGATGGCGGCGAAGGCGAGCTGCAGCGCGACGCCCCAGACGACGACGCGCCAGCGCACCGCCTTGCGGTCGACCGAGAGCGCCCAACAGATGAGCACCATGCCGAAGAGCCCGAAGAGTGCCTGCACGCGCTCCATGGTTCTCGGATAACACGGAAGCGGCGCGGCTTCATGTGGGCGCGGGGCGATTGTAGGTAGCACGGTAGATGTCCGCGGTAAGAACACTTGTAGATGTCCGCCCTGAGGCGGGCGTGGTTCAGGGTACGGCTCATGAAGTCGGTACGGAGCTACAGCCCGCGGGAGATGCGGGACATG